>CAZTDN010000009.1:54304-92294 GCA_964611895.1 uncultured Pseudobdellovibrionaceae bacterium
GCGGTCGTTTTTGCGGCTTGGCTTTGTTTAGCAATTCATTTGGCCATGTGCGGTGCCAGCCTGGTGCAAGCAACGCACTCGGCCGTGCGCGTCATTAAAACTACTTTTACCCAAGAGCCTGCGACTCTCGGAATGCTGCTTGTCGTAGTCTGGGTCGCACTATGTCGAGCCCATCGCAAACCCGCTCGCACACACTCTGCTGTACCCATGGAAGCCAGGTGGTTAAACCGCGGCGTTCTGGCAGCCCTGAGCTTGTGGAACCCGGCAGCGTTTACTCTAACCGGAAGACTGCTGCTTCCCTTTCGGGGCGCAGCAAAACGCGTCGCGCCGCTCTTGGGATTGCAGGTCGCCGCTCTTTGCTTGAGCGTGTACTTGCTTTCGCTCACCCCAGACCCCATTCACGGCCTCTCGGCAGCTAGCTTGCGAATGCCCCGGTATTTCACGTTCGCCTGCTTGCTCTTCATATTTTTGCAATACACACCGGTGCGGAAAGAGACCTTTTTTTGGAAACTCCCTGGTATTTGGCGGACTTTGATATGCGTTTGCGCGGTAGAAGGCATTTGCTTTTTCTTTAGCAAGAGTCAATCCATTGGCCACCTCACCCGCATTGGCACAGGACTAGTATTAGGACAACTCATTTGGCCTTTTGACGTGGACTGGAAACGGGCGTGGCGGTGCTGCTATCGGTGGGGAGGCGCGCTTGTGTTAGCTTTGTCTCTCACGACGATGAGTACTCAGCTCGGCGTGACGGACTTGGTGTTTACCACGCTCAACCCTTCTCTACATCCAACGGGGAATGTCTTTTTTACCTTCATTTGCGGAATCGCCCTGGGATTTACAACCGGGGGATTCGCTGCCGCATTTTTTACGCTTTTTACGGCGATGACCAAATCCGCGTCTGTCCCACTCTCCCAAGCCGCTATGCTGGATGGAATTCTAGCGGGCATTCTTTTGTCTCCGTTCTCGGTAATCAACCTCATCCCAGCGTCCCAGTTTGGATTGAAAATGCAAAAGCTCATCTCACATAGGGTGCACCAACTGGGGTACCCACTCACGATTGGCTTGATGATTTACGCACTGAGCGCCGTCACGACAGTCGCCATCCTGAGGCCCGCGACCTTTGTCTTTCTTTGCCTCATCGCGGTGGCTGTGCACTTGAAGAAAAGCGGTTGGAAATTTGGGAAGTATACGATTTCGCCAGATTTACGTAGTGGCGTGCATTGAAAGAGATGCGAGCTCTCTCTTCGTCAGTGAGTTCTGCGACCACTTTTGCGGGACGACCAAACGCCTTAGTCCCGCTGGGAATTTTCGTGCGCGGAGTCACTAAACTCCCTGCTCCTAAAATAACAAAATCTCCAATTTCAGCATCGTCTAGCACCACTGACCCCATGCCCACCAGTACGGAGTTGCCAATCGTGCAAGCGTGCAAAACAACAGAATGTCCGATAGTCACGTCATTACCCAAAATAGTAGGGCTGGCCTTGTATGAAACATGGATGAGACTGAGGTCTTGTACATTGGTTCGGTCTCCAATGCGGATGTAGTTCACGTCGCCTCGCACGACCGAGTTAAACCAAATAGCGCTCTCTTGGCCGATATGCACATCGCCGTAGACTTGGGAGCCGGGAAAGATAAAAGCGGCGGGGTGAATTTGGGGAGACTCAAAGCGATGCGGATAATCGCGTTTCAAGTCCCCTGTTAATACGGGGAGCTCCGACATAGTAACCTCTCAAGTTAGAAGCGTTAGACTCGGTAATATCCACGTCGACGATTTTTCCCAAGCACGCCTGACCTGCATTTAAAATATGGACTCGCTTACCGTACGGATCTCGCCCACTGTAGAAAAGATCTTTTTTATCTAGAGCCTCCACCAAAACAGGCACTCGACGACCGACCATTCGCCTGTTTTCGGCCTCGGAAGAAGGAACTGCAATCGCCTGCAAACGCTTCAGGCGTTCATCCTGAACCGCTTCCGGAACCAGCTCGTCCTGATAACTCATGGCCCTCGTGCCCGGACGCGGAGAGTACTTAAACATATAACACTGCGCAAAACCGACTTGGCGTGCAACTTCGAGCGTTTGCTCAAACTCTTCCTCAGTCTCACCTGGAAAACCAACAATTATATCCGTCGACAAACTAATATCCGGACAGGCCTTGCGCAGAAGTTCAATTTTGCTCAGATATTGATCGCGTGTGTACAAGCGAGACATGCGTTTGAGAATACGATCGCTTCCTGCTTGAAAGGGCAAGTGTAACGACGGGCATAGCTTTTCCACTCGCCCAAACTGTTCTATCAAGTCGACACCCAAATCTCGAGGGTGCGAAGTCACATAACGAATGCGCTCCAATCCGGAAACGTTATTAGCTCTTTCAATGAGCTGGGCCAGATTCTCGGAAGTCCCTTTTCCATAGGTGTTGATGTTCTGCCCCAGGAAAACGACTTCTTTGGTACCTTGGGCGACTAGTTTTTCGACATCTTGAATGACTTCCGCGATGGGACGGCTTTTCTCACGACCCCGCACAAAAGGAACAATGCAGTAGGTGCAAAAATGGTCGCAGCCTTTCATGATGGTGAGGAACTCACTCGGACGTGCTTGGTGCACTATCGCCGGCTGAGAGTAGGTGCGCCCAGGAGCGTCCATCTGAGTATCTACAGTGCGCTTGCCTTGCTTTTTCGCCCCCTCGACAAGGGACACCACTCGCTCAACGCTATCCGGACCAAAGACAAGGTCCAGATGGTGTACTCGCTGGAGCAAGCTTCGTCCCATCCGTTGGCCCACACACCCCGAGACTCCTATGACCAAATCGGGTTTTTTGTCCTTAAGAGGTTTGAGCTGCCCTAAAAGGCTTAGCACTTTTTGCTCGGACTTTGCCCGGATGCTGCACGTGTTGATCAGGATCACATCGGCTTCGGTGAGATTAGGCTCGAACCAGTACCCGTTCTCCCGCAAACTCGCCGCCATCCGATCCGAATCGTAAACATTCATCTGACAGCCGAAAGTCTTGATATGTAGAGCTTTTCCCGCCTGCGGAATGGGAGGAGATTCGGGTGAAACGGAAGGCGTCATAGTGCGCGCCAGTCTAGTGGCGTCCCACTCGCAATTCAATACCAGTGTGCTAAAGACGATGGGCATGTTTAAGCCATTTCACATCGTATTGCACCAGCCAGTGATCCCTCAAAACACTGGCTCAATTGCCCGTCTGTGCGCCTGTACGGGCTCAGTTTTGCACCTCATCCACCCGCTGGGTTTCCAGACGGACGCCGCGGCGGTTAAACGCGCCGGTTTAGATTATTGGGAGCATGTGGACATTCGAGAGCACGAGAGCTGGGAGACTTTCCTAAAGTCCGAAGCTCCGCAGGAAATGTTCTTTTTCAGCAAAAAAGCCCATAATCGCTTCGATCGAGTGGAGTATCCCGAGGGTTCTTACCTGGTTTTAGGGAGTGAAACCAAAGGGCTCCCCGAAGAGTGGATGCAGGAGTTCGAAGGACGTTTTTTGCAAATCCCGATGCGTACCCATTTGGTACGTAGCCTCAATCTTGCCCAAGCCGCGGCAGTGGTACTTTACGAGGGTTTGCGCCAGTCTGATTTTAGAACCCTCACACCGCCTTCAACTTAAGACCTCGGTCATATAGCGACGCAGCTCTGATTCACTCCGAGCTTCTTGGGCAAGTCCAGAGTCCACGACAAAGTGGGGATAAGGCTCCGCTTCCGGATTGACCACAATGGCAGGCTTGTGCAACCAAACCGCCTCGTAGATGCCTGAGGAAGTCCCGGTCAAAAAAAGAGCCGTTTCATTTACCAAGCTTACCAACAAGCCCGGGGGTGCCATTTCGATATTCTTAACTCCCCGTTTCCAGACCGCAGACAAAGGCACCTGAGGATGGGGACGCACCCACAATACCCATTCCGGAAAGCCCGACATCACTTCCTCAAGTAGCCTCAGTCGCTGCGCTTCTGAGGCATCGCTTTGGGCGGCATAGAGGAGATATCCCCTAAACCCCTTTTCATTTGCCTGTTTTTTAAAATGCGCCGGCTCAACCAGGCTAAGACGTTTTGGTAAGCAAAAATGAATATTGGATTCAGGCACGCCCCGATTCAATAGTAGGGTTTGCAGCCGCTTATCGGGCACCAAAAAATGGGCTCCGGGGCGCCCTAAATCAGGTAGGTCTTTTGCCAGCCAATCAAAGTGGTGCGTAAACACCCAGCGCTTTCTTCCCAGATCTGCCGCGATTTCATCGGCAATACGCCGTTGCGGTGAGGGTTCGAGAGGCAAAAAGACCTCGGCCGCGGGGTACGCTAGAAGCCACCGGCGGACTTGTCTTCGGTAGCTGCGCTTTCGATTCCAGAAGCCGTGGAGAGAAAAATTCCTGAAGCCAGAAGCTAGAAAACGCCTTGCTAGAAACCCAGCCGGCACGCCCTCTGAATACGAAAGCCCAACCCAAACCCGGGAGAACCGCCCCCGTAACTCCGACAGAAAAAAATCCGCGCAAGTGCGGTTGGAAATCCCCAACACGATAGCTTGGGAGCAAGAGCGTCGACCCCAGCACCCAGCGGCCCAGTACCCTGCCAATCCCAGCCGGTTAAGCCACAAGCGCATGGGATCAGGATAGCATGGACTTTCGGAAAGTAACGTCGCAGCCGTAGGCATGCTACAATGAGTAATGCGCTGTTCTAGCGTCGGAATCACACTGATTTTTTTTCTATTCGTCCGACCAGTTTGCGCGGAAGAATGGTCGCACATTGAGTATGGCGCAGCGAATGTTCGTTCCGGTTCAATTCATCTCCAATCCCATGAAAAACCTGAACTGGCCACTCTGTACGCACGGGTCGATAACCTGGTAAAAGCAAACCCCGGAAGACCAGGCGTGTTTTACGTAAACGATTTGGATGAGGGCGATACCAATCGAGTGGCAAATCTGCTGCATATCTACTGCGCGAAGATGGGGTACCGCGTCGAAATACGCTCTTTGCCGGGAAGTTTTGCTTCAATTTCACTCCCCCGAACCGACACCGCAACCCTAGCCAATCCGGAGGGAACCTTTTTTGACTCCGAAAACAACCCATCGGCCACCCTCCAACGCCTGGCTAATGCGGCGCGTAGGGGTTTGGAGCTCGTCACTTCGGCAAGAATCGCCGAAACGCTGCCGGGATTGGAATACCACGGTGCTGGTGATCTTTATGTAGATCCGAAGGGAAACGTGATCTCGAAAAGTACTTCAAAGTACCTCCTCAAGCCAACCCCTGCTTCGACCGCGGGAGCTTCCTCGCCATTTCGATTGGGGCGATCCTGCCCGATAGTCATGAGTTTTCTACGTTGAGCGACAGAGCTATTCCCGCGCTTTGATCCACCCAGGCTTAGGTCGAGACTTTTGACCTCGAAAAAGAACACGAATGGACTGGCCTTTGAAGCCTAGTTTTGTTCTGAGCTGTTTTTCCATATAAGTACGGTAATGATCCGGAATATTGTTCTCCCGGTTCATGAAGAAAACAAATGTCGGCGGATCCACTCGGACCTGACTCGCATAGAGGATATTAAAATTCTGTCGACCGGCATTTGGGGGAGGGTTATGCGCGATGATTTTTTCTACCACCTCATTCAGCCGAGAAGTCTTCACGCGCTTTTGCGCCTGGCGATAAAGTCGAAACGCCAGGGGAAGAATCTGCTCGGTATTAAAACCCGTTAGGCCGCTCAGAGGAACCAGGTGGAAAGTCTCTAAATAACTTTGAAAGTCCGTGCTCCCCACAAAACTTTTGCGATCGCGACTCCCAAGCTGATCCCAGAAATTGAGCAAGATCGCCGTGGGACGCCCTTCCTCGACAATCAGATTCAACAGTCGGATATCCTGATCCGTCACCCCTTCAACACAGTTTATCAGCAAAAACACCACATCTGCTTGCCGGAGCGCTCGCGTGGACGCCTGAATTGAAAAAACTTCGATCTCAGACTTGTCGCTACGAGGGCGGCGCATCCCTGCCGTATCGATCAAATGTACCCAACCGTGTGGCGTCTTGAGTTCCTGGCTCACCGGATCGCGAGTCGTCAAAGGAACTGGGCTGACTCGGGACACACTCGCTCCGCACAAAGCATTCATCAGAGTGGATTTCCCGGTGTTGGGACGTCCTATGAAAGCGATCGTAAGCGGGGCCTCCCCCTCGGTGACTGCAGTTCTTCGGGCAGAGGACGCCGGCCGCGCTCCCTGACTTTCAGCAATTCCTTGAGCGGCTTTTTCAGTGTTGCGCTCTACCCCGAGAGAGTTGATCAAAGTATTCGTTATCCAGGTCTTAACTGTCGAAAGGTTGAATCGGTGCGCCGCCGAAATACTCAAAACTTCTTCGATACCCAGCTCAGCAAAATCTGTTTCTGGGTGCGCCTCTTTGGCCTCGACTTTGTTTACACACAGCAAAATAGGTTTTTGAGTCTGCCTGGAAAGCCTTGCTATCCACCTATCAAAGGGGGTCGGCCCAGCAAGGGCATCCACAACAAACACAAAGGCGTCCCCGAGCCGGAGAAGATCGTCTAAAACCCCCGAGTCTTCCTCAGAAAAAATCCCCTGACTATCCGTGAGCAAAAAGGTACGTTCTTCCCACGTCGTCTTTTCGGAGACGATATCCAGAGTCGTTCCAGGTTGATCGAAGACGATCGCTCGACGGTAACCCAAAAGAGCATTCATCAAGCTCGACTTACCGACATTGGGTCGACCGATAATGACAATGTGGGGTTCTTTTCTCATCTTTATTCCAGTTCCAAATAGCGGTTTAAATGACGCCCATCTTCTCTCCACCCCGCCTGCACTTTCACATGCAGTTTCAGACAGATTTGTTTCCCCAAGTATTGCTCGATTTCTTTGCGAGCAGCGATTCCAATGCGTTTCATCATCTCGCCTTGTTTTCCGATCAAAATCCCTCGGCGAGATTCACTGTCAACGTGCAAAATAGCGTGGTAGGAAGGAACCCGGGCTTCGCTCTCACTCTCGTTCCAATTTTCCATTTCAACCCAAACCGTATAGGGAATTTCTTCCCGTGTAGCCCGGTAGATTTTTTCGCGGATAAACTCACTCAAAACAAAGTCCTTAGACCGATCGGTCACTTCGCCCGGTGCATACCAGTGCTGGCCTTCTGGGAGTCGAGGTTTGACCAGGCTCGCAATTCGATCCACACCGTTTCCGCGAATGGCCGAAATGGGCACAATGTCGCCAAATAGTTTCAACTCCGCAATGCGTGCAAGAATCGGCAAAAGGTCTTGATGACGAACCCGATCTATTTTGTTCAAGGCAAGCGTAGATTTTTCAGGAGGGCGCTGAGCGATTCGCTCCTTAAGCTGTTCTATTTGGCTAAACATCTTGGGATTAGAAACATCAAACACCCAAACCAACAGATCACAATCCTTTGCGTTTTTGTCGGCGACTTTATTAAGCATCCGCGCAACGGATTCTTTGTTACGTTGAAATCCCGGTGTGTCGACGTAGATCACCTGGACCTGGTCTCCCGTGTCGATTCCTCGAATGCCGTGATACGTGGTTTGCGCACGTGGCGAAACGATGCTGAGCTTTTTTCCCAAAAGCGCGTTCAGCAGGGTAGATTTACCCGAGTTCGTGGGACCAACAATGCCTACAAAACCGCTGCGATATCCTGGATTCATCACTGTGTTCTTTCTCTTTCAAGCCATTCCAACGCCAGACTCGCGGCCTGTTGTTCAGCTTCTTTCTTGCTCTTGCCATCGCCAGTTCCCAATAGCCTGCCGGCGATATGGATCTCTACACGAAAAGTCTTCTCGTGTTCAGGTCCCCAAGTCTCCGCGAGGCGATACAGGGGCGTCGACTTATACATCGATTGGGTAACTTCTTGCAGATAAGTTTTATTATCCAACGAAGGAACGGGGGCGGTTGGATTCAAAGCCAGGCGATCCACCGCTTCCTGAAACATTCGGCCCAGAACAGACGTTGCCGCTGGCAGCCCCCCATCCAGGAAAACCGCTCCGACCAAAGCCTCCAAGCCCGCAGCCAAAATAGACCGCTTCTCCGAGCCGCCGGTTCGGCGCTCTCCTTGACCTAACAAGATCCGCTCTCCCAAACCCGCTTGAGAAGCTAGTTCCGCCAAGTGCCGACGGCTGACTAGGTAGCTCCTCCAGCGGGAAAGCTTGCCCTCAGACGCCTCCGGAAACCGGCGCATCAAAAGATCCGCAATGACTAAACCAATTACCGCATCCCCCAAGAACTCCAGGCGTTCGTTGTCAACAAGGGCCGCCGAGTCCGGGTGGAGTTTGCGATCTTCGTTCGAATACGAGGAATGGGTGAGCGCTTCGCAAACCCGTGCGGGATCGCGGAATTCGTAGTTTAGGGTTTTTTGTACGTCGGCAAGGAGCTGCGGCCAGCCGTGGATTCTGTCTAACACCGTGTTTGAACCTCGACCGCTGGATGAAAACGTCCCAATAACGCGCTCATTCAAAAGTCGACAAAACGATTACCATAGGCTCTCATGCGCCACAAGCTGTGCGTATTTTTACCATATATTTTCAACTAGTTACCAATATGCCGAGTTGAGCTTTGGGGTGCCGTGCGTTGACAAGGTTGATCCCCACGCGATACCGTCGAGCGATTCCCATGGACCTATTTCCCACGCATTGGATTCACCGACTCATCCGCATTAACAGCGAAACCCACCGCAGCAACGCGGAAGTGGTGGCCTTTTTGCGCCCCCTTCTCCAGGAGGCAGGCCTCAAAATTCAAGAGCAGACGGTTCGCGAAAAGGGGACCTCTTTCTCAAACCTCATCGCTTTCAATAACTCCCCTACTCACCCGGATCTGCTCTTGTTTAATACCCATTTAGACACGGTTTCTGCCGGAGATCCTCGCGCCTGGACTAAGACGGGTGGCGACCCCTTTAAAGCAACCCAAGTCCGAGATCGGGTTTATGGCCTTGGCACCGCAGACGTTAAAATCGACTTCCTGTGCAAGCTCTGGGCGATCCGACAGGCGGGAAAAATCCATCGCCCCATCGCTCTCGTAGGCACCTATGGCGAAGAAAGGGGCTTGATAGGAGTGCAAAAACTCTTTGCAGAAAAACGCGTCACACCTCGTTTTGCACTCGTCGGCGAACCTTCGGACTTAGAATTGATCTACGCTCACAAAGGGCACGTCATCGCTTGCGCGTCCCTGCCCTTGGAAAAAGCGGCAACAGAAAAAACTCTGACCTGGAAAGGTAAGGCCGCGCATAGTTCAACCCCGGCATTGGGAGTGAATGCTATCGAAAAAGCGTTTTCGGATATCTCCCGAAAAAAACTAGGCATCGTCAGTTTAAACGGTGGCACGAACTCCAACCGCGTGCCCGAATCGGCCACCGCTCAATTGTGCTCAAACCCTGGTTCGGCCACTTCCGATTGGTTTGAGTTTGTTCAAGCTGTGCGCAAGCTCGAACATTCATACCGCAAAATCAAAGACAGCCGATTTTCTCCCGCACTAACCACCTTGAGCTGGAACCTTTGCCAAACCCAGGGCCACCGCGCAGAAATCACCTTTGACTTTAGAACACTACCGGGAGTCGACCCCTTTCAATTGCGGAAACAACTCGAAAAGGCACTGCCCAAGTCAGGACGCTGGATCGACATTTCGGTTGATTTGCCTCTCGCCGGCGAAAAAGAAAACACCCTCATGAAAGCAGCGTCCCGCGCCTTGAGAGCGTGCGGTGTGAAGCCGGTTAAAAAAACAAAGGCCTCCTCCACTGAAGCAGCCGTGTACCACTTTCATGGCGCCCAATCGATTGTATTTGGGCCGGGTGTTAGCGTGAATAATGTTCATAAACCCAATGAGCATTGCCTAATGAGTCAAATTCGCACTGCGACGGAGTTTTATCGACAGATTTTGATTCAGCCCTGGGAGGGGCTCTAATAAAATGGATCCGGAATTTATCATCCGTAGTGCACGTGAAGAGGACTTAGAGGGGCTCTATGCCTTGAGCCAACAGGTCTACTTCATCAACCTCCCCGACGATAGGGAGATCCTCAAAGAAAAAATTGCGCTTTCTGTGGCTTCTTTTAACGGAGAAATAAAAGACAAGCACGCGCGCGAATATATTTTTGTGATTGAAAAAACCGACGACGGCTCGCTCATTGGCAGCTCCATGATTATTGCCCGCCACGGGAGTCCGTCCGTGCCGCACATGTATTTCGAGCTTCGTGAAATCAAAAAGTACAGCGAGTCGATTCACAGTGGCATCATCCACAACGTCCTACACCTTCGATTTGATGAAGATGGGCCCACTGAAATTGGGGGGCTGGTGCTTGACCCCAACTACCGAGGCCACCGCGCAAAGCTTGGACAACAGCTCTCTTTCGCTCGATTTTTGTTTATCAAAATGCGACGCCGAGATTTTAAGGACCGCATCCTTTCCGAGTTGATGCCCCCGCTTACCGAAAGCGGCGAAAGCATTCTCTGGGAGGCTTTGGGACGAAAATTTACCAACCTCTCCTACATGGAAGCCGACTTACTCTCTCGAAAAAACAAGGAGTTCGTGACCAGCTTATTTCCTCGAGGGGATATTTACACCTGTTTGCTGCCCGGAGAGGCCCGGGACGCCATCGGCAAGGTGGGCACGGCCACTGAACCCGTAAGGTACATGCTCGAGAAAATCGGGTTTCGCTGGAAACAGCACATAGACCCCTTTGATGGTGGCCCCCACTACTGGGCGGACACGGACAAAATCACGATCATTCGAGACACGAAAAAACAAAAAGTTCACCGGGAGCCTTTGAAACGAAGAACAAAAGAAACAGCCCTCTGCGGAACTTTTGCCGATGGTAAGTTTATCTGCGCACAGACTTCTATCGATATTTCCCGAGGGGGCGTTCACTTGTCCAAAGCAGCCTTGGAAAAGCTGCAAGTCAGTGCTGGCGATCCCATTTACACCATGCCAATTCAAACAAGGGGCTCTAACGCATGAATGCACCAACCCGGAAGTACCAAGGCAATTACATCCAGGGGCGATTTGTTGTCGTGACCCAATCCAATGGTGAGGTGCACAGTCGAAACCCAGGTAACATCGACACGCCAGCCGTAGTATGTGGGTTTAGCTATGAAGCCATTTCCGCTTCAGTGGATGCTGCCGAGAATGGATTTGCTCATTGGAAAAAAAGCGCCCTGTCCGATCGACTGGCAGCATTGGCTGCGTATAGGAAAGCCTTTTCACTTAAAGCCGAAGCACTGGCAGAGATATTGAGCTTTGAAACGGGCAAACCGTTTTGGGAAGCGAAAGAGGAGATCTCCCATACATTGCAAATAATGGATTACTACCTCCACGCTGCGCAAAACACCCCGGGTGAAACACAAGGAAAAGAACCAGACACGGGATTTGCGACCTTTGTTCGCCCTTATCCCAAAGGGGTTGCGGCCATTATTGCGCCTGGCATCAGCCCGATTTCGGACTCGCATTTGCACTTGATTCCAGCGCTGATCTACGGCAACTCGGTTGTGTTTAAAGCCTCCCGACACGCCCCTCTCTGTGGGCAGGCGATCGCGGAAGCTATGCACACTTCAGGTTTCCCGAAAGGCGTTTTTAACCTGATACACGGAGACGGAGAAGTGTCGCGGCGCCTCGTCTCTCACCCTTCGGTGCAGCTCATTCTGTACACAGGGTCTTGCGAAACCGGGCTGCAGATCAAAAAACAAGTCATTTCGGACTACTGGAAAACAACAGTTCTCGACATGGTCGGAAAGAACAGCGTTCTCATTTGGGATGACAGCCGCTACGCCCAAGCGTTGCATGAGACGCTCTATTGCGCGTTTTTAACCTCGGGGCAGAGACGTACCACCGCGAATAAAGTGCTCGTCCACCACTCGCTATTGGAGCGTTTTACCGCGGATTTTCATACGCTCTCCAAAAAAATATCCGTTGGCTATGGCTACACGAACGACGAGGATGCTCCGTTTTTGGGGCCTCTTCTTAACGATGGTGCAGTGGAGAATTACATTCGCTACCAAGCCATTGCAGTGAGAGAAGGGTGCGAAGAAATCATGCGCGGAAAGTCTTTGGAGCGAAATCCCAAAGGGCATTATGTTTCACCTTCGATACACCTTGTGACCAAACATGATGCCAAGAGCGTTTATCAAAAGAGCGAAATCTTTGGCCCTAACGTCGCTTTGTACGGCGTGCGCGAACTCGAAGAAGCGGTTGAGATTATCAACGCTTCTGAGCACGGCCTGGTGGCTTCTATCTACTCCAAAGATCGCGATGCATTTAGAAAAGCCGGGGATAGCCTCCAAGTGGGGACCTTGCACTGGAACCGCCCCACGCATACACCTACTTTTCAGTTGCCTCGCGGCGGTCTGCAACGCAGCGGAAACAATCGCCCGCTAGGAAGTTTGGCTTGGCAGCAATGTATGTATCTCATGACCTCAACAGAACGAGACACCCCCTGGGATCCCGATTCGCTTCCCAAGGCCCTCCCACGGGGAAATAAGGCATGACTTTGCCCTCGCTCTTATTACGTCACGATAAAGCGGGCGATGCGATCAAATCGCTGCCGGCCCTGCGTGCCTTAAGAGCGGCCCTCCCGCTAGAACCCCTGCACTTGTTAGTATCGCGTCATAATGCGTCGCTATTCGAAAAAGAGCCCGGCTTTACGGTTCATGTGCTTCCCTCGCATTGGGCGATGCTTAAACCAGAAGTGCTTCTTGCTCACCTGCAGCAGAATGGGCTGCCAGTGGGTTTTTCGAGGGTAGTCAGCTTGCTCGCAGATGCATTTGAAGAAACCGACCACTTGCTCGAGCTTTTCCCCGCCACAGAAAAATACGCTGCGGCTATTGTCGACAGCAAACTGATTTCCGTCGTTCGGCGCCTCCCCCTCAAAAGGCAAACACCGCGCGGACAAAGCGAGACACTCAATATTGCTGAATTTCTCAGCACGGCCTTTGGCACAAACTTGCTCGCCTCGGTCTCCCAGTATTCTCGCGCGCCCGTTCTCCTCGATCAGGACCTGCATGAAGCCGAATCGCTCATGGGAAAGAAAAATGGTCCCTGGTTAGGTTTTTGCCCTTTTGCAGGGCTCAAAAACCGCAGCCACCCGCTCGCACGGTGGGAAGCTTTTCTGAAGCAGGCTACACGTTCGCCGTTCGTGGAAAAATTTTTTCTTTTGGGATCTCCAGATGATTGCGCAGCGCTCGAGAAACTCCAGTCTATTTGCTATCACCCCCAGAAAACCCAGCTATGCTTTCCGTCTACCTTCAGGACACTGGGAGCCTATTTAAAACGTTTGGACGGAGTGGTCGCAGTGGACTCCGGGCCGCTGCACCTGGCCCAAGCGCTTGATGTACGATCGCTTGGAATTCTGAGCGGTGGTGATGCGCAGCGGTGGTTCTCCAGTTTGAACCCGGGTGACCAGATTTTGCGTCGTGGTTGGGTGCAACGCTTCCCCACTTCTCTGGAAATGACCTGGGCGTTCCGACGATGGCTACGCCACCTTCCTGTGGTAGAATGCCTCTAGAACCACCCCCAAAAAGGTGCATTCCACCATGCTAAAGCGCTTTCTACTCTGGTCGTTTTTCCTGGCCGTATTTGTGGCTTTTATTGGAGCGTATTCTCTCGTCACCGGAAACGGGAACGAAGACAAAGCAGTGCTGATTCCGCGCGGTGTCCCTCTTGCTAAGATCGGCACACTGCTCCAACAAGAAGGAATTATCTCTCAGCCAACGGCATTCAAAATACTGGCTAAGCTTACGGGCGGAAATCGCCGCATGAAAGCCGGCGAGTATGCATTCAAAACCGAAATGGGCCCGCTAAACGCGTTGTTCGTATTTTACTATTCCACTCCCATTGAGCACGTAGTGACCATTCCTGAAGGGTGGAATGTCCGCCAGATCGCTTCGATTTTGGCCGCTCAACATCTGGTAGACCCTGCAAAGTTTACGCTGCTGGCACTCTCCAAAAAAAGCGCTGAAAAACACCGCCTCAAATCCCCTAATCTTGAAGGCTTTTTATACCCAGACACGTATTCTTTTTCCCGAGTAGACGGGGAAGACCGCATCTTGGACATCATGGTTCAGCACTTCTTCGCCAAAGTGAGTCCCTCTCTCATTGCCGAGGCGAAACAAAAAGGAATGAGCCTTGAAGAACTGGTGACGTTGGCCTCGATCATTGAAAAAGAAACTGGCGCATCGAGCGAACGAGAGCTGATCAGCTCCGTATTCCACAATCGACTCCAAAAGCGCATGCGCCTCCAAAGCGATCCCACAACGATTTACGGCATAGAGAACTTCAATGGAAACCTGACCCGAAAAGACCTCACCACACCGACGCCCTATAACACTTACACCATCTCTGGACTTCCACCGGGCGCCATTTGCAGTCCAGGACTGGCAGCGTTGGTCGCGACGGTGCGCCCTGCAAAATCGGGTTACTTGTATTTTGTGGCGAATCAAAACCGAGAACACGTCTTTTCGGAAACCTACGCAGCTCACTCTCGTGCCGTGAACCAGTTCCAAAAGCGGCGGGCGAGCCCTCGCCAGGCGGATTCCACGCGGGAATTAGGAGCTGCAAGGAGAAAAAAATGAAAACCGCGCCAAGCGATCGTTCTCCCGTGATCATGACAGAGCTGGTCTTGCCCCAGCACACCAATGCTCTGGGAACCGTGTTTGGGGGGGTGGTTATGGGATGGATCGATATTGCGGCTGCAATCGCCTCTCAACGCTATGCCCGCTCTCCGGTAGTCACCGTGTCTATCGATCATTTGCATTTTATTGTCCCGATAAAGATCGGGTACACCGTGCGCATCAATGCTCGTGTGACTTACGTCGGCAAAACGTCGATAGAAGTAGAGGTCCTCGTGGACGCGGAAAACTCCATCACCGGAGAGGTGAATCGGGCCACGAACGCCTACTTGACGTTTGTCGCCATTGACGAAAAAGGCAAACCTAAAAAAGTCCCCCCACTCACCGCCAAGACTGCCGCCGAGAAAAAAGCGTTGCAGCAAGCGCTAGTTCGAAGAGAGCGCCGGCTTGCGTGGATGAAAAAGTAAGCGCTAAGTCGTCACTAACCTTTGAACAAAGGCCGTAATATCCGCCAAAGCTGCACCGGGAGTAAAAATTTCTTTCACCCCCAGCTTTTTGAGCGTTTCGATATCCGGCTGAGGAATAATACCCCCACCCAGGACTGGGATCTCGGCTGCGCCCTTTTGTTTAAGCAGGGTCAATAACTCCGGAAAAACTTGATTATGTGCACCTGAAAGAATGCTGACACAGATCACGTCGACGTCTTCTTGGACAGCGGTGTTAGCGATCATCTCGGCTGTTTGGTGAAGCCCGGTATAAATGACCTCCATTCCAGCATCCCGCAGAGCGTGAGCAAGCACCTTGGCTCCGCGGTCATGGCCGTCCAGGCCTGGCTTCGCCACCAAAACTCGGATAGGCCGACTCATTTCTTCCCCCAGTTTTTTGGGAATATACAGATAGTCTTCTTTTTACCAATCAAAAAGGATTTTACAGTGGCGTCCAAGACCTCATGTCCCGAATCGTCACGTAAAATCGCCTGCGCAAAGGCAAAGTTCTCCGCATTCACTTTCCTCAAAAAACTCCTCCACGGAAGGCCAGGGTACCGATGAATGCGCGGATCCGAAACGGCGGTTTGCCATTCCTGAAACCACTTAAACTCGGTTTTGGCCTCAGCGACCAAGTGGGGCAGAAAACCCGCTGGAATTTTATCCGAGGCAATCTCGAGCAAATTTCTCAACAGCAGCTGATCCCAGTCTCTTAGAAAAGCGAAGATTGCCAAAACCTCTTCTGTCGTCAGAGGGATATCCACCTTGCGCAAAAGCAAGAGCGAAGAAATGCCCGAAGCTCTCAAGGAACAAAAAGCCTGGCGAATCGCTTCGAGTTTTTCAATCGACGCTGCCACCGTAACCAGGGTCGCCTTGCGTTCTTCGAACTGGAGCAGCTGTTTCGCGATGTGCTCAGGAAGCAGACTATCCAAATCGAGATCGGGGTTTATCTCAATAGACATAAACTCCCCGGCCTACCTTGCGGCCAAACCAACCGGCTTCGACGTATTTGCGCATCAGGGGCGCGGGGCGATACTTGCTGTCTCCGAGATCTCGGTGCAGCACTTCCATGACAGAAAGACACACGTCCAAGCCAACAAAATCAGCTAGCTCCAGGGGCCCCATCGGAAAGCCACAGCCCAGTTTCATCGCCTGATCCAGATCCTTCGGAGTAGCAAGGCTTTCTTGAAGAGCAAAAAAAGCCTCATTGATCATCGGCATTAAAACGCGGTTTACAGCAAAGCCTGGGGCATCTTTGGCTTCAATAAAAACCTTCCCCATATTTTCGGCGACCTGCCGAACCGATTGGAAGGTTTCATCGCTGGTGGCCATGCCGCGAATACCTTCAACCAAAGTCATCAGAGGAACAGGGTTCATGAAATGCATCCCCACAATCTGTTGGGGTCGCCGCGTCTGCGATGCAATCTGAGTCACGGAAATAGACGAGGTATTTGTCGTCAGCAAAGCACTTTTGGGCAGGATTTCGTCGAGTTCTCGAAAAAGCTTAAACTTCACTTCGCGATTTTCACTTGCAGCCTCCACCGCAAAGTCGCACTTAGAAAAATCCTTCAATTGCACGCTGGTACGAAGGCGTTCCAAAATGGCGGCGGGTTTTTCTTTGAGCTTTCCCTTTTCGTCAAGCTTGGCCAGGCTTTTTTGGATGGTTTGGAGAGCTCTGTCCAGCTGCGCCTGTGAAATATCGAACAAGAGCGTATTGTAACCTGCCGTGGCGGCGACCTGCGCAATGCCGCACCCCATACTTCCTGCGCCTATGACTCCAAACTCAGTGACTTTCATGTTGTGGCCTCCAATACGCAACCGTAACAAGGCCGGAACAAAAAGAAAACGGGCTAACCCATAAAACTGGATTAGCCCGTTAAGTCAGAGATAGAAACAGCGCGCCGCTTAGATAGCGGGAGTGCCGTTTGCGTGTGTCGCCGCAGGGGTCACTTGCGCAGGAGCAGCACGTCGTGCGCCCAAACCGCCAGCACCCGCCAACTGAGGACCAGCGGCTTGCTGTGGCATGCCCTGCTGAATCCCGCCGACAAATTTTTCAATCTTCTGTTTGAACTTAGCCAAAGTGTCGCACTGTTTGAGTGGCTTTTTGAGCGACTGAGCGACTTGCTTGCTGTTCGCGCCAAGCTCTTTCAAGACTCCCATTGCGCCTTGGAGAATCGCTTTGCGATCCAGCGCAGGGTTCTTCAGAGATTCAATCCGGGCTTGAACTTTGGCTCCAAGCAAATCTTCCACTTTCGCAGAAGACTTGGTGCACTGCATTACGCGTGCTTCTTTGCTCAGCGCTGCGAAGAAAGGCGAAGCATACGAGTTCTGCTCACCACCATAATAAGCCAAAACCGCTTGATAAGCTTTGTTTAGAGCCGTGTTCGGCGCAAGAGCCTGATCACGACCGACTTCTTTTGCTTCCATTTCGCAGTTCTTGAAAGCCTTTTTCACTGCCGCCAAACCTGCTTCGTGCAACGACCGGCGATACCCTTGGATTTCATCTGCAAACGCAGTGACTGCAGCCAAAGTTTCTGCTTTGTTTTTGTCTTCTTTGGGAGCAAGCAAGTCTCTATAGAGCTTGCTCAAAGTATCAAGCTGCTTGTCGGTTCCCGTGATTAATTCTTTTTCAAGACGTGCTTTGTCTGCAGACAAGCGGTCAATGCGCTGTTCTGCTGTGAAGCCTTCGGGTTTGTTCAGATCAAGATAAGCAAGCTTGTCTTCTTCAGCAGGCATTTCTTCTTCCATGCCTCGCTTGTGGTTGGCAGCTTTGATTTCGTTAATTTTTTTCAAGTACGCTGCCAGTGCGGCTTCTTTTTCTTCTTTGGTTGCTGCGTCCATTGCCTTTGCCCCTTCTTTGAGCAAGTGCTGAGCAGCTCCGGTACGCATTTGACTGTCCAGAGAAGTGAAACGAGCGACATCCACTCCTTTGGAGCAAGTCGCTTCGACAGCATCAATTCCAGAATCTTTGGAGGTAACCCCTTCGCTCGTCACACCCTTCATGCGGTTGTGCAGCGCGGCCATTTCTTCGTTTGCGGCCTTCGCTTCTTCCTGTTTGTTGCGGTTGAACGCCTCAACCAAACTGTCTGTGGTTTTGATTTTCTCATTGCGGGCGTTCAGTTCTTCCACTTCTGCACGCAGTTTGGATTCTTCTTGGGTAGTTCCAATTTCTTTTTCGATTTCGGCAGTCTTTTCTTTCAAAGACTTGACTAGCGCGTCTTGCGCAACAGCGGGCTTACCGCCTAGTTGAGCAGTTAATGGCGCGAGAAGGGCTTTTAGGTTAAAGCCTTCTTCCTTTGCTTGGGCACCCACCGGAACGAGAGTTCCCACTAACAGCACTGTAATTACTCTCAACTGGCTCAGCTTCTTCATCTTCCACTCCGCAAAAACTGCATCTACTCTCGGCGCCCCACACTCTTTGGTGAAGTTTCGAGTATACGGCTCCCCACAATGGGATCCGCTCGGAACAGACTACTGTGCAAGCGATGAGCCAAGTGCCCTGCATGAGGGATTGGAGCCTGATTCCCTCAGGGAAAATCGGTGCTGTGACAAAACACGCCTAGCGCAGTCCTACTTTGGTTAGGACTTTCGGCGGTTTAAAGAATCGATTCTTTTGTGGTGAGGTGTCTAGAGGTTGGACAGTCGGTTTGGGGCGGGTTTGTTACGCGGGATACACCAGCGCCGTTTTCCGGCAGGGTAAGTACCTACCAAAAGTAAGCGGGTACCTGAACAAACGTGTTGCCGTACGCCGGCGCATAAATGTATCTTTATGGGCGCTTACACCAACATCAGGAGTTTACTCTTACGTGGATTTCGCATCTCAGAGCGCCCAGTATGTACCGGTTTTGCTCCTCATTGGCCTTGGTATTGGGCTTTGCGCCACTATCTTCATTGCGTCCACTCTTTTAGGCCCCCGCATCAAGCACGCAAAGAAGGACCTTCCTTTTGAATGCGGTGTCCCAGCTCATGGGGACACACACAGGCGCTTTTCAGTTCGCTTTTACTTGGTGGCGATTCTTTTTCTCTTATTTGATGTGGAAGTCATCTTCCTTTTCCCCTGGGCGCTAGTCTTTAAAGACTTTCTAAAAGTGAATAATTTCATCCTTTGGGAAATGGGTTTCTTTGTCGCAATCCTTCTCGTTGGCTACTTCTATATCCGCCGGCGAGGCGCCCTGGAGTGGGAATAATTATGGCGAAGGACGGATCCTCACACTTCTTAACAACCCAGCTTGAAGCTTTTATCAACTGGGGCCGCAAATGGGCCATGTGGCCTCTGCCATTTGGGACTAGCTGTTGTGGAATTGAAATGATGGCCACCTTGAGCGCCGACTATGACATGGCCCGCTTTGGGGCAGAAGCTATCCGCTTTTCACCTCGACAGTCGGACCTTTTGATCTGTGCGGGCATCGTGAACGCCAAAATGTCCCCCGTGCTCAAGACTGTTTATGACCAGATGAGCGAACCCAAATGGGTGATGTCGTTCGGCGCCTGCGCTTCTTCCGGTGGGGTTTTCCCCGTGTATAGCGTGACCCAAGGAATCGACAATATCATCCCTGTGGACATTTATATTCCGGGCTGCCCACCGTCACCAGAGAGCGTGTTAGACGGTCTGCTCAAGCTTCGCGAACGAGTACAAAAAGGGGAAACCGATTCCCTCAGCCGCATTCGAGAAGGGCGCGCAGCGCACCTCTGAGGATTCACACATGGATATTTTTACGGATTTGCCTACAAACGGCGGGAACTGGAAGCAAAAGTACGGCGACGACTGGAAACGCCAGATCGAAAAAATCAAAGCCCGCTTTGGCGCCGCCATGGAAGAAATTCTGACCCCTTGGGAATACCCAACGGACGTTCCCATCCTTTTTGTCAAAAAAACGCAGCTCTTGGAGCTCTTGAGCTTCCTCAAGACAGATCCCGACTGTGAGTATGTTTTTTTGTCCGACATCACGGCTACAGACGAGGAATCAGACCCGCGTTTTCATGTGATTTACAATCTCTTTGCCCGCGATCGAGGCCCAAGGATTCGAGTCAAGGTCCGTATCGCTGAGGGGGAAGAAGCTCCATCCGCCGTCGGGGTTTGGAAGGGGGCTGATTGGGCCGAACGCGAAGTCTACGATATGTTTGGAATCAAGTTCAGCGGACACCCGAATTTGCGCCGTATTTTGATGGATTATCGATGGGAAGGCTTCCCACTGCGTAAGGATTATCCTTTGGATGGATACCAGCTTTTCCCAGACGCTGAACCGCCCGATCCGGAGCGCCTAAAGTAAGGATCTTTATGAGCGAACGCGAGCTTCATTCTACGCAACAAGCACTTTACCGCGAGGCCGACCCCTCCTCTCCTGGAGGCATGGGAGATCGGTATCTCGTCTCCAGCGATCCCGATGATCTCTGGGATGACGCGCGGGTCATCATCAATTTAGGGCCCACACACCCCGCCATGCACGGGGCCTTACGCATGGTCGCCCGAATCAACGGGGAGACCATCGAAAAGTCCTATTGCGAGTTCGGATACACACACCGCGCTAAGGAAAAACTCGGCGAGCACCGCACCTATCACCAGTTTGTCGTCTTTACCGATCGCTTGAACTATTGTTCAGCACTGATCAACAACGTGACCTATTCCATGTCGGTGGAAAAACTGCTGGGCATCGAGCCCCCTGAACGCGCCGTTTGGATCCGCATGGCGTGTTGTGAAATTGCACGCATCACCGACCACCTAATCTGCATTGGCATCGGTGCCGTGGATATCGGAGCATTTTCGTATTTTCTCTACGGGTTTCACCAGCGCGAAGAAGCCTATACGCTCATCGAAAAACTCTGCGGCGCCCGCTTAACCACCTCTTACACCCGCATTGGCGGTTTGATGTATGACGCTCCCGCAGGTTGGGAACAAGAAGTCAAAGCCTGGGTTGCCCGTTCCCGCAAAGTCCTGGATGAGATGGACCGACTTTTGACTAACAACCGAATTTACGTCGATCGTACCGTCGGCATTGGCCTGGCCGACAAGCAAATGTGCCTCGATTACTCGATGTCCGGACCCACCGCCCGTGCCGCTGGGATCGATCGAGACAAACGTCGAGACGATCCTTATATGTTCTATTCGGAGATGAAGTTTGAAGTCCCCGTGGGCTCGGCTGGCGACGTTTATGACCGTTATTTGGTCCGCCTGGCCGAGATTCGAGAGTCTTTTAATATCTTGGATCAGATATGCGATCGCATGAAGCCTGGTCCGATTTGGGTGGACGATAAGCGAGTGCGCATCCCCGCAAAAGCGGATGTCTACCAATCAATGGAAGCCATGATCCACCACTTTAAGTTCTTCATGCGCGGGTTCGATGTGCCCAAAGGCGAAGCCTACACGACCACAGAAGCCGCGAACGGAGAGCTTGGGTTCTATATCGTAAGCAAAGGTGAACCAAAATCTCACCGCATGCGTATTCGAGGCCCCTCTTTTTGGCACTACCAAGCTTTATCCCCCATGTCTCAGGGACAGAAAATTGCCGACATGGTGGCCACCTTGGGAAGCATCAATATTATTGCGGGAGAGCTGGATAGATGAGCAAAGGCAAACTGCTTTCGCCAAAGTTTTACGAAGCCATGGACAAGCTCGTGCCTCGCTACCCGACACGACAGGCCCTGCTGCTCCCTGCTCTGCATCAAGCGCAAGAAGAAACCCACTGGCTGTCGGATGAAGTCATGGCCGAAATCGCGGCTTATATCGACATTCACCCCGCCAAAGTGCAGGAGGTCGCATCGTTTTACACGATGTATAACCTCAAACCCGTCGGGAAATACCATCTGAAAATTTGCACGAATGCGGCCTGCCTTTTGCGAGGCGGCGATGACTTGGTTCGCCATTGCGAAAAGAAGCTGGGAATTCAATGTGGGCAGACAACTCCAGACGAGCGATTCACTCTTATGGAAGAAGAATGCTTGGGTGCGTGCGGTACTGCACCCGCAATGATGCTCAACGACGACTACGTAGAAAACCTCACGGTCGCAAAGATGGATGAAATCCTTCTGAAACAATAGGGACACGGCATGGGCGAAACCATTTACATCCAGCACTTCAAAGAAGAATCCCGACCTCTGGACTACTACTTGAACCAGATGCAGGGCTATACGGCCCTCAAAAAAGCACTGGGAATGTCCCCCGACGACGTGATCAACGAGGTCAAAAAATCTAATTTGCGAGGTCGCGGCGGAGCGGGCTTTCCCACGGGTGTTAAGTGGGGGTTTATCCCCAAGCAAGCGACCAAACCCAAATATGTCGTCGTCAATGCCGACGAATCTGAACCCGGCACCTTTAAAGACCGCGATTTGATGCGCTACACCCCGCACCTTCTGCTGGAAGGCATTGCGATTGCGGCTCATGCGATTGGAAGCAGCACTGGTTATATTTACATTCGTGGAGAATACACTCGCGAAGCAAAACTGCTCCAGGCCGCCATTGACGAGGCCTACGCGAAGGGTTTCCTCGGCAAGAACATTTTAGGAACTTCGTTTAACTTGGACATCACCGTCCACCGGGGAGCGGGCGCTTATATTTGCGGCGAAGAAACAGGGCTTCTCAACTCCTTGGAAGGCAAGCGCGGTGAACCAAGAGTAAAACCTCCTTTTCCGGCGATTGCAGGCGCTTTTGGCGGACCCACAGTTGTAAACAACGTGGAGACCCTATGCGCGGTGCCTTTTATTATCAACCGCGGCGGAGACTGGTTTGCTAAGCTGGGCAAGTTTGAAAAATCCGGTGGCACCCGCCTCTTTTGCGTTTCGGGCCACGTCAAGAAGCCCGGACTTTACGAGCTCCCCGCCGGTGGCGTCACTCTACGTGAGCTCATTTACGATCACTGCGGAGGAATCCTCGGCGACGCAAAACTCAAAGCGGTTATCCCAGGGGGCTCATCTGCCCCCGTGCTCACCGCCGACGAAACCGATATTCCTTTGGACATCGAACCCATGATGAAGGCCAAGACCATGCTGGGTTCCGCGGGGATTATGGTCATTGCAGAAGGTTTTTCAGTCGTAAAACTCATCCGGCGCATCACCAAGTTTTATGCCCACGAATCGTGTGGTCAGTGCACTCCTTGCCGCGAAGGGTGCCGCTGGATGGAAGAAGTCATTGCGCGCGTCTTAGAAGGTAAGGGCAAACGCAAAGACCTCGACCTGCTCTTGAGCATTGCAGACAATATCAACGGGAAAACACTCTGCGCGCTGGGTGACGCGGCCGCCGGCCCGGTGATGAGCTTTGTGACTAAGTTTCGGACTGATTTTGAAGCATTGATTCCGCAGGGAGCCTAATCACTATGCCCAAATGCACTATCGACGGAAAAACGATTGAATTTCAGCCAGGGACCAACCTGATTGAAGTCGCACGGACAGCAGGGATTGAGATCCCCTATTACTGCTACCATCCGGCTATGACGGTGGTGGCTCAGTGTCGCATGTGCGCTGTTGAGATTGAAGGCATGCCCAAGTTGCAAACGGCCTGCTCCACGGTTGCAACCGATGGAATGGTTGTCAAAAGCACGAGCGAACGGGCCAAGGCCAACCAAAAATCCGTCATGGAGTTCCTGCTTATCAACCACCCGCTCGATTGTTCCATTTGCGACAAAGCGGGAGAATGCGACCTTCAAGATTACAGCTTTAAATACGGCAGCGATAAGATCCGCTATGAAGAAGTCCGCCGTACTTTTGTCGATGAGGACATGGGTCCCGTAATCAAAAAGAATATGAACCGATGCATTCATTGCACGCGTTGCATTCGGTTTGGGAAAGAAATCACCAAAATTCCCGAAATCGTCGCTATTCAGCGCGGCAATCACACTGAGATCGTCACTGTTGAAAATCGCCCGCTCCAGACGGACTACGCCGGTTGCTATGCCGATATCTGCCCCACGGGTTCGCTCACTCTCAAAGATTTCCGCTTTAAGAAGCGCGTTTGGTACCTTAAAAAGCACCCCACTATTTGCGAAGGTTGCTCTAGGGGATGCAACATGGACCTCTGGGCAGAAAAAGATACACTGTACCGCTGCACCCCTCGCACTAACATGGACATCAATAAATGGTGGCTATGCGATGAAGGGCGCTTCAATTTTCACTACGTGAATGACGCTCGACGTGTGCTCACTCCACGTTTGAAATCAGGAACAGAAATTCAAGAAACAAGCTGGGACAGTGCCCTCATTGGAGTGGCCACTCTTCTCTCCGGCAAAAAAGCGGCCGTGCTTATTGGATCCGACATGACCCAGGAAGAAGCAGCGATCGTCCAGCAGTTCGCAGCTAAGCTGGGAACGGCAGCGCTCCACTTTGGTACGCCCGGCGTAGCGACCGCGAAAGAGGACACCGATATCGACTCATTGCTCAAACGTAAGAGCAAAACGGCAAATCTGCACGGACTGGAAAAACTGGGGATTGCACCGTTTACAGCCCTACCAAACGGAACACAGGTCGCCGTCGTTTTCAGAGGGGGACGCGCACAGCTTCCACCGATCACGGGTGTCGATCAAATCGGAATCGGGGTATTTTTTGCAGAAGAATTGACGGCATTCAGTGCGATCTTGCCTGGGCTCAGTTTTGCAGAAAAAGACGGCACCATTGTTAACTCCCAGGGCACCGAGCAAAAACTCAAGGCTGCTATCCCACCCTTGGGTATGTCCAAGGCGCTTTCGGAGGTTTTGAATGGCTGGTCGGGTAGTCCTGCCACGACCGCCTCAAAAAGTGGCTCAAGAGAGGCAGCGCACGTATGATTTTCGACTGGTTCATTCTTATCAGCGTGATCAAATGCTTGATCATCTTGGGTATCATTCTCACAGTGGTGCCGGGAATGCTTTTCCTGGAGCGGCGAGGCTCTGCGTGGATGCAAAACCGACTCGGGCCCAACCGACTCGGGCCTTTTGGAGCCTTTCAGCCAGTTGCAGACGCTATCAAGCTTATTTTCAAAGAAGATTTTATTCCCAATCACGTCCATAAATTCTTTTTTGGGATTTCGCCTTTCGTCTGCATGTTGCCTTCCCTCATGACCTTCGCGGTCATCCCGTTTGCAGCTCCTATTACGGTTCAGGGCCACACGCTTACTTTTCAGGTCGCCGATCTGGACGTTGGTGTGCTGTACATTCTGGCGATCGTATCGCTGGGAGTCTATGGCGTCATGATGGGCGGATGGTCTTCCAACAACAAATACTCGATGCTGGGCGCATTACGCAGCTCTAGCCAAATGATCAGCTATGAGCTGTCCATGGGACTCGCGCTCGTCTGCATGTTGATGATTTACTCGACAGTCAACCTCAATGCGATCGCTGAGTATCAGGGCCAGACCTTGCTTACAATCGGGGGAATCTCGATTCCCAAGTGGGGGTTTTTCCTCCAACCGCTGGCATTCTTGATTTTCCTCACAACGACTTATGCCGAGACAAATCGCCTTCCCTTTGACCTTCCTGAAGGGGAATCCGAAATCGTGGCGGGGTACCACTTGGAGTTTGGCTCGATGAAGTTTGCGTCGTTCATGCTGGCAGAATACTCCAACATGTTCACCGCCTCGGGACTCGTCACGACTTTGTTTTTTGGTGGGTGGCAATTGCTGCCAGGGATGGAATGGGCACTGAACGCCTTGGCCCTCTCCGGTGACGCTTTGGTTTGGGCACGCGCCGGATTTCAAGCCACCGCATTCTTGCTCAAGGTCGGTTTCTTCATGTGGCTATATGTTTGGGTGCGCTGGACTTTACCTCGATTCCGTTATGATCAAGTAATGGATTTGGGATGGAAGTACCTGCTTCCACTCTCCTTGGCCAATTTGTTCATTACGGCGTTGCTCGTTTACGGAGGAGTGCTCTAATGCGCATCCAGCACGGAAAGCCCTTTTTCCAGCGTTTTTATATCGTCGAAATCCTCACTGGTCTTTGGATCACCATGAAAAAGGTGATCCTGCACCGAACAGTGACCATCGAATACCCGGAAAAACGTCGCAAATATTCGGAGCGCTTCCGAGGACAACATTACATCAAGAGCGTTCAGGGAGTTGAAAACTGCACCGCGTGCATGCTCTGCCCCACCGTTTGCCCCGCGCTTTGCATTCACATCGATGCAGGCGAACGCGAAAACAAAGAGAAGTACCCCGTAAAGTTTGATATCGACATTTTGCGCTGCATTTTTTGTGGAATGTGCGAAGAAGCCTGCCCGGAAGATGCCATTAAGCTAAGCAATATTTATGAAATGGCCATGCCCAAGCGCGAAGTTTATCACAAGCCCTTCCTCGACATTCAAAGAGGCAAGGACAAGTCGGGGCATGTGAGCAAGCTCAAAGGAAAAGGGATTCAGCCGGCTCGGCCGAATCGCAAAGAGGCGGAAGGCCATCACCACTAGAGGTCCGGATTATGGGAACGGAAGCGATCTTTTTTTATCTTTTTGCGGGAATGGCCATCGCTTTTTCGCTGATAACGGTTTTTAAAAAGAACCCTGCTGTCAGTGCTTTTAGCCTGGTTATGGTGTTTTTTTCCTTTGCTGCTATTTACGCTCTCTTAGGAGCGCACTTGATTTCCGCTCTCCAGATCGTCGTCTACGCAGGCGCCATCATGGTGCTTTTGATATTCGTTATCATGCTTTTAAACGCAGATGGTCCCTCCTTAGACTTGGGCCGTACGCACTGGAGCCTTAAGCTGCTGACTACAGGGCTCTGCCTCGCTCTTTTTGCCGGCATGGTTTGGGTATTCAAAAACTCTCCACTCACTTCGCTCCGGGGCCCGTTCTCCCCTGAGCAGGTACAGGCATTGGGCGGAAACACCCGGGTCGTTTCGACTTTGATTTTTACTGAGTATTTATACCCGTTTGAAGTAACTTCCGCGCTCATTTTAGCGGGCATCGTTGGCGCGATCGCTATTGCAAAACGCAATAGTAGCGCCAAACAAGGTGGGAAATAATGAACCTGACACCGGTGGAACCTTGGATTCTATTGTCGTTTTGCGCAGCTATTTTCTTCATCGGCTTGGCCGGCCTTTTGGTACGACGTAACATTCTGGTCATTATCATGTGCATTGAACTCATGCTCAACGCCGTTAATTTGACCCTGGTGACTTTGTCGGCCCCCTTGCAGCACATGGGCGGCCAAATGAATGTGTTTTTTATTATCGTCGTGGCTGCGGTGGAATCTGCCGTCGGCCTCAGTCTGGTGATTGCGCTGTTTCGCACGTTGCGCACAGTGGACACGGATCAAATCCAAGTCCTTAAGGGATGATTATGCTAGCGAGCGTTGTTCTACTGCCTCTATTGGGCTTTCTACTGAATGGTTCCTGGTACCTCTTCGGCCAAGTCCGAAACGGAAAACCTATCGCCGCTGGCGCTTCTGGGTCGATAGCCGCGGCCATGATCGGCGGATCTTTTGTCTTATCCGTCCTGCTCTTTCTCCAGCTGCTGGGCATGGCGGAAGAAACACGCGTGATTGAAGCGCCTTTGTTTTCTTGGATCCAGGTCGGCGGACTGAATATCCAGTTTGCTTTCCGTCTGGACGCCCTCAACAGTCTATTTCTCCTCGTCATTACCGGGGTGGGCTTTCTCATCCACCTGTTTTCGATTGGCTACATGAGCCACGATGAAGCCCCGGCAAAGTTTTTTGCCTACTTAAACCTGTTTTGCGCATTCATGCTGGTTTTGGTTTTAGGCGCCTCTCTCCCTGTTCTCTTCCTGGGCTGGGAAGGCGTGGGGCTTTGCAGCTACCTCCTGATTTCCTACTGGTACACGGACACGGAGAAAGCCAGCGCAGGTAAAAAAGCCTTTATCGTCAACCGCGTGGGAGACTTCGGGTTTTTGCTCGGAATGTTCTTGTTGTTTACGACCTTTGGCTCTCTGGATTTTGTCGCCTTGAAGCAAGCCATCCTCACCATGCCCGTGGCTCCGGGCGTGATCACGTCGATTGGGCTTTTGCTGTTTGTTGGCTGCATGGGCAAGTCCGCGCAGCTTCCGCTGTTCGTGTGGCTCCCCGATGCGATGGCTGGGCCTACCCCCGTTTCAGCGCTCATCCACGCCGCTACCATGGTAACTTCGGGCATTTACCTCGTGTCCCGCATGAGTTTTTTGTATGCCCTCACCCCGGACGCTCTGGCGGTGGTGGCCTGCGTGGGAGCAGCGACAGCGCTTTTTGCCGCGACAATCGCCCTGGCTCAGAATGACATTAAAAAGGTCCTCGCTTATTCCACGGTATCTCAGCTGGGTTATATGTTCCTCGCTTGCGGAGTGGGTGCCTATGCCAGCGGCGTGTTCCACGTCATCACGCACGCCTTTTTCAAAGCGCTGCTATTTATGGGTGCGGGCAGCGTGATACACGGCATGCACGAAGAGCAGGACATTCTCAAAATGGGCGGTCTGCGCAAACACATGCCCAAAACTTTTTTCGTGTTTGCATGCGGTTGGCTGGCGATTTGTGGAATACCTCCGTTCTCAGGTTTCTTTTCGAAAGACGAAATTCTGTGGCTCGCGTTTAGTTCGACGCACGGATCCGTTGCCCTCTGGGCAGTGGGCGCTTTTACCGCCCTCTTGACCGCGTTTTACATGTCCCGGCTGTTTATCCTGACCTTCTTGGGAGCCCCTCGTTTTCAACCAGCAAAACACGGGCATTCGGATCACGGACACGCGCACGACGCTGGCCACCACGGAGCGGCGCATGGAGTTGCGGTGCACGAGTCGCCGTGGATCATGATTGCTCCTTTGGTCGTTTTGGCCGTACTGAGTTTTGCAGGTGGAGCTATTGGATTGCCCCATATGAGCTGGCTAGAGCATTGGCTGCACCCAGTCCTCGCCCACGCCCCCGAAACCCGCGCGGGCGTCGCGCATGAGACTGAATGGGTCCTGATGGGTGTGAGCGTAGCTTTGGCGCTGATCGGAATTACAACGGCATTCGTCTTGTACAGCAACTTGCGCGCGGTTGAGAATCTACGTCAGCGCTTTGCCATGGTTTATCAGCTACTGAGCCACAAGTGGTATGTCGACGAGTTTTATGACGCGATCTTTGTAAAACCCATCTACGCTTTGTCTCAGTTCTTGTGGAAGTTCTTTGACGTCAAAGTCATCGATCGGATTGTCTTGAGTTTTGGAACCGTCGCCAACCAGTCGGGCGCTCTAGCACGAACCACCCAAACCGGTTCGACCCAGCTTTACGCGTTTTTGATGGTTGTCGGTTTTGCACTAATTGTGGGGTACGCGCTTTATGGCATCATTGCTTAGCTGGTTGATATTTCTACCGCTAGCCTGGGGGCTAGTCGGGTTGGCGATCCCTGCCCGATTTACCAAACACTGGGCACTTTTGGGCTCATTGGCAGTTTTCGTACTTTCGTTGGCGATGTACCGGCAGTTCGATGGTCCGAGTGCCGCCTTTCAGTTTGCAGAGAGCGTCCCGTGGATTCCGGCTCTGGGAGTTGCATACCGTGTTGGCCTGGATGGGATCAGCCTCTGGTTGGTGCTTTTGACGACATTTTTAACCCCCATCGTTGTGCTGAGCTCTTATGAATCCATCGAAAAGCGCGTCAAAGGGTATTACACACTGATTTTGGCGCTCGAAACAGCGATGTTGGGCACTTTCCTGGCTCTCGACGCGTTTCTGTTTTATGTCTTCTGGGAAGCCATGTTGATTCCTATGTATTTCCTCGTAGGTATCTGGGGTGGAAAAGATCGTATCTACGCAGCCATGAAGCTCTTCCTCTACACTATGGTTGGCTCCTTGCTCATGCTCGTGGCGATTTTCTACCTGGCCATCGCCTATAAAGCGCAGACTGGTATGGGACTGTCGACGTATTTACTCGATCTTTACCAGGTTAAACTCCCGTATGATGGGTATTTGTCGGCGCAATCGTTGCTCTTCTTAGCTTTTACGTTGGCATTCGCGATTAAAGTCCCACTGTTTCCATTGCATACTTGGTTACCCGATGCGCACGTTCAAGCCCCTACAGCGGGCAGCGTGATCTTGGCAGGCGTTCTCTTGAAAATGGGCGGGTACGGGCTCATCCGATTCGTACTGCCACTCTTTCCGGAAGCCGTTAAGCTTTATCAAGTGCCAATGCTCATGCTCGGCACCGTAGCGATCACTTACGGCGCATTGGTTGCGCTGGTTCAAACAGACGTCAAAAAACTCGTCGCCTACTCCTCCGTTAGCCATATGGGCTATGTTGTCTTGGGCATATTCTCCCTGAATTCGATTGGCATGACAGGAGCGATGTACCAGATGCTTTGTCATGGCATTTCGACGAGCGGGCTGTTTTTACTCGTAGGGATGGTTTATGACCGACGGCACACTCGTGAGATTTCTGACTTTGGGGGAATTGCCAAGGCGATGCCGTTGTTTGCTGTCGCCTTCTTGATCATCCTCCTATCATCGGCAGCACTGCCGGGCACCAACGGGTTTGTAGGAGAGTTCTTGATATTGCTAGGTCTGTGGCAGACAGCGCCTCTCTACGCCGCCTTTTCTGCTTTGGGGGTTATTTTTGGTGCAGTTTACCTGCTGTGGATGTTTCAGCGCGTGTTTTTTGGACCGCTGACCGGGGACGAAAATAAACGCCTTACAGACCTTACGTGGCGTGAAAAGGCCGTGTTGTTACCACTGCTAGTCGCCGTATTTTGGATGGGATTCACTCCCGGATTTTGGTTTTCAAAAATGCAGCCCTCAATTGATGCCGCACTCGTGCCCTACCAAGGGCAGTCGCAAGTCGCTCAAGACGGGAAGAAAGGCCATCCGCAATGGAACCTCAACCCTTAAACCTGATCAACCCTGCGGTACTGCAGCTCTCCGCGCACCAGCTAGAGCTCTTGGCTCCCTACTTGGTGGTGTTTGGCGGGCTTTGTCTGGCGGTTTTAGTGAGCGTCCTTCCCGCGCTTCAACCCAAGTGGTCGGTACCCGGCCTCACTTTCCTGACCTATATTGCGGGAGCCGCGTGCTCTGTGTGCCTGACGAGTCGCCCGCCGGAAACCCTATTCGGGGGCATGTTGATTTCCGACCCACTCAGCTTATATGCCAATGCGTTGTTCCTGGTTACGGCGGCGGTGGTAACTCTGTTTTCGTTTCGCTACCTCGAAAATCAATCGCTCCAGTATTCAGAGTACTACTTGCTCTTGGGGCTATCGGCGCTGGGAATGATGTTCATGGCGTCTTCGTTGAACTTGATCATGGTGTTCATTGCCCTGGAGATGATGTCGATTACTGCCTATGTGTTGGTGGGTTTCCGGCGTAATGATCGGCGCAGCAACGAAGCTGGCGTGAAATATTATATTTTAGGATCCGCTGCTTCTGCCGTGCTGCTTTATGGAGCGGCGTTGCTCTATGGTGCCACGCTAAGTGTCGATGTGCGCGAGATTGCCCAAAGAGTCGCCGAGGGTGGCCAGGTATTGAGCCCTCTTTTTGTTATTGGCCTGCTCTGCGTTCTGGTGGGGTTTTTGTTCAAAATCGCTTCTGTGCCTTTTCACATGTGGATGCCCGACGTTTATGAAGGCGCGCCCACGCCAGTCACGGGTTTTATGACCACGGGATTGAAGGCTGCGGTTTTCATTACCCTCGTGCGCGTGGTGGGGTCGCTGACTTCGACTCCTGCGCTTTCTGCTCAGGTCGTGGCGAGCTTTCAGCCGATTTTCTGGGTAAGCGCTCTGGCGACCATGTTTATTGGAAACGTGATCGCGCTTCAGCAAAACAATCTTAAGCGGATGCTTGCATATTCTTCGATTGCGCACACCGGGTACCTCTTGCTCGGGTTTGTCGCAGCTCCGGTAAATGCGGACGCTCTAGGTGCCGTGCTTTTTTACGTGATGGTGTACGCCATTATGAACTTGGGTGCGTTTGCAGTGCTGAGTACACTTTCTGCCCGAGCCGATTCGGGCCTGGAGCTCGATGACGTTGCGGGCTTAGCCCACAAGCACCCATGGCTGGCGTTGGCGCTGTCGGTTTTTTTGTTCTCGATGGCGGGGCTTCCTCCGACGGCGGGATTCACTTCGAAGTATTTTTTGTTCTACTCCGCCGTGCTCGCCGGAAATGTTTGGTTGGTGGTCCTTGCAGTACTCTGTAGTGCGATAGCGGCATACTATTACTTGCGGGTGATAGTGGCGATGTACATGCGAGAGCCGGCTCCCACGGCTCAGGGTACTTACACAATTCAAGCTTCTAAGGGCACGGTAATCGCCGTCGCGCTGATGTTGGTTCTCGTTTTCAAGCTGGGTCTTTTACCCTCGCCTGCTTTGAATATGGTTACGGGGCTCGTAAAACCGGCTCCTTCGGCCACCGCCGACATTCGCTAGGGTAGACCCGCTTTCTGAAGCGTGGTAGGTAGTTGTTTCTCTTGTCGGGGTGTAGCGCAGCTGGCTAGCGCACCTGCTTTGGGAGCAGGGGGTCGCCGGTTCAAATCCGGCCACCCCGATTGATCTAACTACTCAAAATCTATACATAAACAACCACAAGCTTCTTTTAAAGAATTTAGTTAACAACCAACCAATTCTACAAAAATCCGTGCCCAGTTTCCGTACGGCATTGGGGGAATTGGGGAAGTCGATTTCTTCAGGATTCGATCCACTGTTCAACGTTCATCTTGTTCAGTGTGTCGTTTGGGGGCGGTGATCTGATCTGAGCGTCAGGTCACCGCTATTTTTTTGCATCGAGGATTTGGGGGCACCGTGGCGAGAATCAACATCGAAGAAGAGTTTTGGCAGGAAGTAATGCCACTGATCGCGCAGTTTGGGGATCAAGATAAAGCTATTGGAACAGTGATTCGCTTCTGGCGTTTCGCCCAAACCAAACACAAATCGGGTAAATTTATTAGTGAGCAGGACTTCAAAGCTCAAGGCTTTCCCGAGTCACTTATCCCTATTTTTGCCAAGCGAACTCCAAGCGGAATCCAAGCAAAAGGCAGCGAAAAGCACTTTTCGTGGTTAAAACAGAAAAAAGATGCTGGTAAGGCAGGTGGCAAGGTTTCGGCGACCCGAAATCGGGACGAGAAGGGCAAATTATTGCCAAAAGTGCCCAAGCAAAACCCAAGCAAAACCAAACGACAGCCAAGCACTCACCAAGCCTCTTACTCTTACTCTTCCTCTTACTCTTTCTCTCCCTCTTTAAACGGCGAACCCGCGCCTTCGGCGCCGCGTGGGAATCCGGTTGTTGGGAAGTACATCGAACAATTCGCAAAGAAGTACAGTGGAGCTAAGCCTAGCCTCGCTGGGAAAGAGTTGTCTCTGCTGAAGAGCCTGGGAGGGTTGGAAGGGGTGGAAACGGCCTGCCTCATGGTCCAGGTGTATTTCCAAATGCCAGACCAATGGTTTCAAACCAAACACTACGACGTTCCAACCCTTTGGGAGAATCGAGGCAAGGTAAAAGCCGCTCTACACACGGGCCGCGCGGATCCAGGAAAGAAATCAGCGTTGGAAGAACTTCAAGAATTGGGAGTGGTGAACAGTGACGACACCAGTATTTGCAAAACAAATTGAGCGCCTAAGAGGAACCTACGGCGAGAGGGCATACCCGAAAGAAAGGATGTCTCTTTTCTGGCTGGCGTTCGAACGGGTGACCGACGAGGTTTTTTCGGAGGCCGTCGATGAGTTGATTGCGACAAACCGCAGCGCGCCGTTACTTCGCGAAATCGAATCAGCGGTGAGTGAGGCCAAGGTGCGAGATGCGGAAAGACGCAGGCTGAGCGGTGCTGGTTATCTTGAAACACTTCGAGATGCTCAGGCCAAAGCGCCGAACCAGCAAACCAAAGAGTTTGCCAAGGGATGCGTTGATTTGGTGACCAGACTAACAAGCCGAAAAATATCGAAAGAGCACTTTTTGCAAGCATGCGACATGCTGGATTTGGCGGCTCGCGAAATGAATCGTGGCTTTTGCGGTAAATGCGGCGGCGACGGCTACGTGCGTGCCTTAAACACAAAGCAAAATGAAATCTTGCATTTGTGCGATTGCCCTACCGGCATGCGGCACCCAAATCAAATAGGGCCATATAGCGATGGAAGTGCCATTGAAATTGGTAGAGCAGTTGGATCGGGAAACCAGAAAATCGATCGTTAATATGAATATGGGGAAGAATATGACAACCAAAGACGGGAAACGCCCCCCACTAATTTTGATTGAAGGAGGCAACGCAACTCCTCCGGTTCCCGTCGTAGGCGGCATAAAAAAGGCAATTGGCTTGATAAGAATGTCGATGGAAATGAACACCTTGAATTGTGAATGTGATCTGCCTCACTACGTGGTTGTACGATCGGAAATAGCTCACAAAGACATGGAAATGGCGGTCCAAACACTTGAGTTGGTTCTATCTGGAATAAATTCAGGAGGCTCACTGAATGCAAAAAAATAGCAGAATATGCGCATGCGGCTGCGGCAAGCTGTTCGTTGGGAAAGGAGATTTTGCCCTTGCTTGGCATGATCCGGGCATATTGAAAAAGGTTAGAGACCGCGCATGGAAGTTCATAGTGAAAAGAACGTGTCAGAGGGAAGATCAGGAAGACTTTGTGGGCTGGGCCGTTGAAGAGTTTATTCGCCGTGGCTACACCAACCAGGATCACCTTTGGGTTGATTACTTACGCAAAAAAAACGGAGACTACAGAACTCTAACAGCAGCAAAAAAAGCAATAGCACAGGCCATCCCAATTGAAGATCTAGTAGAAGTGATTCCAGACCAAACAGGCAACCCAAAAGAATTTGCGCACTCCGAGTCTAAAGAAAACGCCTTGAGGCCCCTGTCAAAGTGGAGTCAGGCAATGGTGGAGGCATGGCTCCTGGGCGTTGCTAGCGATCGAATCCGCCTTCTTTTCCAAACGGACTACAAGCACGTGAAATGGGCGATTCGCAGGTTTCAAGTTGAATACATAAAATTAACAGCGCAGCAGTCTGTTCAGACGGCAGAAAAGTTGCAACCACTCCAAATCGAATGGATTAAAATATGAAGGTATGTGGACGTTGCAAGCTACGCCCCAAGAGAAAGCACCACAATTCGAAATGGTGCGCTATCTGCTCTCAAGAGCTAAGACATCGCCCTGCCCATAATCTTTCAAGAACAGAACAATCGGAAGTCCGTCGGTTAGCCGGTAAAATGAGTCGTGATGACATTGCTAAGGAAGTAGGAAGATCTTTATCCAGCATCCGCAGATACTGTCGACAAGCTGGTATAAGCCTCATGTTTGATCGGGATTACCCAGAAGAAGTTAGGCGTGAAGTCTGCGAATATTATAGTGTTTACGGTAAAGTTAAAACGCGTAAACGCTTTCCCAGTGTTACTGTTCGAAGCATCGTTGAGAGATACCTAAAGAAATACGAACTAAATCCACGGCAAATTAGGTGGACTAAAGAGCAGATAGTAGAAGCAGCCAAAATGGCCGGCATTATTTCGCACGCGTCACAAGCGAGATACTTCAATCGCCCAAGGGCGTTTGAAGGCAGTATTAGGTCTCTTTGGGTGAAAAAATTCGGCAACTCCGGAGGCCATGTGCCGGGACTTAAAGCACAACTCGCATACCAGCTAGTAGAGGGCGGCCGACGCATATATAGGAAAGATAGAACCGGCTCCGCTTTGTTTCTTCCAATCAAACCACTAGAAGTCTCCTTCTGGATGCCACGCAAGGGCAGAAGGGTTCGATACCTACCAAGGCGTATATTCTTATGGGTTGATATAGCCGAAAATTTGCGCCCTGATCTACACCCGGAAATAAAACAAATTGTTCGCACAATGGCTAAATTTCAGAAATGGCTGCACGGAACGAAAAACGTAAGAGCAGCAATCAAAGATCTAATAAAGCACAGAGAGATCATAAAAAAAGGAGACGAGAATGGGAAACATGATCACAAATGAAAAACAAACCGCGATCGAAAAAATAGCAAGCGAAGCATTCAATACGCGCGACGTGGTAAAGAAACTGGAGAACATAATGGATCGAGTTACTTCAAAAGAGTGTACAGCAGAAACAGTTAACGCTGCCTGTAATGCGGCCGGTAGGATTACTGACATTTTAAGGGTTCACTTGGAAGTCATGAAGCTCACAAGAAGAAACTAGAGAGTTACACGTGCGACACGTTTTTAGATGCCAGGTAAAGCTAAAGGCGAGCGAATTCATGAATCTGGGCGAGTTTAGTATCTTCATTGTCAGCGCAAGCGATCAAGGGGTGACTATTGGGATAATTAAGAATAGACGCACCGAGCCACAATCGACCACAGTTGGTGAAAAATGAGAAAACTTGATCTGTCTGACATCGTGTTTGTCGTCGTAGCTATTACTTTTATTGCGATCGCTTTGGGATTGAGGGCCTGATGATTGAAGTATTTGCAATCGCGCTTGCCGTGATTTGGGGACTAAAGCGATGACCAAGCGACTTACTCGCGATGAATGGATGCTACTAAAGCGAGCAAACAAGTTTGGCGCTAAACGCACACGGTTAGCTGGAGAGGAAAAATCTTTTCCATCAAAACTTGAGGCCAAAGTTTACGCGTACTGCAAAATGCGCGAGCAGTTGGGTCAAATTGAGGGGCTTGTGCGATATGCCAGTGTGTCTTTAAGTGCCGCTGGAATTAAGTACAAACCCGATGCACGGGCCATTTACTCGGATACTAAACAAGAGTTTTGGATTGAAGCCAAAGGCGCAGTAACTGAGAGGTTTCGAATGATCATCAAACTTTGGAAGGCTTTTGGACCGGGACCTCTAGAAATTTGGAAGGAAAACAGACGGGGAATTTATTTGGCCGATACCGTAATTCCTAAGAATGGAACCAACAATGATTGAATCCCTAACCCCAGAACAAGAATCAAAACTCAGTGTCTATCGAGATAAGTGGCTTAAGATTGGTTTATCTACAGCGCCTTGCGATAGACAAAAAGCAGAGGCGGCACTTGAGAAAGTATATGCTGCGGCTAATCCTCCACTTGAAAAACCAAAGAAAATTATATGGCTTAACTCTCCACTAGAGGGAGCGATTGCTGCGGCGGCCATAGTAAAAGACACCGAGATTGCCGCGGATCAAGTCGGGGATGAAGTCTGGGCTCAAGTCTGGGAGCAAGTCCGATGGCAAGCCCTTGAGCAAGTCAGGGAGCAAGTACGAGCTCAAGTCTGGGAGCAAGTCAGGGAGCAAGCCTGGGATCAAGTCGCGCATCAAGTCTGGGAGCGAGTCAGGACTCAAGCCTGGGATCAAGTCGGGCATCAAGTCTGGGAGCGAGTCAGGACTCAAGCCTGGGATCAAGTCGCGCATCAAGTCGGGGGTCAGGTTTATACAGCGGGATACGGCTCTCACGATGCGGGCTGGCTATCCTTTTTCGACTTTTTTAAATCTGAATGCCATATAAAAGGGCTTGAAAAATTAGACGGCTTATTCGAGCTATCTCAAAACTGTGGTTGGTGGTGGCCGTTTAATGGATTAGCCATACTAACCGAACGCCCGATAGAGATTCACATGAAAGACAAAAAGCTTCACCGAGAGGGAGGCCCAGCTATTCTATACAAAGATGGGTTTAGTGTGTACGCACTCAATGGAGTTCGTGTTTTAAAAGAAATAGCCGAAACACCAGCGAATGACGAGGGATTAAAGGAGAAGAAATGACTGAAAAAGACACAGGAGAAAAACGTGGAACAAAAAATAAATGAACTAGAAATCAACGGCGTTATTTACGTGCCAAAGGGGACGCAAATAGAGGAACCGATTCGAGGTGATATCAAGATAGTCATATTACAGCGGGGCTGGGTAATGGTTGGCAGGCTTACTAAAGAAGGTAGTGAGTGTGAGCTTTCTTATGCGAGCGTAATCCGATCGTGGGGTACTACAAGGGGCCTTGGAGAAATTGCTAAGTCTGGCCCAATCCAAGGGAAAACAGTTCTCGATAAATGCCATGGGGTTGTTAACTTTGATTGGTTAACGGTTGTGGCGACCATTTCCTGCGAGGAGAACAAGTGGGCAAACGAACTATAAACTTCGATTCTAATCGTTCAACTTTCGGCTACGGCTACGGCTACGGCTACGGCTACGGCGAC
>CAZTDN010000010.1:0-55095 GCA_964611895.1 uncultured Pseudobdellovibrionaceae bacterium
ACAGCGGTAACTTTTGCTTCTGCTTTGAGCAGCTTCAAGAAAGGCTCGCGCTTGTCTAGGGCAGACAATGCGTACTTTTGAACAATCGAATAGGCATCGTCTCGCGACATTCCACGGTCCACTAGAGCTAGGAGTACGCGTTGTGAGAAAATCACCCCTTGGAGAAGATCCAAGTTCTCTTGCATTTTTTCCGGGAAAACTTCCAGGTTTTTGAGCAGCCCGCTTAATCGCCCCAGCATGTAATCAGCAAGAATGTTCGCATCAGGGCCATTCACACGTTCTACTGACGAGTGGCTAATATCTCGCTCATGCCAGAGCGCGATATTTTCCATTGCTGGAAAGGCCATGGATCGTAGAAGCCGCCCCAGCCCGGTGAGGTTTTCGGCCGAAATCGGGTTGCGCTTATGGGGCATTGCAGAGGAGCCCTTTTGTCCTTTACTGAAGCCTTCTCGCGCTTCGCCCACTTCGGTGCGTTGGAGGTGCCGCAGCTCTGTCGCGATCCCTTCGATGGTAGATCCCAGCAGTGCAAGAGCAGTGAAGTAGGACGCAAAGCGATCCCGTGCGATTACTTGAGTTGAAAGCGTGTCCACCCCTAAACCGAGATTTGCACAGACGTGTTGTTCAATTTCTGGGGGAAGATGAGCATAGTTTCCCACCGCACCTGAAATTTTCCCCACGCTAATTTCGCACATGGCCGCAGCCAGTCGATGGCGACTGCGCTTAAGAGCGTCATGCCAAAGCAGCCATTTGGTACCCATTGTCGTGGGTTCCGCATGGATGCCATGCGTGCGGCCCATCATGGGAATATGCTTTTCCTTGAGGGCGCGCTCTCGAGTGATTGCCAATACAGTGTCGAGTTCTTCCAGGAGAATATCGCCAGACTTGCGCATGCGATAGGCAAAGGCGGTGTCTACTACATCGCTGCTTGTCATTCCTAGGTGGATCCAACGCCCGGCTTCGCCTACACGTTCTTGAACCACCGATACAAAAGCAGCCACATCGTGTTTTGTTTCTTCTTCGCGTTCGAGAATAGCGTCGATATCGAAGCCGGCGCGCTCTTGAATGGTCCTGAGATCCGCCGCGGGAATTTTTCCGAGCTTCGCCCAGGCCTCACACGCGAGCACTTCGATGTCCAGCCAAGTTCTAAACTGCGATTCGAGCGACCAAATGGCCGCCATTCGAGGGCGTTGGTACCGTGCGATCACGGGGCAGACTCCCAATCTCCCCTAGATTGCGCAAATACAAGTGTATCAATCAAAATACGTCGGCCCTGAGTGGCGATGTCCTTTAGCTTCATTGGAAACTGGGCCGCTGTGTAATAGCGCAAGTAGCCGTCAGGAGTGACATACCACGAACCCTGGACGTTCTTGAGCCAAGTCGTTTTGCCGCCTTTTTTAGCTCGACCACTTAATGTTGTGTCGGGAATGTTTTCTAATCCGACGATTTCAGTGTCAGCTTTGATGCGGGCATCCGCCTCCGTTTCGAACTTGAGGAAAAATGGATCTGTAGCTGTTTTGGGCTCGGTGTATTCCGCTTTTACGTAATACTGAAACCGAAACCACCCTAAACCAAAAGGGAGCGGGGGGCCTAGCACCCAGAGAAAGAGATTCAGCGGGCTCGCGGGGAATTTATCATCCGATAGAGCACTGAGATCTTTCTTGTTTGCTGCTCGAAACGCCAAGATATTCGCAAAACCATCCTTTGCCGTTTTCGGATAAGCGCTGGTTCTCAGCAGGGACTCACTGATTAGTTTAAACGCTTTGGACAGCACCGCCGGATCGTCCGAGGGGATCTGGCACGAACCATCGGAGATATACCAGTTCTCCGTCTTGCCGGCGCCAGCGTCTACGTCACGGGATTCCACTTCGTGAGTGGCACACTCACCGCATTTATCGATGAGCACTAACATCTTGTCCCGCAGCGCGATCAAGGGGGCGTTCATCGCGTCGATTTTGTCGTTAATGCTCTTTAGAGTAGCGTCCTCTTTGCCATCAGTGGTCAAAACCCGCGTTGCCTTGAGATCTTCGACCTCTTTAAGCTTTTGTCGATAATCGGCCTTTGCCTTGGTTAAATCGCTTTGGCAGGCTGCATCCTTGGCACGATTCTCGAAGAATTCTCTTACTGTTTTGCCATCTTGAATCAGGGCAGGGTCAATCTCGGGTGCGGGAATGCTGGGTCTGGAACCAGATTTTGCGAAAAGCGGAAAGGAAATAGCTAGAACCGTTAAAGAAACCAGCTTTATCATGGCGCCTCACTATGTGTTCAGACTACTGTTCGACCGGAAGAATACCCTTCTACCCTCGACTGAACAAACTCTCAAGAGTATCTAAGAAAGCTTCCCATTCACCGCTGCGTTCCCACTCCTGCAGTAGCTGCGCAATGGCTTGAATGCGGTCGTTTTTCACCAGGCCCATTAACCTAAAAACGCCTGCGAGGGAACCGTCTTTGGAGTAGTGGCGCAAGGTTTCCAGCCACTGGTGGGATTCGGTACTTGAAGCCAGCGGCGCGAAGGCCTGCCAAACTTCTCGAAAGGCTCCCTGCTTTACGAACTGCACAATCCACTCGCGCTCGGCGGGAGTCAGATCGGTTCTGGCAAGGGATTGGTTTCCTTGGAGATTGTCCAGAAGTGCGCTCATCCCTTCAGGGCTTCCCCGCAGCACCTCTTGTATAAAGTCCCAGTGCAGTTCGCTACCCTTGATACCCTTATCTAGCCGAAGCAAATCTTGGACAAAATCAGCCAGGGGGCGATAGCGAGACGGTTGAATTTCCGAAATAAGGCGCAGAATTCCCGAAGCGTTCCCGGTGGATAACCAGGTATGCGCTGAAGGGAATCGTGGGTAAATCTTTCCATCAGCCCCTAAATCCATCGCAAAAAGCCCCGAACCGGCCAAAAACCCGAGACCCTCGGAAAGCGCTCGCCACTCCCTTGGCCCCGATTCGCGCACGACCTCGAGATAGGCCTCAAAGGGGGAAAGCACCCCGGCGGTTCCCGCGGAGTCCAACTTGGCCAGGGCTCCTAAGGAGTTCAAAATGCGTGATACTCGATCCTGCAACGGAGGGCTGGACTGGAACAGATTCAGGAGCATTTCGTGGCCGCCACTCCCCGAAGCATCGTCAGTCCCCGATGGGAGAACTTCTTTGAGAACCCGCCAGGTTCCGACGTCCAGAGACGATAGTCCACGGTGCGAGGAGAGTAGAAGGTTGTCTGTTTCCAGATTTTCTAAAAGGGTTTTACCCCCCGATTGTTTTCGGGTGAGGTAGGCAATCCCCGCTCGAGCCAATGCGGAACCGTCCGCATAGCCCCGGGCTTCATCGATAGCTTCGATGGCACTCACGATCGCTTTTCTCAGGGGCACAGAGTCGACGCTGGGAATGGAGTACTTAAACTTTCCGAGGCCTGCTGGGCTTCTTGTTTTGAGGGCATCCGAAAATTCTTCCAACCCAAAGTCTTTGAGCTCTTGCAGGCGGTTGGAGGCAAAAACCCACTCATGGGTTACCGGATCTTCAGCGACAAACGCGAATGTCGACTCGGGCGTACTTACCGGCAAATCCAGCAAGGCTCTGGTGAAGTCTTTTTCAGGCAATGCTTGGATGGCCACCGCGTTTTCTTGCAACGTCTTCCGAAGCCATTCGCCCAAGACATAGCTGTTGAGGTAAAGCGGCAAGTTAAAGGTCAGGTAATCCTCTGCATCCGAGTCGCGAGGTGCCCCGATCAGATTTTCGTGAGCTGTTCGAGCCGCTTTAAATAACTCAAAAAAAGCTTTGGTCTGATCAGCGCTGGGGGCTGTCTGAGTTAACGCCAACCAAGAAACGCGCGTCAACCCACCGGCTGTGGGGTTTTCGAGCGCTGGAATCAAAAAAGCGGAAACGGTTCGAGGAAGAAATGGGACATAGGGAGTGAGACGCAACGGGACGTTCGGCTGCAGTAACGAGCCCATTTCTTTTGCAATGTCAGGGTCCGAGAGCAGCTTTTCCTGGACAGCGGTAAAAAGTCCATCCGAAGGCCCTTCTAGCGCCAGAACGAGGTCCATCAAAGAGTCAAATCCAGTGAGTGGTTTGCCGCTCTGGGGTGGTTGCGCGTTTTTGAATAGCGGTTCGTGGATGAGGCTCGTTAAGCCAGACCCCATGCCGTCAAAAGCTTTTCCCCCGTGACGGGTATTTACCAAACGCAGGGCCTGCAAAAGTCCCACGACGGGCCAGGAGTCCGTGAGCGAGTCACTTAGGTGAATCCAACGCTCTTTCAGCCCTGGAATCGCCGTAAAGCGTGTCATGTCCGCCACCGCAAGCTCGGACCAGTGTTCCTGGATCGCAGGGGCATCGGCTAACTTGGTCACCACGCCCACCGTTTCGGCAGAGGCAAGCTGAATCCCGTTAATTGTGGTCCCGTGCGAGGCGATTGGGCCCCAGGCTTTTTCGAATTCCTCGTGAAGTTCTTCTAAAGACTCGTCCAGAGAGGGCGAGAGAATCCCAATATCTCTTTCGACCACGTCTAAAAAATGCGGCGAATTCACCACGGTCCGAAACAGGTGGGACAAGGCGGCGCGGTTTGGTTGGGACTCCAGCGCTCGACTCGCTTCTCTGGCCTGCGAAAAAGCGTTACGTCGGACTCGTTCGCGCAAAATGGCGACTAATCCGGTGGAGTCTTGCGCAGTTTGGTAGAGGTACCGGGTGATAAGGTGTCCCAGACGATTGAGCTGTGCGTCTGATTGAGAATCCATCCAGGGCGCTAAGCTTTGGATTTGGCCATTCTCGTTAAGCGCTTCGAATATCTGGCGAATGTCGTTTGCCTCAATCGAATCGTCCAGGATGACCCGGTCGACTTTGCGGGCCGGGTGTCCGAGCAGGTCCGGCATTGGGGGCGGTTCCGTGCAGGAGGCTAGTCCAAGACAAAACCCCAGGCCGACAAACGCAGATCGAGAATGGAAAAAATGGGTGTTCACGGAAATGTTGTAGGAGACTCATCCACAAAGGTCAATTTGTGGAAGTAGACGCCGGGCCCCTCAGTTTCTGGATAAGTTTGCTTGCTTCGCGGTATCCCGCTGCATGGGCGGCTCGCTTTGCGGAGTAGTCTGTTGGGTCTCTTTTTAACTCGATTTGAGCGGTGAAAGGTGTGAGCCTGAAAGCATCGGCGATGCTCTTACGCAATTGTCCAGCAAACACACGTCGAATCAGCTCGTCGTCGCGTTTAGATGTGACGTGGTTCAAGTAGTCATCGTACATCGATACTGCCACCACCGCCTGAGAACCTCTTCGAAAGGCTTCGCGGACGTCGAGAGCGGAGATTCCCTCTATCCAACCCGTTCCTCGCTCGGGGTCGAACTTACGGTAGATTCCCGGCACCGCAATGGTACGTAACAAAGGCTCTTTCCATTCCCCGGATCCAAAAACGTCAGGTTCGCCCAGGTCGGTATTGATCGCCGCAATGACAACGGGAACTTTGCTCTGGTTCAGTAAGGTTTGTGGGAAAGACTGCAAAATGATCGACGGGAGTATGGTGCTAGGATCGAGCTCCTGCCGAAAGTCGATGCTCCCCATTCGATTAAAATCCTTTTTATCGAGCCGGCTAGCAAACCACTCCAAATCGTGGATGCTTTTCAAAAACCCGTTGCCTAGAGCAAAAAGGGTGGGCCAACCAGAAGCCACGATCATTTCGATCTCAATCCCTTCCTCATAAAACTTTTTGATCAAGCCGACGGTAGCAAAGCTCGCCACACCAGCCCCACCCACCACCAAGGAAACCCGTTGAATTCGACCGGTGGGGGATGTCTGGGGCTGAGGAGATTGTTCTTCTTGTGCGCCGTTGATGGGCTCGGGCCCCATCTTGTGTTGGGGCGTTGTGCACGCCGTAATATAAAGCACGGCCAGGCAAAAAATAAATCTAGTTGTAAACATAGTGCAGGAGGATCTCCGTGTTGCCGCTCTTTTTTCCGGACAGAGGGCAGAGTTCAGGTTGGTTTTTGCGCATAAATCCATGTGCGATCATAAATGAATCAAATGCACTCAGAGATTGAGTGGTCGCTTCGGGGTTTCTGACGACACCGCCCTTTCCCAGGTTTTCAGGGCCGACTTCGAATTGGGGCTTGAATAAAAGTACCCAGTCTTTGGCATTTGCGGCTGCGATTTTTACCGCCGGGACAAGAGTCTTGAGCGAAATAAAGGACGCATCCATACAAACAAAGTCAATTGCGGACGCGTCCTGATGAGCCGCTGCCAAAGTAGCTAAGGTGAGGTACCGCGCATTCACTTTTTCTAGAACAGTCACCTGCGTTTGATTGCGCAGTTTTTGATCGAGCTGTCCGTGACCCACATCGACAGCAAATACCCGACGAGCGCCGTGCTGCAGAAGACAGTCGGTAAAACCACCTGTAGACGCACCCACATCTAAGCAAAGCCGGTCTTTTACGCAAACCTGGAACTTTTGAAGGGCGTGCTCCAGTTTGAACCCACCACGACTTACGTAGCGGGGGGCGCGCGAACGCAGTTCTATCGGGAGATCGAGCTGGAATTTCGCTCCGGGTTTTTCGAGACGATTGGCCCCCAGCCAGACTTCTCCAGCTAAAATGCAGCGCTGAGCCTGTTCTTTGGAAGCGCAAAGCCCCCGCTGCGTAAGCAGGGTATCCAGTCGTTCTTTCTGAAGCATGCGGGGCGGACTTTACCCCAAATCAAGGCTGATTGGTACTTTGCAAGGGTTGGTGGTAGCTTGCGCCCAATGAAGGCACCGGCTCTGGAATCTTTTCGCCGCACGGTTTTTCAGCCGTGGCTTCCTGTTTTAGTGGCTGGCCCCTTGCTGCTCGCTGTAATCAGCCTGGTGACTTACCATTGGCAAACTCAGCGGAAAGATTACGAAAACCTCGCCGATCAGTTCATTCAACGCCAAAACCGGGTTTTGGCCCACGATGCACTTCGCGTATCTGAGGCGGTCGCCGATCTCTTGGTTCGGGCCGCTGGAGACGTTAAATTGCTCTCAGTTGCTGCCACCAACAAAGAGCAAGTGGGTCAGTTTTTTGCTCATCTAAGTGGTTACAATCGTCTTGCGGTCTTGGGGAACAAAGAGCTTTGGGTTGCGGAAACGGGCAAGCCAGGGGTAGCCAGCCTGTCACTGGAACGGTGTTTGCCGGCGCAGCTATGCGATCGCGCGAGTCTTGAACAAGGACTCCGGCTGCCTGTCGGCAAAGTCTGGGTAGGCAAAAGCCTGCGTTGGTACACGCCTCAATCAGATGCTATGGCTCCGGACAATGGCACTCTCAGCGTCGTCTATCGTACGGCGCGGGCGGTATACCTGCTTGGAGTAGATTTTAAAGCGTTTCAGAAAATAGCGCGCATTCCGACTTTTCCTTATCAAGACCGAGAAGACCTCCGACAGGCCTACGAAGCTGGCAATTATATCTACGTCTTGGATGCAGATTCGGATTTGCTCTACCACCCGAGACGCTGGCACATCTTGGGCATGGACAGGGCAACTGGGCGCCCCATGGCCCCCATGGAAACCGACGCGGATGCGGGCATAAAGCCCCTAAACTTTCGCGCGTACCGTGAAGGAAAGCTCCGGCCCTATTTCGACCGACTCTTCGCGAGAGCATTCAAAGGATCTGGGGTGGATGTATTTCAAGCTACCAACCTCAGCGGTGTGGTACGGGTGATTTCGGTCGCGCCGGTGCTTTTGCCTGCAACTCTTTTTGAACAAGCCGGGCCTTTCGGGTATGTGGGGGTGGGATGTGCCGTGGAGCACTTTCAAGAGCCACAGGAGCGGTTGGTTCCTTACTATTAGCAACCGCCACGCGAGGGGAATGGAGTTGAGAAAAGCCGTTTGGATTTTGGTGCTTTTGCTCTGGGTCGCAGGCTGCGGAAAGCCCGTTGAGCCCCAGGCGCCTTCTCAGCGCGGAGAGGTAGTGGGTTCGATTGAAGTTCCTCCCGGCTTGAAGAATTCGCGCTTGGTATCGGCAGGCTGCGTGCAAGTCGTCAAAAAGAACCAGGGCATGTGGGCGGAGTTTTCGCACAGCGATTGTCCAGAGCCACGGGAGACGCTTCTTCCGGCCGAGAGCACGGTTTTTGAGCTGCTGGCTGTGCAAAAACCGGGAGAAAATCTCCTCGAGCTCAAAATGCACGAAAATGTGATCGGTTTTGCAAATGGTGTGGGCGAGAGTGGCGGCGATTTTTCTGTTTGGAACCTCGTGCACCTTTGTCAAATTTCCGATCCTGACCAACCTGCGGTCTTACATTTTAGCGAGCTTTGCGAAGTCGTTTTTGAAACTCTGAACGAAAATCAAATGGGCCGCTATCGCCAGCTGCAGCTCAGGTCGTTGGAGCAAGTGGCTAAGAGCAAAATTCATGAGATTGAGCGATTAAAAAGCAAAGACGTCGCGACAATGAAGCGCTTTGCATTTTTGGAGCGTGAACTGGAGCTGGGGCGCAAAGAACTGGATAGGGCGCGGCGAGAGCGCCAACTAGTGCGTGAAGCGCTGGCCGATGCACAACGAGGGGTGCGTGACTCCATTGCTTCCAATTTTACCGTCAATCGTTTGCTGGAAAGGCAAAAGCTCGAAGTCGAACTCAAAGAAGCGGTAAAGGATGCAAAGTTTTACGAAGTTTCTATTCGATTGGCGGGGTTGGAAAAAGAGCGCGCAGCCTTGCTTAGGAAGTCTCTAGACAATTCTGAACTCGCAAAAAGCCGAGAGGAAGGTATCCGAAAGCAGCTGCAGGCCCTGCGTGAGCAAGGTGGCGTGGACTCGGAAGAGGGCAAAAAGTTACAAGCTGTTTTTGATCAGAACCACGCACTGATTCTCTCTGAAGCTGAACGCAGAAAAGTGGAAGAGTCACTAACGTTCTCTACAGCCGAAGCCGAACGGGTGAAGGATTTGATTGATCGAGCTGCCAAAGTAAACCGGCTGATTATCGACAAAAAGGACGAGTTAGATAGCTTTGACCGTCAGCCGCCGCCCGCCAGTGGAAAACTACCTACTGCAAACCGGTAGGCCCGGGTTTTACGACGTTCAAGGGTTTTCGAAATCGCTTCTTGTCTATGGCTTGGCTTGGAGACAAGCGCTCTAAAATGCGCTGGGCGATTTGGGGTGGAGTCAGACCCGTCGCATGTCTCTGGTGCTGCGGAGAACCGTGGTCGATAAAGACATCAGGTAGTCCTAACGCGAGAAGGGGGGTTGATATTTGTTCTTCGTGGAAAAATTCCGAAACCGCTGAACCAAACCCTCCTCGAACGGAGTTTTCTTCAACTGTCACAAAAAGCCGGGTCTCCGAGGCCCAGCGCTTAAGCAGCGTTCCATCGAGAGGTTTAGCGAATCGAGCATTGATAACTGCGGTGGAAATGCCCTGAGCGCTCAGAAGATTTTGCGCTTCTCGGGCAAGAGTCACCCCCACTCCAATGCCGGCGATCACCACGTCGGGTTCTGTCCCATCTGAGTGAATCAGTTCACCCTGCCCAATGGGAATGAGGTGGAGTTCCGCGTCCATTTCCACTCCGACTACTTCACCACGGGGGTAACGAAACGCTATCGGCCCTGATTGGTGTTGAACTGCTGTGAAAATCATGTGCTGCAGCTCATTTTCATCCTTAGGGGCCATAATGACCATCCCGGGGACCGCGCGCAGGTAACTCAGATCGAACGCGCCTTGATGGGTAGCCCCATCTGCGCCGACCAAACCTCCTCGATCGAGAGCGAAGATGACCGGCAGGTTCTGCAGGGCGACGTCATGAATGATTTGATCGTAGGCACGCTGGAGAAAAGTTGAATAAATAGCGGATACAGGCCGGAAGCCTTCTGTAGCCAACCCAGCGCAAAACAAAACGGCATGCGCTTCGGCGATGCCCACGTCATAGCAGCGCGAGGGAAATTCTTTTTGAAATTTAGCCAATCCCGTTCCACTTGGCATGGCAGCTGTAACGGCGACGATGCGAGGATCTTGACGTGCCAGTCGTATCAGAGTGTCTGCGAAAACGTCCTGGTAGTTGAGGCGTTTCTTCTCGGTTTTTTCTAGGCCGATGTCTATTTTGAATGGCGTGACACCATGGTACTGGAGCGGGAGCGCCTCCGCTTTGAGGTAACCTTTGCCTTTTACCGTCAGAGCATGCACGAGATAAGGCCCACCGCTGGGTCCCTCGTCGCGAATGAACCGGAATGTTTCGAGTAGTTGTTCCATGTCGTGGCCATGGATGGGGCCAAAGTATCGAAATCCAAAACACTCAAACAACATGCCGGGAGTAAAAAAACTTTTCGCACTCGTGCGCAGCTTGGAGAACAAACCGGTTAAGGGAATCCCGAGCTCTGAAAGGGAGCGAAAGAGAACGCGCATTTCTTTGCGAAATCTATTGTACCCAGGGTGAGTGATCGTGTGATTCACAAAATTATTCAACGCGCCGACATTGGGGTCTATCGACATGTCGTTATCATTGAGCACGACTACGAGATTTTTTGCGGGGATATGGCCAGCATTGTTCAATGCTTCGAAAGCTAAGCCTCCCGTCATGGCCCCATCCCCAATGATAGCTATGGACAGGTGTTTGGTGCCGCTATGGCGCATCCCTTCCGCTATTCCGAGCGCTGCGGAGATAGAAGTGCTTGCATGCCCTGCGCCGAAGGCATCGTACTCGCTCTCCGCTCGGCTGGTGAACCCACTGATGCCACCCGTTTGTCGAATGCTGGGGAAAAGGTCTCTTCGCCCCGTGAGGATTTTATGGGGGTAGGCTTGGTGCCCCACGTCCCAGACCAGTTTGTCGAGAGGGGTTTCAAAAACGGAATGCAGCGCGACCGTAAGTTCGACGCTTCCTAAATTGGATGCGAGATGCCCCCCCTTTTCCGAAACAACGCGCAATATCTCTTCACGAACTTCGTCTGCCACTTGACGTAGGCTCGCGTCGCTCAGTTTGCGCAAATCGGCGGGGCTTTTTATCTGATCTAAAAGGGGCATGCGTTTCGATTACCGCTTTCGGTCCCGAATAAACTCGGCAATCCCGACTAAGGGCTTGCTGCGATCTCCTTCGGGGCTGATAGCCTGTATCGCGGAATCGATCAACCGGTTTAATTTTTCACGCATTTCGGTTCTGCCCATGACTTGACCGTAGCTCGGCTTGGGCTTTTTCCTGGGACCTCGAGCGTACCGAATCGAGGGTTCCGCATCGAGTATGTCATCCGAAATTTGAAAGGCTAAGCCAATCGCTTCGCCATAGCGGCGGAGTCTCTGGAGGCGAATCTCTTCGACGGGGATCAGCCTAGTGGGCAATAGAACAGATCCTAGAATAAGGGCTCCGGTTTTGTGAATATGGATGAATTCTAGCTCAGGAAGGCTGTAAGTAAGGTGGTCCGTGGTCACATCCAATACTTGCCCCCCAACCATGCCTCGAACGCCCGCATATTGAACCATCAAATCCAATGCGCCCAAGATTTGAGCGGGTTGGTAACGCCCGGTCGAAGACAATTGCAATACCTGTCCAAAAGCCTCAGTAAGAAGCGCATCTCCTGCAAGAATAGCCATGGCTTCACCATATTTTTTATGGCTTGAGGGCCGACCCCGACGGGTATCATCGTCATCCAAGGCGGGAAGGTCGTCGTGAATTAAAGAGTACGTGTGAATGTACTCCATCGCACATGCCGCGGGTAGAACGCTTTCAGGCGGAAGCCCAAGGCATTCCGCACTGGCCAATACCAAAAGTGGCCGCAAGCGTTTTCCGCCTCCTTCCAAGCTGTACTGCATGGCATCGAGCAAAGGCCCAAAACGCAGAGAGACGGACTGCCGAAAACGGGAGCCACTCTCGTCCAGGTAACGGTTGATTAGCTCAATGCGTGCTTCGCTGTACGCCTCGAAGTTCATTTTGGCTCCTCGAAATCCGTTGCTTGGATTTCGCCTTTTTCAGTTTGCACCAACAGCTGTACCTTGCGCTCGACTTCATCGAGTTGTTTCAAGCACTCCCGCGAGAGCAAAATGCCTTTTTCAAAGGCCTTGAGCTGCTTTTCTAGGGGCTGTTCGCCCTGTTCTAATTCTCCAATAATTTTCTCTAGTTCTTGGAGGGAATCTTCGAAGGGGAGGTCTTTGTTTTTTGCTGCCACCGGCGAAGATTAAAATGAGGTGGCGATAGAGTCAAACAACGCGAAACCGGTTCGTTGCATTGACAAGGTTACCGCCGCACCGTTAGCGTTCTAAAACTGAGGGGGGATCATGCGCAAATCTTTTGAAATTCTAGGAGTTTTCCTGTTTCTAGGGGCCGTTTTGGTCGGGTGCACCCAAAGCGGGGGAAATGCGAATGAAATCCTGATTGGGGAGTATGGGTCCATGACAGGGTCAGAAAGCTCCTTTGGAGTCTCGACCCACAACGGCCTGGAGATCGCGATTGCTGAAGTCAACGAGGCGGGGGGCATTGGCGGCAAGAAGCTACGGCTGATCTCCTACGATGATCAAGGCAAGTCCGAAGAAGCGGTGACTGCTATCACCAAGCTGATCACGAAAGATCGAGTGTCTTTGGTGATAGGAGAGGTCGCAAGTTCGCGCTCCATTGCCGCAGGCGCCATTGCACAACAATACAAAATTCCAATGATCAGTCCGGCAAGCACCAATCCGAAAGTCACGCAATTGGGCGATTACGTTTTTCGAGTGTGCTTCATCGATCCCTTTCAGGGAAAAGTGATGGCTCGTTTCGCTATTGAGAACCTGAAAAAGAAAAAAGCAGCGATTCTGCGGGATATTCGAGCCGACTACAGCGTAGGGCTCGCAGATTTTTTCTCAAAAGAGTTCAAGGCAATGGGCGGTGAAATCGTCAAAGACGTCGCATATTCAACGGGTGACGTGGATTTTAAATCTCAGCTTACGGGAATCCGTTCGGCAAAACCCGACGTTGTATTTATTCCAGGGTACTACACCGAAGTAGGTTTGATCGCTCGGCAGGCAAAAGACCTGGGCTTGGGCGCTGCGCTTCTTGGGGGCGATGGTTGGGATAGCGACAAGCTGACCGAAATCGGTGGAGACGCTATTGGTGGGCACTATTTTAGTAACCACTATTCCTCGGAAGATCAGCGGCCATCGGTTCAGGCCTTTATCAAGAAATATCGGGCAAAACACGGCGAAACTCCCGACAGCATGGCCGTTCTTGCGTATGACGCTGCTCAAGTTGCCATCCACGCGCTCAAGAGTGCTAAAGATCACTCTCCCAAGGCCATCCGAGATGCCATCGCCCAAACCAAAGGCGTTCCTGGGGTGACGGGAGATATCACCTTGAATGAAAACCGCGACGCGGTGAAGCCCGCAGTGGTCATGCAAGTGGCGGGACGCCAGCGTTATAGTTACGTTACGACGATTAACCCCTAGTTCAGTAGTAGCGAGTTTGGGTTGCAAGCGTTTCTTCAAAATCTAATCAACGGTCTGGCTTTGGGCGGAGTCTATGCGCTTGTGGCATTGGGCTACACCATGGTCTACGGCATTTTGCAGTTTATCAATTTTGCCCATAGTGAAATCTTCATGTTGGGAGCTTTTGCGGGTTTATTCATCGCCCAAGCGTTTACCGGTGCTGAAGCGCCGTTCGTCGTGCAAAGTGCCGTGATGCTGGGGAGCATGCTGGCGTGCATGCTTGCGGGATTCTTGGTGGAGCGCCTTGCATATCGACCATTGCGCTCGGCTCCTCGGTTGAATGTTCTCATTACCGCCGTGGGGGTTTCACTCCTGCTTCAGAACGTCACTCAGCTGCAGTTTGGTTCCACGCCGCGGTTTTTTCCGTCGATTGTGCCGACAGTGCAGTACTACCCTTGGGTTGGATCGGATCTGGTGCTGACAAACATCCAGCTCATAGTCATTGGCGTTTCCGCCTTATTGGTATTGGGTCTCACTTTGCTCGTACACCGTACGAAGCTCGGCACAGCGATGCGAGCAGTCAGTTTTGACATCGAAGTGGCAAGCCTAATGGGCATTCCCACGGATCGGGTAATTATATTTACTTTTTTGATCGGCTCCTCGTTAGCGGGATGTGCGGCGGTACTCTACGGCTTGAGTTACCCAAAGATCGAACCCATGATGGGCGTGTGGATCGGGATGAAGGCCTTTGTCGCAGCGGTTTTTGGCGGCATTGGAAGCATTGCTGGTGCTGCGGTAGGGGGACTCGTTTTGGGACTAGCAGAGTCTTTCACTGTTTATTACGTCTCCTCGACTTTTCGTGACGCAATCGCTTTTGCACTATTGATCCTGGTCTTACTTTTTAAGCCGGGCGGCTTGTTTGGTGTGAATCGAAAGGAGAAGGTTTGAAGTCTCCTCTTTTCCCTCAGCTCGGAGTGGTCCTTTTCTTCGTTATCGTACTTTGGGCGATCGACAGTCTGCTCACGGGTTTTATGAACCCCTATTACTTGCGAGTTCTAGTCAACTGCGGAATCGCCGGGATTCTTGCGTTGAGTTTAAACCTCATCAACGGTTGTGCCGGACAGTTTTCGTTAGGGCACGCGGGATTTATGGCAGTGGGAGCCTATGTCAGCGCGGGTTTGACGACGGTTTTTCCGGCAGGCGAGTTTGCGGCGACTGATTTAGGAGTGGGGATCGCGATTGGCTTGGGTGGGGCTGTTGCGGGTGGCGTTGGCTACCTGGTCGGGCTTCCCTCGCTGCGACTTCGGGGGGATTACTTAGCGATTGTTACTCTCGGCTTCAGCGAAATGATTCGGGTAGTTTTTCTGAATATAAATGCTCTTGGGGGCGCTCGAGGAATGTACGGAATCCCCGCGCGTGTGGGATTTTTCTGGGTGTTTCTTTGGATGGCGTTCACTTTTGTCTGTTTGAACCGTCTGCTGAAGTCGTCGCGGGGTAGAGCGATTTTTTCGTTGCGTGATGATGAGATCGCAGCGCAGGCCATGGGAGTGGAAATCAGCCACTTTAAAGTGGTTAGCTTTGCAATCAGTTCTTTTTTTGCCGGCATCGCGGGTGGGTTGTTCGCGCATTACCAAGGATTTATTGATCCCCAGTCGTTTGATTTCAGTCGCTCCGTTTTGGTGGTGATCATGGTGGTACTCGGGGGGATGGGAAGTCTTTCGGGAGCTGTGCTTGGTGCCTTTATTGTAACTGTGCTTCCCGAAGTGTTACGGGCATTTGAACAGTATCGCTTGGTCATCTTCCCTCTGTTGTTGATATTAATGATGTTGCTGCGCCCCATGGGAATTCTGGGACACCGAGAGCTTTGGCAGTTTCTTCCACTGTCGTTCCTGAGGAAGAAGCGATGACTGCCCCCATTCTTAAAGTAGAGCAGCTTAGCATTGCATTCGGTGGGCTCAAGGCCGTAGCCGGTTTCGATATCAGTCTTGGTATGGGGTCTCTGCAGGGGCTTATTGGTCCCAATGGAGCAGGAAAGACAACGGTTTTCAATTTGCTCTCTGGCATTTATCAGCCCGACAGCGGCCGTTTTGAATTAGAAGGAAAAAACTTGCTCCGCGCTTCACCCGACGCTGTTTGCCGTGCCGGAATTGCACGGACGTTTCAGAATATTCGGGTGTTCAGCCATTTGAGCGTTTTAGAAAACGTACTGGTGGGTTTTCATTCCTCTGTCCGCTACGGGTATGGGGCATTGCTTCTGCGAACCACCGCCTTTAGGGACGAAGAAAAAGCTCTCGAAGAGAAGGCGTTTGAACTTTTACGAAGAGTGGGACTTGAAGGTCGAGCCCTGAGCACCGCTAGAGATTTGAGTTATGGAGACCAACGCCGATTAGAGATAGCGCGAGCGTTAGCCACTCGGCCCAAAGTGCTGTTGCTCGACGAGCCTGCAGCGGGGCTCAACACTTCAGAAAAAGCCGAATTGATGGGGCTCATTGCCAAGATTCGGGAGGATTTTGGGGTGGGGATATTGGTTATCGAGCACGATATGAAGCTCATTATGGGCATCTGTGAACGCATTACCGTTTTGGATCATGGGGAGATTATCGCAGTGGGTACTCCCAGAGAAATTCAAGCCAATCCTAAAGTGATTGAAGCCTATTTGGGAGTGGCGTGATGCTCGTAATGGAGAAAATCCAAGCTGGCTACGGAGCCTGTGCGGTCCTAAAGCAATTCGATTTGCACGTGGACCGCGGCGAAACTGTCGCCTTAATTGGAGCGAACGGAGCCGGCAAAACTACGGTGCTTCGAACTGTTTCGGCTTTGCTCAGGCCATGGCAGGGACGGGTGCTTTTTGATGGCAAAGATATTACCCGATTGAAACCCCATGCGATCGTAGGGTTGGGTCTATGCCATGTTCCGGAGCGACGCGGAATCTTTGCTAACCTGACTGTCTACGAAAACTTGCTCATCGGAGGGTACAGGCAGCGTCTCAGTCCAAAGGATTTTGAGCAAGTGTACGCGATTTTCCCCATTCTCAAAGAACGTCGCAATCAATCCGCTGGCACACTTTCGGGTGGAGAACAGCAAATGCTCGCGATCAGTCGAGCACTCCTATCACGCCCGAGATTATTGCTTTTGGATGAACCCTCATTGGGGCTCGCGCCCCAAATCACTCGGACCATTTTCGATACCATTCAGCGCATTGCTGCTGCCGGCACGACCGTGTTGCTCGTAGAACAAAATGCACATGCTGCGTTACGTATCAGTCAACGCGCCTACGTGCTCGAAGTAGGCGAGGTCCGATTTTCAGGTCCCTCGGCCCAGCTTCGCGAGAACGATGAAGTCAAACGTGCCTACCTAGGTGAGTAGTTGTTCAGATCTGACGCCTTTTACTGACAAAATTGACCGATTTCAGAGGCGGGCCGGCTGGGGCGTGCAGTTTTACTCCTGTTGCTTGTTGGTACAGCCATTGCAAATGCAGTCCTTTGTCGCCAATGACGGCGTCGCGTGTGGAGGAAATAATGAAAGCTAGATTCTTGTTGGTATTGGCTCTATTACCCGTTGCGTCTTTCGGTGCGGGAATTCATATCGGTGGATCAGAAATCATTCGGATTGATGACGATTCGGACTTGGTAATCGAAGCCAACGGCGCTGCCTCTTTGGCAAATTTGAGGCGGGAAAATCGCATCTTGTACCGTCGGATCGCTCGCCTTGAAGCAGCCGTTCGCCAATTGCAATCCAAGACTTTCAATTTAGAAATGAACGCTGCAGAAAACTCTGTCGGCAATGTCGTCGGGTCTGCACTTCAAGCCTTTGCTAAGCCCATCGCAGCGAAAGAATTCACCTGTTACCTACAAACTACTTTTGAGGGCACGGTAATGGGTAAAGGGGGAAGTGAAGCAGAAGCAAAAGCAAATACTCTCCAAGCTTGTGACAAAAAGAACGGCGGATTTAGCTGCCGGGCTGACAAAGTCCAGTGCTCCTAGCAAGCCAATCTGTGTGGCATAACGGCGCTTTGGGCAAAGGCCTGGAGCGCCGTTACTATTTCGAGCCCATCGCGTGGACTAGAATTTTTTCTCCGTCTCGAAATAGAACTGCCATTTTGGTGGGGGAGCGCATTTCTTCAACCAAACCCAGGCCGAAGGTAGGGTGCTGGACCACTTGGCCAACTAGGAAAGTATGGGTGGCCTGATAGGGAAAGGAATCTGCCGAGGTCTTTTTGGACATTTTCTGTTCCCAGAGTTCCGCTACACGAATGACTTGTTTTGGGGCGGAGGAACGAGAGGTTCCGGTTTTTCGAATGGGTACCGCATTCCCTGTAAGTTTGTATTTGTGAACGCCCTTGCAAGTTTTGCACTGGACCTTGGACGGTTTTCCATCCAGCATGGACACAATGACATGGGCCAGTTCCATTCGGCATTTGGTACAAAAAGAGAGGGTGTCTCCCCCTACTTTGGGTGATCCATACAGCTGTGTGACGGAATTCATGCCCCCGAAAATAGAGCAGAGCGTGACGCATGGCAAATGAGAATGGAAAGAAGCGAGCCTCTCGCGCTACTTTAGTGGGTTTAATCGTCTTGAGTTTTGCCCTGGTCGCGATCAGCTTTTTGCATGTGGAAATTGAAGACCCCACAGTGGGACCCCTGGTGGGCGACGTGGCGCCTGATTTTCCAGTGGAATTGGAACCTGGGAAACTCGGAACACTCTCTGATCTTCGGGGTAAGGTTGTTCTGGTCAACTTTTGGGCGTATTGGTGCGGGCCTTGCCTTGAAGAAATGGCGTCCCTTCGACAACTCGAAAAACACTATGAGAAGAAAGACTTTGTATTGCTCCTGGTCCATGTGGGCGACGAAAAGTCCGAAGCGCTCAAAGTGCCCAACCTGCCAAAAAACCTGATCTTTGACACTCCGGTTTCGGCTTTGGCTTCGTATGGCGTTTCCGCTCTTCCGCACACCGTGCTCATCGATAAAAATGGGATTGTTCAGGCCGAGTTTTTAGGGCCACGAGATTGGACAGCTTCGTCCACTCTTGAACAACTCGACCCACTTCTCTAATGCCCTAGATAGGCACAGCAACCTATGATAACGAACAGCCATGCTTACGCATGAGCCATTGTCTACCTTGATTGAGCGTGAACTCCAGGCCGACCGTGCCCTGGATGATGTGACTTGCCGATTGCTCGGCGCCAAAGGTGCGATTCATTGCGAAGCCACTGTTTTTGCAAAAGAAACTGGAGTGTTTAGTGGCGCGCCGGTGTGCGAGGCTTTTCCCAGAAAGGGCCTTGAGATCGAATGCCTGGTGACCGAAGGGGCTCCGCTCCAAAAAGGAGCCGTGGTAGCCAAACTCCGAGGCAATGCAGTGGCCTGTCTCACAGCCGAACGGACACTCTTAAATTTGCTTTCGCATCTGTGCGGGATCGCCACGCTGACCCGACGTTACGTGAACGCTGTCGGAACGAATAAGGCGAAGATCTTGGCAACCCGAAAGACTTTGCCCGGGCTGCGCGATCTGCAGTTGCGGGCAGTCGTGGCGGGAGGAGGTTTTGTACACCGGCGTTCTTTGTCGGACGGAATCTTGGTCAAGGACAACCACCTCATGTTTTTGAGCGAGGCTGAAGTTGTTCAACGTGCACATGAAAGCCGCTCTCCGCTCCACCGAGTCGAAGTCGAAGTGCAAAGCCTAGAGCAGTTGGAGCGTCTTATGCCCCATGCTCCCGACATCGTGATGTTGGACAATTTCACTCCAGAGCAGATGCGGGCAGCAATTAAACGAATAGATGGCCAGTGCCAAATCGAAGTATCTGGAGGCGTTTCATTGGAGACCGTTGCCGATATTGCCGCATTGGGAGTGGATTATATTAGCGTCGGCCGGCTCACCCATTCCGCCCCCGCGTTTGATCTGTCTATGGACATTCGGGCGGCTTCGAAATGAGTCTTCCGAGTTATGAAACCGATTGCCTGATCATTGGTACGGGCATTGCTGGTTTGTCGACGGCGATTGCGCTGGCCGAAGCGGGTCGCGAAGTGCTTTTGATCTCCGCGGCCCCCCATGTTGTTGAATCAAACACTGTGTATGCGCAAGGCGGGATTATTTTGCAGGCAGCTAAAGGCAGTCCAGCCTCGCTGATTCGCGATATTCAAGAGGCCGGCGCCTACATGAACTACTTGCCCGCCGTGCAGCAGTTAGCAGAGCAAGGCCCCGCACTTGTCAAAGAAGTCTTGATCGAAAAAGCAGGTGTCGTCTTTGACCCCAGCGGCGATGATGGATTGCATCTCACACGCGAGGGCGGACATAGTGAGAGCCGCATCGTGCACCGGGGAGACGAGACGGGAAAAAGCATCGAGGAGTCCATGTATGCCTACTGTGGCTCCTTCAAGCAGCTACGCTTCTTGACCCAAGTCACCGCGGTGAATTTACTCATGACCTCCCATCATGGCAAAGATCGCACGCAGATCCATGCCCCTGCCCGGTGTTTCGGGGCGTTTGTTTTTGATCAAACAACCGGCGAAGTGTTTCCGGTCTTTGCGCGGCACACGGTGCTTGCAACTGGGGGTGTGGGGCAGCTTTTCTTGCACAATACGAACAGCCGGTTTGCGCGTGGGGATGGTCTGGCGCTAGCCGATCGTGCCGGATGCCGCCTGGAGAACTTGGAATACATTCAGTTTCACCCAACGACTTTTTTCAAAACTGGGTGTCCCCGTTTTTTGGTTTCCGAAGCCTTGCGTGGTGAAGGCGCTGTATTAATGAATGCGGCAGGCGAGAGGTTCTTAAGCAGATACATCTCTGGCTATGAAACCCCTGAGCTGGCGCCTCGCGATCGGGTGTCCCAAGCAATTCACCAAGAAATGCTTTCGACCGGGGCTGCGTGCGTTTTCTTGGACATTAGCGGCAAACCCGCCGACTGGGTACGCGATCGGTTTCCGTTCGTTTACCGCAACTGCCTTCGTTATGGAGTGGATATCACGCAGAGCCCCATTCCGGTCGTTCCCGGAGCCCACTATAGCTGCGGAGGGGTTTGGGTCGACCTCGAAGGGCGTTCCACGATCCAAAATCTTTGGGCAGCCGGAGAGGTCTCCTGTACTGGGTTGCATGGTGCAAACCGGCTTGCAAGTACATCACTCCTAGAGGGGCTGGTCTGGGGAACTCGATCAGGCAGAGCAATAGCACGAAGTTTAGAAACCTCCCGGCCTGAATTTCCGGAAATAGATCTATGGGAGTCCGGGACCGTTCACGTTGATCCGTCGTTTTTGAGTCAGGATTGGCTTACGTTGAAACACACGATGTGGAATTACGTTGGGCTCATCAAAACGGAGAGCCGGTTGGCTCGTGCGGAAGGGATCGTAAAAGAGTTGTTGAGAGGAATAGAAACTTTTTACCGTAAAGCAGAGTTGAGTGACGCCTTGATTGGCTTGCGCCACGGCTCGCTAGTAGCACAACGGATTGTGGAAGCATCGATTGCAAACCCACGATCCAAAGGGTGTTATCACCGCGGTGAGCTGGAGATCTGATGGCCTTTCAGTTTGATATCGAAAAAATACGTCAGTTGGAGTCGCTTCCCGAGGCGGAATCTGCGCGACGCATTCGAGCCATTCGAAGCGATCGTGGCGAGTCCATCTGCCTGCTTGCGCACCTCTACCAACGCCGAGCCATTACTGAGCTTGCGGACTTTGTGGGGGACTCCTTTGGGCTTTCTCAAAAAGCGGCAAATTCCAGGGGCAAATATATCGTCTTTGCAGGAGTCCGGTTCATGGCCGAGAGTGCTGCTATTTTGTGTCGTCCGGATCAAGTCGTACTGCACCCTGATCCCGAAGCGGGTTGCCCCATGGCGGATATGGCTTCGGGAGAAGAGGTGACGCGGGCCTGGGGAGTTTTGAGTCGAGAAAAATCTTTGGTGCCTGTGACTTACATGAATAGCACAGCGGACATCAAAGCCTTTTGCGGGGAGCATGGCGGCACAATCTGCACTTCGAGCAATGCGGAAAAAACGTTTGAATGGGCTTTCCAAAAAGGAGAGCGGATTTTCTTTTTGCCTGATGAGCACTTGGGTCGGAACACAGCGCTTAAGTACGGTATTGAGTCTGACGATATTGCCGTTTGGGACCCAGAAAAATCCGACGGTGGCGAGCCCGAGGCTTATGCCGATGCGAAGGTGATTTTATGGCGCGGGTATTGCCCCGTTCATCAGAAATTTACCGCGCGTGACGTAGATCATGTGCGGCAGTTTTACCCAAAAGGAAAAGTTCTCGTTCACCCCGAGTGTCCTTCGGACGTCGTGGCCAAAGCCGATGCCGTGGGTAGTACGGAATTTATTCGTCGGTATGTTGCCAACGAGACGGGGCCTGGAGATCAGATTTTTATCGGAACCGAGATCAACCTCATCCAAAACCTTCAGGCCCAGTACCCAGATCGACTCGTGTCCAAGCTGCACCGATCGCTTTGTTTGACCATGTACCAGATCACGATGGGACGCTTGTTGTACACGCTGGAAAACCTAGACGAGTTCCCCACAGTGGAAGTGCCTGAATCCGTGCGTCACTATTCTCGGGTGGCTTTGGATCGCATGCTTTCTATTGCGTAGTTACATCATCTTGCAGACGACGTTGGCTGCCGTGTCAGGTTGCGAAGTAGATTCCAGGGTGAGACCTTTGCTGAGCTCGTCCTTCGGGTCTCCCACGTGCACCATGTATACAGAATTAGAAATCTTGCGCTTTCCTTTAACGTAAACGACAGCAGAGTACCCATACTTCTGGCAGATCCACTCGGCTACCCAACTGTCCTTGGTTAAGTCGGGCAAAATCTCGAGCCCGTAGCCAAAATCCTGATCAAACACAAATCGAGGTTCCTTGATGGTGGCTTGTTTTATCAGGGGGATTTCTACAATTTCAGTGACGACGAGTTCTCCGTTAATGACGACCTTGGGTGGAGGGGGCACCGTGACACTCATCGTGGTAAGTGGCACCGAATTTTCGGCAAATGCGGTCAGAGCGACCAGATTCAAAAGCAACCAAGTATTCATTATTCCCCCAGTGAGCAGAGGGTCGAACAGGTTCCACCAGTCGTCAAAGTGCTACGCGTCAATCGCCAAAACGGTAAGCGATTTCGGCAAAATGTTGCACGGGAGTCTGCCAGACATGAAAGGGACGCCCGACTTCGATGGTGCCGAATTGACTCTGCTGCCCGATCGCCACTGCCGCATTATAGGTGCACGCGACGATAGCCTCGGGGAGAGTCATTTTCATTTGGCTGCAAGCCAAAGTCATCATCAACGGCAGGTTGTGGCTGGGACAAGTACCTGGATTAAAGTCCGTAGTGATCGCGACCTGGGCACCCGCGTCGATGAGTGCACGTGCGGGTGGGTAAGGAGTTCCGGTAAAAAGCGACGCTCCCGGGGCAAGCACTGCAACCGTCTGGGACGTTGCGATTTTCTGAATGCCCTCTTTAGAAACAACATCGAGGTGATCGCAACTCGTCGCACCCAGTTCTACTCCCAGAGCCGTTCCATTTTGGTTGGTAAACTGATCTACGTGGAGTTTGATCCTAAGGCCATGACGGGTGGCGACTTCGGCCATCCGGCGAGTTTGGGCAGGGGTAAAGTACCCGTCTTCCACAAAAGCATCAAAAAAATGGGCTAAGTTTCGACGAGTAATTTCAGGTATCCACTCCTGGCAAATGGTCTCGACATAGCGGTCTGCGCGCCCTTTGAATTCTATAGGCACTGCGTGTGCTGGCAAAAAGGTCGGCACCAACTGGATGGGGGTCAAGGCTTGCAACTGCTGAATGCATTCGAGCATTTTGATTTCGGATTCCAGAGTGAGGCCATAACCTGACTTGATTTCCAGACAGCCGACTCCGCGGGAAGCAAAAAACAAGAGTTCTTTTTGAGCGCGCGCCAAGAGCTCGCTCAGGGGCGCTTTGCGCGTTGCGTGTACCGTGGAGAGTATTCCCCCGCCTTGGGCGGCAATTTCTTGGTAGGTCCTGCCCCCACAACGAGCGGCGTAATCCAGGTGGCGGTTACCCGCGAAAACCAAATGCGTATGGCACTCGACCAAAGCAGGGAGCCATACCGCCTGATTTGCCGAGGTCCTGGGGAGGCCGGCAAACTTTGACGGTAGGTTTTTTTCGGGTCCCACCCAGATGATGGTTCCATCGGTAACCACCACGGCAGCATCATCGATGATACCCAGGTCTGTTTCTGTGCAGTGGCGGCCGCGCTTTTGGGCGGCCCCGGTCAAAGTTAAACACTGGCGGATATGGTCAAAAACCTGAGTCATTTGAGTAAAGGTACCTGAAGATGGTGCTCCCGAGCGACTTTCTCCGCTAGTTCATACCCCGCATCGGCATGGCGCAGAACGCCCATGGCGGGATCCGAGTTCAAGACCCGCTTGAGCCTGCGATCCGCCCGTTCTGTCCCGTCGGCCACGATCACCATACCAGCATGGATAGAATACCCAATTCCCACACCGCCCCCATGGTGAACCGACACCCAGCTTGCGCCATTTACGGAGTTGATTAAGGCATTGAGGACCGGCCAGTCTGCGATCGCATCGCTACCGTCTTTCATCGATTCAGTTTCGCGATTTGGAGAAGCAACGCTGCCGCAATCCAAGTGATCGCGTCCGATCACGATTGGCGCTTTGACTTTGCCTTCTCTGACCAACCGGTTGAAGAGCAAGCCTGCTTTTTCTCTCTCCCCGTGACCTAGCCAACAAATCCGTGCAGGCAGGCCTTGGAAGTGGATCCGATCGCGCGCAAGTTTGAGCCAACGAGTGAGCCCGGCGTTTTGAGGAAAGAGTTCGGCCAGAGCGCGGTCGGTAGTGTAAATGTCTTCTGGATCTCCGGACAGAGCCACCCACCGAAAAGGGCCCTTACCCTCGCAAAAAAGCGGCCGAATATACTCGGGAACAAACCCTGGAATCTTAAACGCGTCGGCGACGCCTTCTTCTTTGGCCACCTGGCGAATGTTATTACCGTAATCAAACGTCGGGATGCCTTTTTCTAGAAAGTGCAGCATGCCGCGCACATGAATCGCCATCGATGCTTTGGACTTCTTGATGTAGTCCTCAGGGCTAGATTTTCGCAGGGCAGCACCCTGCTCTAGGGTCAACCCTTGAGGCAAGTAACCCCGCAATGGATCATGGGCCGAAGTTTGATCCGTTACCAAATGAGGCTGAAATTTTCCCTGAGCGATACGAGGGATGATGTCAGCCGCATTGCCCAACAAGCCAATAGAAACGGGCTTTTTCTGGACGCACGCCGCCTGAATTTGTGCAAGAGCGGAGTCCAGATCCGTCTCCATTTTATCGAGGTATCCCGTTTCGATACGTTTTTGAATTCGCGAGGCATCGACTTCAACCCCCAAGAAACTCGCCCCAGCCATCGTGGCAGCCAGAGGTTGCGCCCCGCCCATACCGCCCAGCCCCGCGGTCAATACCCACTTATCGGCGAGATTTCCTCCGTAGTGTTTGCGCCCTGCTTCGACAAAGGTTTCGTAAGTCCCCTGCACGATCCCTTGAGTGCCGATATAAATCCAACTCCCAGCGGTCATTTGGCCAAACATAGTGAGGCCTCGACGTTCCAGATCGCGAAAGGTCTCCCAATTCGCCCATGCTGGTACCAAGAGAGAGTTTGCCAAGAGAACACGGGGCGCTTCTTCGTGCGATCGTAGCACTCCCACGGGTTTACCGGACTGTACGAGCAGAGTTTCGTCGCTACCCAATGTTTTTAGGGTGGCGACGATAGAATCAAATGCCTCCCAGTTACGAGCTGCCTTGCCGGTTCCACCGTAGACGACAAGTTCTTCTGGGCGTTCTGCCACTTCTGGATCCAGGTTGTTCATGAGCATCCGCAAGGCGGCTTCTTGTTCCCAGCCTTTGCAGTGGAGTTCAGTTCCTCGATAAGCGCGGATCTCTTTCATAGGATCCCATCCTTTTGAGCTTGGGCAAACAGACTTCCCGAACGAATGAGCTGTGAGATGCTTTCAATATCCGGAGTCATGTAGCGATCGCGATCCAGTCGCGGCACATGGGAGCGAACTTGTCCCCGTAGCCACTCTGGGCCCTTGCCCGCTTTGAGTGGCCGTCTGAATTCTAAGGCTTGTGCCGATGCCAGCATTTCAATAGCAAGCACCGTTTGTGTATTTTCCAATATTACTTTCGCCTTGCGGGCTGCCGTAGGCCCCATGCTGACATGGTCCTCTTTTTCATTATTTGTCGGGATAGAGTCTGTGGATGCGGGGTGTGTGAGCAATTTGCTCTCAGCAACAAGCGCCGCCGCAGTCACATGTGGGATCATAAACCCAGAATTGAGGCCCTCGCTCTCCACCAAAAAACAGGGCAAGCCGCTATAGGATGGCTCAATCAGTTTTGCGATTCGACGCTCTGACAAACTTGCCAACTCTGCGAGAGCCATTCCGAGAATGTCCAAGGCAAACGCCACAGGCTGTCCATGAAAGTTCCCCTGGGAAACGATTTCTCCCGTGTCCGCGTGCACAAGGGGGTTGTCGGTTGCCGCATTGATTTCAATGCTCAGAGTTCTTCGTACAAAACTGAGTAAGTCACGGCACGCGCCATGTACTTGGGGCGCACAACGAAACGAATACGGATCTTGAACTCGGTCGCAAGTTCTGTGGCTCTGGTAAATCTCGCTACCTTGCATGTGGGCGGTGAGTCGTCGCGCAGACTCCTTTTGCCCCGGGAAAGGGCGAGTTTCGTGTACCCAATCAGCGTAGGCGCGGGGGGTTCCCAAAACACCATCAAGGCTCGCTGCACAAGTGAGGTCTGCCAACTCGGCTAGTTCTTCAGCACGCAGAAGCAGCAACGCGCCCAGTCCGGTCATTTGTTGGGTGCCATTGATGAGCGAAAGCCCTTCTTTGGGGGCGAGCTTAATCGGTGTAATGCCCGCTTTTTGAAGGGCGAGTCCACCTGGCATGCGTTTGCCCTGATGAAATGCCTCCCCTTCGCCGATGATAACTGACGCTAAATGCGCCAGCGGCGCGAGATCGCCACTAGCGCCGACGGAGCCTTTGCTTGGAATCACCGGGTGGACGCTTTGGTTGAGCATATCGACCAAACACTGGGCGACCTCGGGGCGAACTCCTGAAAAGCCTTTGGCGAGAACCGCGGCCCTCAACAACAAGATCGCACGGCTCTCGACCTCGCTGTGCGGTTCGCCCACACCCGCGCAATGGCTGCGGATCAGATTCACCTGAAGCTCATCGAGTTTGTCCGAAGCAATCGTGACTTTGCTCAGCACTCCGAAGCCTGTGTTGATGCTATAAACGCGTTCGGTCGAAGCGGCCGCTTCGTCTACCCAACGCCGCGCTTTTTTAAGAGTTTCTATAGACGATTTTGAGAGGACGACTTTTTCGTTCTCACAAACGATTTTTTGAAAACTCTCCAGAGTCAAAGAATGGCCATCGAGTTCGATCACGCTATTTCCCTCGAAGCGCCTGGACAGTTTGAGCGTAGTCCGGAGTTCCAAAAAGTCCGGTACCTACCACAAGGATATCCGCACCGGCCGCGATAGCGTCCTTGGCGTTGGATACTTTGATTCCCCCGTCGATTTCCACCTGCAGGTGGGGAGCTCTCTTTTTGAGTTCGCGAATCCGATCCCAGGTGCCTTCAATAAATTTCTGACCGCCGAATCCAGGGTTTACGCTCATTGCGAGTACAAAATCCAAATGAGGGAGGACTGCGTCCAAGGAACTCAGCGGAGTTCCCGGGTTGATCGCAACGCCTGGTTTCATCCCAAGCTCTCGGATGCGCGAAACGGTGCGGTGCAAGTGAGGGCAAGCTTCGACATGTACCGACAACCAGTCACAACCCGCTTGCGCGAAACGATCTAAAAAAGCATCTGCATTTTGGATCATGAGGTGGGCATCTATGGGAAGGCGCGTGATTTTCTTAAGCGCTTCAATGACCGGAAATCCAAACGTCAGATTGGGTACGAAGTGCCCATCCATGACGTCAAAATGCAAAACATCTGCGCCCGCCGCTTCGACGGCGCGGACCTCTTCGCCAAGGCGGGTGAGGTCGGCTGCCAGCAGGGATGGGGCGATAAGCGTTTTCATGTTTTTCATGCGTTTATCCCATTTTGGAAAAAGGGAATTGCCCTCGGTAAGCTGCTAAAAAATCACGCGTTTCGAGTTTTTTTCTATTCTCCAGCTGGATCTGTGTCAAGGCGAGGGCCGTCGCGTTGCCACAGGCGACCACGAGGTGGGTTTTATGGTCTGTCGAAAGGGAACCAGGAGGTCCCGAGATTTTATCTTCGCTAGGAGTGGAGCCAAAGATTTTGATTCGTTCGCCGCCCAATTTGGATTCTGCAACGGGCCACGGCTGAAAAGCGCGTACCCGGCGATTGATTTCACTCGAGGATTGATTCCAGTCGATCACCGCTTCCTCCTTGGTCAGCTTGGCAGCGTAGGTCGCCTGAGATTCGTCTTGCGGGGTGAAAGCGTAGTTGCCCGCGTCTATCTGTTCCAATCCTTCAAGCAGTGCCCTAGCACCGAGATCAGCAAGGCGAGCGAACAGATCGCCTGCAGTATCTGTTGCCGAAATCGGCGTGGTGCGTTTGAGCAGGATATCGCCCGCATCCATTTTAAGAGCCATTTTTTGGATCGTAATCCCGGTTGTTGTTTGTCCGTCGAGAATGGCCCTTTGAATCGGGGCGGCACCGCGATAGAGCGGGAGAAGCGAACCGTGCACATTCAACGAAAAGAGTTTAGGGATTTCAAGGGTGGATTCCTTTAGGATTTGGCCGAAGGCCGCGACCAAAAAAAGATCTGGGTTCAGGCCGCGAAGAAAGGCCTGGTTCTTAGGGGTATTGATGTTTTCAGTCGATAAAACTGGGATATTTCGACTCTGGGCGAGTGCCTCGACTTCGCTTGGCTGAAGCTTCATTCCGCGGCCAGTGGCGCGGGCGGGTTGGCAAGCAACTGCCAAAGGCCGCCTGCCAGCGTCTAGCAGGGCATGTAGAATAGTCGCAGCAAATGCCGGGGTACCCATATACACAAAACTTTTCATCCCGAGCAGTATGGCACTGGTCTTAGAGATCTGAAAGTTTCAAAACTTCGTCCGCCTGCGCCACGGTTAATCCCATGAAGCGAGAGTACCAGGACTCGGCAAACTCCGGGGGAGTCCGGTGGAGCTGGCGGAGGCAGCGGTGCACGAGGTCACCCGTGGCGACTAAGCTCGGTTCAGAGTTCATGGGTTTGCAATATAGGTCGACCCAAATGTCTTCGGCCGCTGCCCGTAGATCGGTTCCCAGTAAGTCGGCTTGGTACCGCATCCAAACCTGAGGGTCTTCGAGGTGGGCTCTTTCGGGGGCGAGCCCAATATTGGGCATGTTCCATTTATGTTCAAAGCCGCTCTTAAAAGACTGCGCATCCAAGCGCAGCGGGTGCACGGTGTCGCCGAGTCGGAGCTCTCCTTCGATATGCAATTGCAAAGTTTGTTCGTGCGCAATTCCATCGTAAGGCAAGCTCCTCGGAGTGTTTTGGTACCGTGTGATGGGTTCTTGAACCGTATAGTTCTCGGACCGGTAGCGGGTTTCGGATCTAGGTTCACATATTTTACGGTAGTTTTCCGGGTTGCGTTCGCAAGTTTCGAACTGTGCAGTATAGGGAACTTGCCGTGTTTTGGTCACGGTTTGGTAGTCGGTAAACGGCACCTGCACGGAGTAACCATGAACGCGATTCTCGGGGTTGCGGGTGTGTGAAAGGTGAAAACTGCCCTTCAGAGGAAGTTTGAGAGTCAGTGAACCCTTCGCATCATACCAAGGAGACTCCTGGAAGGCGCTCTCCAGTGCAGCGTTTAACGCGGACCGATGAGCGGGCTTCAGTCCTGATATCTGGGGAGCTACCTGGATAGCTCGGTAAAGCGTCGCCTTTTTTCCAATGGCCCCATGATTAGAACCTTGATTGGGAATGCCCCAAGCGGTGCAGACTTTGCGCACAAACTCAGAAAAATACGGAAACTTACTCGACTCGCTCCGAGCGAGGCCCATGCACTGTTTTTTTCCCGAGGTGGCCACTTCCTTCAACAAAAAATCACGGCGGCTCGCCAATGAGCCAGAAAAAATGGGTTGGTAGTGTTGCAATAGGTAAAGGCCCCAGAGCGGTCGCTCCTTGGTCCTAGACTGCATGGCTTGAACTTCGACAAAACGCAACGCTTCAACGCTTTCCTCTTCTTGGGTGTTTGCCAGTGGTCCACCGGGAAAGAAATCCCATTGGCGCTCCAATTGAACTACTTCTAATAAAATGTCTATCGCGAGCAGGCGGTTAGTCGCCAATCGGGCTTTTCGTACTTCGATGAGACGTTTGTCCAAGAAAGCTGTACGAGACTTTTTGAGACCGGAGAGGGACTCTTCATCATGGGGGTTTTGTTGGAGCGCTGCTTCGTATGTTTGGACGGCTTCGAGAAAAGCGCCTTGAGCGTGGAGGTCGGCTGCTTTGCCTCGCAGACCAGAGCAGCTGGAGAGCGCCAATGCGAGAGCGCCGAGCAGGAAAGACCTCATAAAGTAATCCGTTTAGCCTTGAGTTTTACCCACTGCTTTTTAAGCGGTGGAAGCCGATCTACAAACAGCACTCCATCGAGGTGGTCATATTCATGCTGTAGCGCTACTGCGAGCAACCCTTCGGCGGTGAGGGATTGCTCCTTACCAAAACGATCCAGAAAAGAAACTGTGACAGACGAACTGCGGGGGATGGATTCGTTGATGCCAGGGATGCTCAAACAACCCTCTTCGAATGCCGTACTGCCCGAATGTCCCGTGATCTGGGGGTTAATCGCTTCGAGCCGGATGGGGTCGCAACCTTCGATGCCAGTGAGGTCGATGATGAAAACTCGCAACAAGCGGTCGACTTGTGTGGCGGCTAGACCAATTCCGTTCGCGGACTTCATTGTCTCGGCCATATCGTCTAAGAGCTGATGAAGTTCGGCGCCAAACTCAGTGACGGCGAGCGCTTTACGGCGTAGACGTTTGTCCGGGTATTCCAAAAGGGGAAGCAGCGCCATTATTTCCTTCCAAGTCGGAACGCTGCAATAGACAAGAAAAGAAAATTCGGTGCCCAGCCGGCCACAAAGGGAGGAATATGCGCATTTTTTCCAATGCTCAGCGACAGCCGCGAAGCTAGCAGATAAGCAAAGACAATCGAAAAAGCGAGGCCAATATTGCGTGCATTCGTATTGTTCTTGAGGGGTTTCATTGCAAAAGGGAAGCCTAGCAGCACCAATACCAGCGGTGTAAATACCGATGCAATCCGTTCGTGGTAGTGCACTTGCTCTAGAGTAGTGTCCAGTCCATACTCTTTGTTCCGCTGGATATATCGACGCAGATCCTTCAGCCGCATGGTGTCTTCGCGAACTTCGAGTGTCTTAAAGTCCGTGGGTTTTTCCGGGATTACTTTGCGTTTTGTTGAAAAATTCTTTGAGAGCGGAAACTGCGAGTCGGGAGGGTAGGTGACTACTGTGCCGTTCTTAAGTACCCAATCCCCATTTTCGTAGTGAGCTTCTTTTGCATGGATTTTTTCGAGTAGGTAAAACCCCGGTGTGAAGAGATAGATTCGGATGTCTTGAAGAGTATTTGTCTGAGGAGTGAAACTTCCAAAGTTATAAAAAAGCCTTCCGCTACGGTACCAAAAATCGGAACGATCAAATGCTTGTAAGTTTTCCGAGTTAGAGGGATCCAAGCCTCGAGAGATAAGGACGATTTTGCGGTTAAATACAGGTACGAGTGGGTCAAAAATCAAAAAACTCGCAGCGCTTACCGTAGCGACAAGCGCGACAAAGGTAGAGACGATGCGCAACGTTCCAATGCCGCTGGCGTTTAGAGCCAATATTTCGTTTTGGCGAGAGAGGCCGCTAAGCACGATCAGTGTCGCAATCAGGCAGGCGACCGGAACGAACTGCTGAATAGCCAGCGGGATGCGATAAACATACGTTAGCACTACTTTGTTCAGAGGTAGGGGGGAACGCCAGAAGTTGTTTAGAAAGTCTATCCCGACAAACAACAGCCCCAGTCCTACGATAAGCAAGAGGAGGAAAACACCGGTCTCTTTGAGCAGGTACCTATCAAGTGTGTCCATGATGTCTTATTCTAGCCTCCGGAGGCCAGCGCTTGTTTAAGTTTTTCGAAAGCAGCGGGAAGTTTGTCTGCTTGGGTGCCTCCCGCTTGCGCAAAATCGGGTTTTCCTCCGCCCGTACCGCCAATTTCTTTAGCCAGCGGCTGAATCAACGCCGAAGCGTTGAGTTTGCTCACGAGATCTGAGGTGATACCGACGCACAGGGCTACTTTGCCCTCGTTTTCACTGGCCAATACGACCACGGTTTTTTCTCTGAGTTTGTCTCGTACTTGGTCCACTAAGGTGCGTAGCACTTTGGGGCTAATTGAAGGGAGAATTTCTGCCACCAAGCCGATGGTCCCAACGGGAACTCGTTTATCCCAAAGCTGTCCCCCTGCGCCCGCCCCGCCGGCGAGGCCTTGGGCTGCCTGGAGCTGCAGTTTTTCATTCAACTTTTGGAGAGTCTGGAGGTTCTCCTGTAGGGAGTGAACCTTAGCCAGAGCATCTGTCGTGCCAAGTTTTTGTTCGATGGCTTTGAGGTCGTTATCTCTCTGCAAGAGAAACTTCAAAGCTCCCTGTCCAGTCACCGCTTCAATTCGACGTACGCCGCTCGCAACGGAGCTTTCAGACAAGATTTTAAAAAAGAGGATTTCCTGCAAGGTAGAGCCCACAAGGTGTGTTCCTCCGCAAAGCTCCACACTCACCGGGTTCGTGGTTCCCAGTCGGATGACCCGGACTTTGTCCCCATATTTTTCATCAAAAAAAGCAAGAGCTCCGCTCTGCACCGCAGCATCATAACTCATTTCTGCCGAGGACACTGGGTGGCCTTGGCGAATATTCTCATTCACAAAGGTTTCAATTTGCTCAAGTTGTTCGGAAGTGAGTCCCTTGGGATGTGTGAAATCAAACCGCAGCCTTGCAGGAGTCACAAGTGACCCAGCTTGTTTCACGCGGTCACCCAATACCTGCCGCAGAGCTGAGTGCAGAAGGTGGGTTGCTGTGTGATTAATGGTGACCTGTCGACGCAACCCTTCGTCCACCAGAAGTGAGTACTGACCTGTCGGAGCCAGGGAGCCTTGTGTGACCTCCAATTGGTGAAGAAAGGTTTTTGCGTTCTTCTTGGTGTCCAGAACCCGGGCTTTTGCAGTCGGGCTTTCAACAGTCCCTGTGTCACCCGCCTGACCCCCACTTTCGGCGTAAAAGGGGGTCTGCTCAAAAACGCCATAGCCCTTGGAAGGTGCGCTGAGCGAAGCGACTTCGTTGCCGCTCTGGTCAAACAGCAGTTGCAAAGTGCTATTTGCGCGAGTGGTTTCGTAGCCTACAAAACGAGTGTCTTGCCGTTTGGTAGCAAGTGTTTTGCCAATGGCCTCAGCGACGCCGCTGGTTTCGGCCCCTTTGAAAGTGCTTTGGCTGCGCTGTTTATCCATCAACAGCTCAAACCCTTTTTCGTCGATGGAAAGCTTGTGTTCCGCAGCAATCGTTGCTGTAAGGTCGAGGGGAAACCCAAACGTGTCATAGAGTCTAAACGTGATGTCCGCAGGAAGCGTGGCTGCACTTTTGGTCTTGCAGCTCTCGATAGCGTTTTCTAAGACACCGAGCCCTCGGTGTAGCGTTTCGTGGAATTTTTCTTCTTCTTCCCGAAACGTAGTTTCGATCTGTTTTTTTTGCTCGAGAATCTCGGGGTATACTTTGCCGAGAGAATCCGTGACTCCCTGAACCAATCCAAACAAAAAAGGCTGCTCCTGTCCTAGCTTTTTCCCATGCCGGATAGCTCGCCGCAGGATTCGCCGGAGGACGTACCCTCTGCCTTCATTGCTGGGGAGAACGCCATCGGCCAACAAAAAAGTCCCAGCTCGCAAATGATCGGCAACAACCCGTATGGAAGAGGAGGCCGAGTCCGAGATTTCTTCGCGGTAGGCTTGGCCTACTTTTTTCGAGATCCGATCCAAAAGAGGCGCGAACAGATCGCAGTCGTAGTTGCTAAACTTGCCTTGCAATACACTGGTCACGCGTTCCAATCCGGATCCAGTGTCGACGCTGGGTTTGGGCAGACGGGTCATTTTGCCGCTGCTATCTCGATTGAATTGCATAAAGACGAGATTCCAGATTTCTAAAAAGCGCCCCTTTGAGTCTGTTCCTGGGCTTTTGCCATCGCCGTAAGCTGAACCCCAATCAAAATGTATTTCAGTACAAGGACCGCAGGGACCGGTATCCCCCATCGCCCAAAAATTATCTTTCTCACCGAGTCGTTCAATGCGTGATTCTGGAACTCCGATTTTTTTCCAGAGGCCCAGCGCTTCGTCATCGTCCTGAAATACAGTAACCCAAAGGCGATTGGGATCGAGTTTCCAGTTTCGGGTCAACAACTCCCACGCAAAACTGATCGCCTCTTCTTTGAAGTAGTCTCCAAAAGAAAAATTCCCCAGCATTTCGAAAAATGTATGGTGCCGTGGAGTAAAACCCACGTTTTCGAGATCGTTATGTTTGCCGCCAGCACGCATGCACTTTTGGGCGGTGGTGGCCCGGGAATAGCCGTTGTTTTGGCTTCCCAAAAAGCAATCCTTAAACTGCACCATACCGGAGTTGGTAAACAGCAGAGTTGGGTCAGCGGCGGGGATTAGGCTAGAACTACGAACCCGAGTGTGGCCTCGGTCTTCGAAATATTTCAAGAAAGATTCACGTATTTCGGATGACTTCATAGCACTTCAATTTAGCCTCATTGCCAGGCGAAAGCGAGCGCGATAGGAAGAAAGACTATGGATATCCGTCACGATTGGACCCAAGCCGAAGCGCTCGCACTATTAACAGGCCCCCTCGAGCCATTGCTGGAAAAAGCAAAGGCCTTACACGCGCAGTATGCCGCCCAGGATGTACAGCAATGTCAGCTGCTCAGCATTAAAACCGGGGCTTGCCCTGAGGATTGTGGGTACTGCTCGCAGAGCGCCCATTTTAAGACCACCGTGCGCCCCGAAGCGTTGATGGAAGTCGAGCGAGTGATTGCCAGTGCGCAGGAAGCGCGGGCCGCCGGGGCATCGCGATTTTGCATGGGGGCTGCGTGGCGCCAGGCGCCGTCCGACCGGCGCTTTGAAGCCGTGCTCCAAATGATCGAAGGCGTTGCCGCCACGGGAATGGAAGTCTGTTGCACGTTGGGAATGGCAACCGAAGATCAGCTAAAACAAATGAAGGCGGCTGGGCTCACGGCTTACAATCATAATTTGGATACAAGTCGGGAACATTATTCAGAGGTGATTTCCACGCGGACCTATGACGATCGGTTGGCGACCTTGTCGGCGGCTCGTCGTGCAGGGGTACAAGTTTGTTGCGGCGGGATATTGGGCTTGGGGGAAAAAGTCGAGGACCGAGCGAGCCTTTTAGCTGAGCTTGCTAATATGCAGCCGCACCCAGAAAGTGTACCGATCAATCTCTTGGTCCCTATTGAGGGCACCCCTCTCGCCGAAGCTTCGCAGGTGCCTTTTGAAGAATTTCTCCGGGCGGTGGCGACTGCGCGCATTCTAATGCCTCGAGCACGCGTTCGATTGAGTGCCGGGCGAAATACCCTAAGCGAAGCACAACAGTTGCGCTGTTTTGAAGCAGGAGCCAATTCCATTTTTGTGGGAGAAAAACTACTCACTGCTCCAAACGTCGAGTGGGATCAAGATCGTGCCTTGGTTGAGAAGTTTACTCAGGTTCCGTCCCAGGCTGCCTCGGTTTGAGGGGAGCTAGATAGGTCCAAAAGGGCTTAAGGGTCTTGAGCCGTAGGTACATGTCTCGGATGGCGCCCTGAGATTTTTCGCTGTCCACGCGAGTGCCCCGTATCTCATTGCGCATCACGAACGAAGTTACGGATTGGGTTAGCGCTTTGAGTTCAAAAGTCCCCTCCCAAAATCCGATGTGGGAAGTCCCTTCGCTTTTGACGTATTTCACTACTAAGTAGCTGGGGTGCTCCACCGACCCTTCGGTCAAGGTTTGGAACCAATCCATTTTCCAGTTCACCCTGGGAATGAAAGGAATTTTAGGGCCCGCTTCGTGGTGGGTCTCAAAGTGAAAATCCACACGCCGGTCCTTGCCCTGTGAAAATGCAGCGAGGTCTGACTCGTTCCATGCAGCGATTTCAGGGTTATGTGTAACGGCCCACAGCTCGTAGAGAGGGCGCTCGATACAGCCGCCGCCCTGGGCCCAGAAATTTCCATTGGATTTTCCGGTCAGAGCAATAACGGGCTGCGAGCTGGTGTATTTCCCACCGACAATCTTGCAATACGGCCCTTCTTCTGGGGCGTCCACCGCACTTTCGGTGGGTTTTTCAGCTTCGAGAGAAGGGGCCGTGGGGTCCCCCACAAAGGGAGTGGGAGGGCCGTTGCCACACGCTGCTAGTAACAGAACTGAAACGACCCAGAGCAGCACTTTCCTAAGCCTTTGTCTCCATGCTGGATGCGACGATTTGCATGATGTCCATTACCTGCACTTTGTCGTCCACGCCTTTGTCGGTCACCCCATTGCCTATCATGATTCGGCAGTAAGGGCACGAGGTCGCGATGATATCGGGCTTTTTCTCCATCGCTTGGCCAACCCGCAGATGGTTTACGCGCTGATCAGCTTTTTCTTCCATCCACATGCGTCCACCACCGGCCCCACAGCAAGTGCCTTTTTCGCGGCTGGCGGGGAGTTCTTCCACGTTGGCACCGGGAACATGGGACAGAATATGCCGAGGCTCGTCGTACACTTCGTTGACCCGTCCGTAGTAGCATGAGTCGTGGTAGACGACTTTTTTGTCTAATGATTTGGTCATTTTGACTTTGCCTTCATGCACCAGCCGAGAAACCAAATCTCCGGCGCGGATGATTTCCCACTTACCCCCAAAGTCCGGGTATTCGTTCGCCATGGTGTTGAAACAATGCGGACAATTCACCAGAATTTTTTTGATGCCGTAGGAGTTGATTTTTGCGACCAATGCCTCGGCCATCGTTTGAAAGAGGTATTCGTTACCCAGGCGGCGAGCAGTTTCCCCATTGCACAGTTCTTCTTTTCCCAAGATTCCAAAAGAAACACCGGCTTCTTTCAGGATTTTGACAAACGACTGCGTGGTTTTACGATTGTTCGAATCAAACGCGCCTCCACAGCCGACGTAGTAAAGATACTCAACATTGGGGTTATCCGCCACGCGAGGCACATCTAGTCCGTCAGTCCACGCGGCCCGTTCCTCGGAGCTGATACCCCAGGGATTGGAGTTATTTTCCAAGCCCTTGAATGCGCGGTTGAGTTCATCCGGGAATCGAGAGGCTTCCTGAACTAGATGCTGTCGCAGAGCAACGATTTTATCGACGTATTCAATATTCACTGGGCAAGCTTCTTCGCAAGCACGGCAAGTGTTGCAGGACCAAACCACTTCGTCGATTACGGGTTTACCTTCCCCGACGACGACATCCAAGCTGCTGGGGTCGACTCCTGCTTTGAGTAAATCCGGCTGCTGTTTGTACAGATTGTCTCTCAACTGCAAAAGGAACTGTCGGGGTGCGAGCGGTTTTTGGGTAGAAGTCGCGGGGCACATCGACGAACATCGGCCGCACTCTGTGCAACTGTACATGTCTAAAGTTTGCTTCCAAGTAAAGTCGAGCGGCTTGGAGCGGCCAAAAGAAGGGTTGTCGCCCGAAAAATCCGCTTTCGCGATTTTGCCCGCGGGCTCGATGCGTCCCAAAAACACATTCGCTACGGCTGTCAGGATGTGAAAATGTTTTGAAAGGGGTAGCAAGTTCAAAAAAGTGAGGATGACTAGGTTGTGCACCCACCAAGCGATATCGCTCGCCAAAGATGCCGCTTCCACATTGCTACCAAAGAGATCCGCAAGTGCAGCCGTAAGGGGTTGCCACCGGGCTTCTTCCAAACCCTGTGCCGTTGCTCCCAGGGAGACTAGTCGTCCCGCGTCATAAAAGAACCCTGAAATCATAATAGTTGCGATAAAACTGAGGATGAGTAGGGCTTCGTGGTGTTTTTGGCTGTGGAGTTTTGCTTCAGCCGGGAGAAACCCCATCAAGCGCTGCGGTTTGAGGATCAACCAGCGGTAGAAAAGCACCCCTACCGCACAGAGCACGGCAAGTTGGAAAAGGTCCTTGGCCAGAGAGTAGGGCCCTGCGATGAGACTGGGAATTTCAAAACCAGGAAACCAGCCCCGGGAAAACATAGTGACGACTTGAAGGCCGAGCGTGATGAAACCCCAGAACACGACGATGTGCAGTACTCCCGCCATCCCACCGTCTCGGAAAAACTTGTACTGACCGAAAGCGTAAACGAGGGTATTACGAGCGCGCTTTCCCCAGGTCTTTGCGCTGTAGTCTCGCCCATCGTCCTTGCGCATTTTGAGCAAGAGCCGCAGGCGATTGGTCACTTGGAACAGAAAGAGAGATATTCCTGCGACAAAAGCGGTGGTCCAGAGGGCTGTTGCGAGCATCGACATGGTGGATTCTCCCGTCAGTAGAAGCAAACTGTCTAATAGTTAAGAATACCCTGCCACTCAAACAATGGGAAAGAGATCTTCCCTTCGATTTGCCCAGGCGTCGAGTTGACTGCGGGTCGATGCCCCATGGGAGGAATCGTAGCGAAAGAGCAATACCGACGGCTTACGGGCGACCTGGTGGCGTACTTTGCCCCACGGATCGACGACCAAGCTGTGACCGTAGGTCAGAGCTCCGTTCCCGGAGCGGCCAACTAAGCCAGGTGCTGCGACATAGAATTGGTTTTCGATCGCCCGAGCCCGCAATAGCGTTTGCCAATGCGCACGGCCAGTGGGGACGGTGAATGCCGCTGGTAAAAAAACAAGTTCCGCGCCTTTCTTTTTCAACGAGCGAAAAAGCTCAGGGAACCGCAGGTCATAACATATCGATAAGCCAAAGCAGGTCTTTCGATATTCGAATACAACCGTGGCATCTCCTGCATCCGTGTACTGAGATTCGTCGTATTTTCGGTCGGGGAGGTCTGCGCGAAAAAGAAATATTTTTCTGTAGCGCGCGAGAGTTTGCCCTTCGGGGCCAAACACGAGCTGCGTATTATACTGTTTTCCCGAGGGGCTGGGCTCTCGCAGAGTTCCGGGCAAAAGGCAAACCGCCAATTTCCTAGCCCAATCTGCAAAAACTTCGCTCAGCTCCCCAAAACGTGCCGTAATCGCGGGGCAGTCTTTGGAGTGACCGGTAAAATATGCCATTTCAGGAAAAGAAACCAGTTCAGCCCCTCGTTTGGCCGCGCGTTCGCATAGAGAGCGCATGGTCTTAAGGTTTTGGCTCAGGTTCGCCGAACTTTGCATTTGAATGAGCGCGATTTTCATTGGCGTATCGTTCTATAAAATTGTACGCCACTTCAAACGGGTTTGCTGTAGTCTTTGGTGCTTATGCGTGCGATGAAAAACATTTCTGTCCTTCTGTTATTAGTCAGCTGTACTACGGCGCCACGGTTGCCCCTCTATCAGCTCGCACCTGAACAGCTAGAGGTTGCAAAATGGGGGCGAGTACCAGGTTGCTGCACTGCCGCAGGGCCACAGTTTGCTGTGGCGACAGGTGGCACTCATTCGGCTGAAGCCGCCATGGAAATTTTCGCCCAGGGTGGAAATTTCATCGACGCCGCGGTGGCGGCCGCTTTTAGCTTGAGTGTGGAGCGGCCGCATTCTGCGGGATTAGGGGGCGGAGGGTTTGCGACTGTCCACTGGGCTGGAAAAAAAGACGGTCTTTTTTTGGACTTTAGAGAAACGGCTCCTCAGAAAGCGACTCACGATTTTTTTCTGCGGCCAGACGGCAAAAAGCGCGTTGATCGCTCCAGTCAGGAAGGTATTTTTTCAGTGGCCACACCGGGATTTGTGGCAGGGATGTGGGACTTGCACCAGAGAGGGGGAAAACTTCCCTGGGCGCAGGTGCTTCAGCCAGCGATGCATCTGGCGGCAAATGGATTCATTATCTACCCGCACCTTGCAGAGAGGTTGAAAAAGTATTCTGATTTGCTCCGCAAAGACGAGGGTGCAAGAGGGGTCTTTTTCGATGGTAAACGAGTTCTTGGCTTGGGCGATAGACTGGTGCAACGGGATTTAGCGAACACGCTCTCGCTAGTGGCACAGCTTGGTCCTGATGTTTTCTACAAAGGCGCCGTCGCGGACAAGATTGTCTCTACTGTGCAAAAATATGGCGGAGTCCTGTCTGCCAAAGATCTAATCGACTACAAAGCGGTGGAAAGAGAACCACTGGTAGCTACTGCTGGTTCTCGAAAAATTCTTTCGGCGCCGCCACCCAGCGCCGGCGGAATCCTATTAGTGGAGATGATGAAAGTGTGGGCTGGTTTGACCAGCTCGCAAAAACCCCAATCGATGCCAGGCTATTTTCACTTGCTTGCTGAGGTGTTCAAGCGAGGTTTTGCAGAGCGTTCACAGGCGATAGGCGACCCCGCGTTTGTGAAAGTCCCGGTAGAGGCGCTTACTTCCGACGCTTTCGCCGACAAAGTACGTGAAGCACTGGATCCTCACAAAGCAGTTCCATCCAGTCAAATCCGACCTGGGCTTCCGCCCCCAGAGTCACACGGAACGACTGGTCTGGCGATAATGGACTCCGACGGCAACGCGATTGCACTCTCCATGACAATCAATGCAAGAGTGGGTTCGGGAATCGTGGCTTCAGGGACGGGAATTTTGCTCAATAATGAGATGGATGATTTCAGTGTGGTGGCCGGGCAGAAAAACCTGTTTGGCCTGACAGGGGATAAGGTCAACGCTATCGCTCCTGGCAAGCGCCCTGCTTCCAGCATGGCACCAACGATAATTCTGGAGTCAGGCGTCCCGGTGCTCGCATTGACGGCCGTGGGAGGGTCTAGAATAGTGAGCGGAATTGCACAAACAACTTTGAATTACTTGGATGTCTATCCGGGCGATTTAAGGAAAGCGCTCTTTGCGCCTCGAATGCACCATCAGTGGCTTCCCGATAAGTTAGAAGTCGAAGAAGTGGTCTCGAGTGCAGATAGAAGCGAGCTAAAATCAAAGGGGCATGCAGTGGTTACCATGGAGCACGATCAGATAGTTTTGGCTGTAGGCAAAGAGAAAGAACAGCTGCGTGCCGTACATGATCCTAGAACCGAGGGAGGGGCGCAGGCACAGTGAAGACTCTTTACATTGGCGATCCGTTTCCCAGGTTGAAGCCCGCGACCGATAGTTCGTTGGCCTTGGTGCGCGAGGATTTAAAGCGAAAGAACAAAGTATTTTGGGCCGAACCAAGTGCTTTGCGGCTTGAGCAGGGCAAGCTCTGGGTTTCTGCCATGCCTTGCGTCCAATGTGATGAGGGAATGACGCCGGAAGTAGGAACGAACCAAGAAAAAGCGCTACGGGATTTTAACGTAGTTTGGATTCGCAAGGACCCGCCTTTTGATTCCGAATATACGTCCTTGTGTTGGCTGCTCGCGCTGGAAGAAAAATCTGTGCTGATGGTGAATCGGCCCAGCCTTTTGTTACGTTACCACGAAAAACTCCTGCCTTTCGAAGCGCATGCGCAGGGTTTTTTGAGCGCCAAAGACCTCATTCCCACTCACGTTGGTAGCGCTGGTACAGCCAGGGATTTTTTGAAGCGAGGGGGGATAGATTGGGCAATTCGAAAGCCTTTTTTTGGTTTTGGCGGGGCGGACATCAAGCGGTTTCAGGTGGGCGATTCAAAGCGTTTACCCAATGAGGACGAACTCGAACTGACTCAGCCTTATTTAGAAGAGATTTCAACTCTGGGTGACCGCCGCGTGTTTTTTCTTGCAGGCAGATATATCGGCGACTTTGTAAGGCTTCCTCAAGCGGGTGAAGTAGTGAGTAATATCGCGCGAGGCGGCAGAGCTGCGGTGTTGCCGTTGACCGCCAAACAAAAAACGGTAGTCGATAGGCTGGGTAAGTTTCTGAAAAAGGTGGGAATTGTTTTTGCGGGGGCAGATATGATCGGGAGTCGGGTTTCGGAAGTCAATGTGACCTCTCCCACCGGCTTATTGAGTTATCGGCAGTTGACCGGGATCGATTTGGTGCCGCGCATTTTGGACTATATCGAGCGATCGGCACTGTAGAGAATCGCCTTGGTGATATCTTTTTTCCACGGGCCTAGGAAGTTTTCTAACAATAAATTGGCGGGATTTTTTCCTTGGGCGACATTTTTTTCTAACGGCACAAGGAATTTTTCTTCTCCCCGCCCGCGTTTCAAAAGCGAATCGCGCGAGGCGGCCAATAGCTCGCTTGCCAGGGTTTCTAGATGTAAGCCGCCCACCTTGGCGCGCAATCCTTCGCGGCCTGCTGCCACCCAAAGCTCGTTGCGAAGTTTGTCGGATAGGGTTCCCAAGCAATCAAGGGCTTGGAGGCGAGCATCGGGGCCATACATCAGGCCAGTCCAAAATGCCACGGCAGCGTATCGGTCCACGGTTCGCAATCCGTCGATAGAACGGACTTCGATATAGCCCGGCTTAATGCGCGCTTCGGTAAATAGCTGGCGGAGGGAGTTGAGCTCATTTTCTTCGTTGAGTTCGCAGTTTTCGAGCTGTCCTTGTTGAATATCTTCCAGAGAGTGCCCAAGGGACTCTACATTTTTGCCATCGCGATTGGCGACAAACATTAACGGGCGCTTCCATGCCAAACGGCAGTAGGTATCAAAATCAAAATCGTCTTGGAAAGCTTCAGGCATCAGCCCTGTTCGATGCGGGTCGGTGTTCCTCCAGACTTCGGATCGGAAAGACAACCAACCGTTGGGTTTTCCCGCGCTGAGCGGGGAGTTGCCAAACAGAGCGCACGACAGCGGAGCGACAGCCAGTGCCGTGCGGAGCATTTCGATGGCTTCGTTCTCACTGGAGTAATCAAAATTGATTTGTATAGACGAAGTTAGCCGCATCATCGTGGTTCCGAGCGACCCGTGCTGGCTGAGGTAGTCCGTCATGATGCGGTAGCGGGTGAGGGGAATGACATCGATATCTTCTACGGTGGCGATAGGGTTCACTCCTAAGCCAATCCAATGCAAGCCTAGGGGTTTGGAAAGAGCGTCGACGTGGTTTTCAAAAGCATCAAGTGTTTTGAACGTTTCGCCCACTGTGGGTTGTGGGGCGGCTGCAAACTCGAGTTGGCTGCCGGGTTCCAGGGAAACTTTACCGGTGGGGCCACTAAGGCCCAGTGGGAAAGCTTCGGAGTAAGTAGCGATTTCCCATCCCAAGCGTTTTGCGAGTTGTACTAGGAATTGCTCGGCTCCGAGGGGGTTGTTTCCTAGGCGGTACTGAAGAGAACGACCATCGGGCCAGTTTCCGATACGTTCAATCTCAAGTCCGATATTTCGGGCGGAGGGTAGGCGGCATTGACTGCGAAGGAGGTCCGCCGTTTTTTCCCAACCCTTTTTCTTTCCAGTAGACACTTGCGCACTATACTCAGGGGGTTGCCCACCTGCAATCGTGGTGCTACTTTGCCTTCCTTTATTGGTTTTTGGGGGAGACTAGGATTTTTTTCGAGGGCCGGTAGCTCAGTTGGGAGAGCGCCACGTTCGCAATGTGGAGGTCGAGGGTTCGATCCCCTTCCGGTCCAAATTCAAACTCTCACTTTTTGTACACCAGCGTAAGCAAGACGCCGCCTACGACACATTGTAATAGGCCACCCAAAACCCACCCCAGCAAAATCGTGCTAGTGATTGGGCTGACACTATACTGAATGAAACTGTGCCCAGCACAGAACAGCCCCATGAGGAGCCCAAACCGTACGCCTTCCATGGGGCCAGTGCCGTTGTAGCCCTTCACGAATAAAAACGTAAAGTACTTGGCGATGATGAACTGGCCCAAGATCATCCAAATAAAATGCTGCTGCATCTCTTCTTTGGGGCGCCAGGCGCTTGCAGTCGCATGGTAATCACCGTCCAACAAAACGCCATGCAGAACAAAGTCCGTTGCAAACACGAAAACGAACATCGCCAAAGTGGCCAACATAAAACGCTGAACGTTGATGCCTTTCAAAAAACTCTTGAGCATTTTGTTTTCCCCCGATGCTGATCAAAAATCAAAGCTAGATTATACATTAACCTGTTTATTACGCGTTACGCCAAGTTCCTAAACACTTTCGTCTAGTCTGAATACACCCCCACAGCTTTTCCACACGATTCCGGTCACCTAGCCGCACCCTATCGAAATACCGTCGATTCAGGTAAAATAAACTCAATGCTCCCCCGTAAAATCTGCTCACGGAAAAACCAAAGAGGATCTATCGGAATGGGAGTCACGGTGCTGGTTGCCGTGGCGGCTGCGGCTGTGTACGCACACCTGCTGAGCGATATGAACGCGTTGATTCAAGAATCAAAACATTTGCAGAATCGTGAGCGGAATCGTGCGATCGTAGACTATGTGAAAACCAGAGTGAACTGCCCCGAGACGTTTTACCATGTCGCCATCAAGAACAACATGCCCGCCACCCCACCTAAAACTAAAAAGAAGAACAAGGGCACTGGGGGTTCTGGTACTTCCGTAGTCGATCCGTCGAGCTACAACACAGATCTGCTCGGGGTTACTTACCCTCTCACGAATATTCCTGCGGTTTACAGACCAAAGCTCGAAAGTGATTTGACCCAGTGTAGTGCCACCAAAGAGCCGGGAGGCGTGCTTTGTGCCAAGGCGGTGAGCACGGTTCCGGTGGGAGACAAGTCATACCCCGTGCGCTTTTCCATGCCGGTTTATCCGGTTTATCAAGTTCAGGCCGAGATCGATTCCGCAGAAGGCTACATCGGAGTGGGGTCGTTTACATGCATCCCCTAGAACTGCGTACACTGCTTCGGCGAACCTCAGGAATGGCGATCACCGAGGTGGTGATTAGCGGAGCGATAGTTTTAGGTCTGATATTGGGCAGCCAGCAACTAACCAAACTTTACACCCGCTCCGTCCTTCAAACTGCGGCGCGCGGCGAGCTGGAGGATGTTCGGGCCTATATTCTGCGCAATTTCAGTTGCGAGCGCACTGTTGGTACCTATCTCTCCGAATGCAACGCGGCGACCTCGGCGCCCGCTTGGATTCCGTTGCGTGGTGCGAGTTGTAACAAACCTGTGGGCAATTCCACTTCATCCTTCGAACATTATCAGAAGAAATACATCTTTAGGGCTAGTTGCAGAAAACCAGCCGATACGACGTATGATCCGTACGAAGTGACTGTGCAATTCGCGTACGCTAACTCCGCTACAGTGGGAGATTTTGCCAAAGACCCGATTACGGGTGAGACGAGTACTTTTAAAGATCTGTTTAAAGCTCCGCTGCAATGCGGGCCAAGCGCGATTCAAGTCCATGCTCGTTCAGGTCTGTACTTCATCAAATACACTCCGGTGCAATGGTTTGCGACGTCGTTTGATGACTACGATGGGATTAACCCCAGCAATACGACAGATACTTATCAAGGTTTGTGCTCGGGTTTTGGGTACCCCCAAGTGCTCAATGGCATGCAGCCAAGTTCGAGTTATGGCAGTCCCAAAGACAACTGGGTACTTTCCTTTCCTAAGGGATCCCAGACTGATTGGCAGATAGTGAATGCCAAGGATAGCCCGTACAAAGATCAAGTGCTCATGGCCGACAACGCCTTCGTGCAGTGTGGTCGCCAATGGAGCGCCAACGCGTGCGCGAGCAAGTGAAACCTAGCTCCTGGGAGCCAAAAGTGCGGCTTAGAAAATCTGCTTCAGGCTTTACCCTGATCGAACTGCTATCCGCTCTGCTGATAGGCGGTGCCCTGACTTACGTGGCGATTACGGGAGTCGGAACCACTCTGAAGCAGAATAAACTCGCTGCAGAAATCGCCACCAAGGAACGCATCCGCATTCAGCTTCGCTTGGCGCTAAATTGCACGAACACCGTTGCAGCACTCGACGCTACTTGTCCGGCAGGGACTCCCATAGAACTCCTGGGCGCGTCGGGTCAGGTGCTGGTTGCCAAGACCAAGACGGCATTTTTCGATTCGATGGTCGCTGCCTATTGTTCGAGCGTCCCTAAAGAGTTCGATGTCCAAGTCTTGCTCCCTGGCAAAGCGGACTACGAAAAGCTGTTTTTTATTCCCTTGGGCTGCCCTTAGCATTTCGTTTTATAATGAAGCAAAACCAACCACGGAGGCATGAGATGGCAGGACTACGCGTTTTGGCAGTAGGGTTTGCGCTATATGTCATTCCCAGTTTTGGAATTACGTTCGGGATCACGGGCACGTATAGCGGTAAAGGCACTTGGAAGGCCGATGATGGTACCAGTGGCAGTTGGAAAGCCGAGCTCGTGATTTCCAAGGACTCCAAGGGCTATCGATTGAAACAGAAACAATCGCGCGACTTGCCCGATGGGACGACCCAGACCGACTCTCAGGACTGGCTCGCCAGTGAAAAGGGCGACGGCTTTTTCGATGTAGATCAAGGTGGCACCATCATTGGGTGGGGACACTGCGACATGGGTGGCTGCCAAATCGATGGTGAAAACGGCTCAGGCGTACCTCAAACCGAAACCCTGATATTTGAAAAAGGTGGAATAGACCGCTATGGCCACGAGACCGGCGCCGGGGTCAAAACCCTTTGGAAGGGGCGCTTTGTTAAGAAGTAACGCACGAGGCTCAATACAATAGAAAAGGTTTAGACTGTTTTTTGAAGGCGGCGACGTCGTTTCTGGCTTTGGCTTTGAGCGAAGCAAGCGACTCGCCGCTTTCGACTATTTTGCGCAGGCGATCTGTGCCCGCGATCAAGTCGATCGGCATTTTAGTGTGCTCGTATTCATACGGAGGTTGTTTCCAGGCAAAGTTTTTTCCCCCTTGTTTTGCCATGGTGTGGAGTAAGTGAACCCCGACTTCAAACCCGTTGAACTTTCTGCGATCGGTGATGTGCAATTGCACGCCGCCGCAAACTTGGTCCCGACATTTCTGGTAGGTGGGCTGAAAAAAGATAGGGCGAAAATAGATGCCTCCAAGTTTCAGAGAATTCATATCCTGTGCAAGCTTATCAGCTTCAATGTAGGGCGCGCCAATGTACTCAAATGGTTTCGTTGTTCCACGTCCCTCAGAAATGTTCGTCCCTTCGAAAAACACCCCTGCGGGGAAAACCAACGCTGAAGCAAACATGGGGATGTTGGGAGATGGTGTGATCCAATCTCTTTTCCACTGATCAGCGTACATGGAGCGTTTCCAGCCTTGGCAGCGAATCACTTCAAGCTCACATCCGATTTTAAATACGTCGTTAAACAGGAGCGCAATTTCACCGATGGTCATGCCATGCCGGGAAATAATAGGGTACTGCCCGACAAAAGAAGAAAAAGCAGGATCCAAGCTGTTTCCTTCTAAAACAGTGCCGCCCACGGGGTTGGCGCGATCCAGCACGATTACCCGTTTCCCAGTGCGCTTCGCAGCCCGCATGCAGTTGGCCAGTGTGTAGATAAATGTATAAATCCGATTTCCAATGTCCTGTAGGTCCACCAGAAAAGCATCGATTTGCTCGAGCATCTTATCCGTGGGTTCTCGGGTATCGCCGTAGAGACTAAAAACCGGAAGTCCCGTCGCCGGATCGGTGAAGTCGGCACTCTCGACCATATTATCTTGCTTCTCTCCCCGAATTCCGTGCTGAGGACCAAAAAAGGCCGTGATTTTTAGCTTGAGCCTGGGATCAGTAACTCGGCGGCTGATGTGAATAAGCCTTGAATCTACCGAGGCCTGATTGCACAAGACGCCCAAGCGAAGTTTTCGGTAGTTAGAGTGTTTCTTCTCTAAAAAAATATCGAGTCCTGATTTCATCATGTTCTTTCCGACTTGTTCCCCATGCACGCAGCGCGCGCGCTCGGCGGTATTTTCACCGGGTAGGCTGCTGGCACTGGGAGTTTTCCCTCAAGAGTTAGGTTGGTAAAAGCTGGGTTTAAGCTGGCAAGTTCGTCAGGTGTTAGCTGGCAACGTCGAGCTACTTCTGAGAAATCGAGCGCATTCTGAAAGGCAACTTGCTCAAACTCGATGGGCGAGTCTACCGTTATTGCTCCAAAGTGCTTTCGGTATTCGCGCTCTACTTCGAGAATAGCCAGAAATTCGGAAAAAAAATTGGAAGACGCAAATCCAAAGCTAGCTCCATTATATTTTTGAATAATCGTCGCGAGATCTGTGGTTTCCAGTTTGCGTACAGCGCGTGCCATTCCTTCGCGACCATGATTATAGGCGGTAATCGCTAGGGGCCATTCTCCGAGCGCTTCGAGGTTTTGTTTCAGCAGGCCCGCCGCAGCCCAGGTTGCGATCAGGGGATCATTTCTCTCGTCGATCCCTCGGTCGATTCGCAAAAAACGCTTGCCTGTCGATCGCATGAATTGCCAAACACCTGAAGCGCCTACCTTGGAACGAGCTGTGAGGTCAAAAGCAGATTCCACTAGCGGCAGTCGCGTGAGCTCCTTCGGGATGTTTTGTTCTTCGAATATTTCCATCATGCGGGGCCAATAGCGCCCACCAAACATGAATCCCTGTACGATTTTATCGCGCTGCCCGACTTGTATTCGCAAATTCTTCGCAGCCCTCAAGAATCGGTCGGCATCTGGCTGGGAGGCAATCGTTCTGTACAGTCGGATGGACGACAAGGCGATGTTTTGTGGCGAGTGTTGTAGCTTGTGAAGGTCTTTGAGTCTTTTAACAAACTCTTTGCGTACGCTGCGTAAATAGCGATTAAGGCGGCGGCGTTTCTCTCGAGGTGAGAGGGTCTTGTTTTCAGTAATCGCACTGATATCAAACACACCGTACTGGAGATCTAGATTTTCAGAGTCGTGCACTATTGCCTGTGAGCTTGTATAGACTGTGTAGATTTTTTTCCAAAAATCCACGCGGTGGCGAAGCGCGTCCGGAACTGCGAATGTTTGTCCTGGCTCGTAGTTTAGGGCGCCGGACTGTTCACCAAAGGCTGGGAGCTCCATGGCGCGCTGTTTGCTGTGCAATAAAATTTCGGCGTAGCCGGGAATCAAACCGGGTTCCACGGTCGCGACTTCAGCTTCGGAATCTTCCGGAGGATCGATGGAATAGGGCAATGGCAATACACCCAGGGCAGTGTTGGACAATACTAGAATGAATCCCCACACCCAGTTCAAAGCGAAGCCCTATTGTCTGGAAAAACGATTGAGTTCCAAAACGACTTTATCTACCCAGGTCGACATTCTACCGTATCTCAATCCGGGGTCATTTAAGATAATTGCAAAGGCAATGTTCTCTTTATCTTTTGTAGCAAGATAACCAGCGAGTGCCGTTACACCATCCAGCGTGCCGGTTTTTCCGCGCACTGTCGAATGCGTGATTTCGGTGGGTAGGCGATTGCGCAGCGTACCATCTTCACCACCCACTCCCAGCGATGCCATGAACTCAGCTGAAACCGACAAGTCGTGTGATGCTGCAGTCAAAACTCTAACAATTTGGCGAGCGGTTACTCGTGTTCGACGAGTGAGTCCGCTTCCATCGATAATCGTGTAGGCCTTGGGAGGAATGCCGATTTCTTCGAGCTGCGCCTCAAGTGCACGAACGCCCTTGTCGATCGTGCCGGGCGTGCCATAGGTTTCGGCGCCCATTTTTTTTAATATTTGATCAGCGACAAAGTTATTGCTGAATTTATTCATTCCCCAAACCACCTGCCAGAGTGGCAGCGACTGAAATGCCAATACCTGGCGTGCATTGGAGGGAACAGTCCCTTCGCGTAGCTTGCCTTCCAATTTCAAACCACGCTGTTCCCAAAAAGTTTGGAACATATGAGCGGCATAAAGGCTAGGATTGACGATATTTCGATAGAAGCGTAGTTCCGGGTGGCCCAAGGGAATGCTGCCACGTAGGAGCACTGTGTCTCCGATATCTCCTTTTACAAAAGCGGTACGTTTGACTTGTAAGTTGTTGGCACTGTTTCCTTTGCCCGTGGTAGCTTGGTTTACCACATCAATATAGGAATTTTCGGGGTCTGTATAAACAATGGGTGAGGCCCCCACAACGTCCGAGGGTCGAACGTATACCGTCGTCGTATTAAAATTAAAGGAGAGTGCACCAATGGGGGCATTGTATGCTTGGTCGGTAAGGTAGCTCGGGCGTGTATCCGGTGTGCGTTCTCGGTCGAAAAAAGTATCGTCAGCCACGATGTCGCCTGTAATACGACGGATTCCTGAACGGACCAATTCATTCACCAACATCCAAAGGCGTTCCGAAACCAGACTTGGGTCTCCTCCCCCCTTTAGGTAGAGATCTCCCGCCAATGTCCCTTCTTTTATTGGACCTTTCGCCCATACGCCGGTTTCAAAGGTCGAAGTGGGCTTCAGCTTTTTTAGGGCGGTGTAAGCTGTGAAAATTTTGCTGACCGAAGCTGGGATAAGGAGTTTGTCTCCACCATTTTCGTATAGAGGCTCATCCTTATCTAGTGACCAAACATAGATTCCTATGTCGAGTTTTCCAGAGGAGTTTTTAGGAAAAACACCGTCGATGGATTTGCGAAGGTTTTGTAGGGCGGCTGGATTTGCGCTGACTGTTTCTGTTTGAGGGGTACGATAAGGTCCCAGTCGAATTCCTGCTGGCAAACCTAAAGCACTTTCCAGGCAAAGGAACACCGCAGCAAGCAACAAAGTTTTCATTTGTTCAAAAGTACCCTGATGGAGGTGGAAATTCCATTCTTTACGGATGTACAAATCGCCTGCATTGTTTACCTGCCGCATGACAGAAGTTGCCAAAGCAAAAGTACTCCTGGTGGATGACGAAGAAGGAAACCTGCGCGCCTTGGAGCGCACTATCCGGTCTCGTTTCGAAGTCGTTGCGTGTTTGAGTCCCACCGAAGCATTGGCCCAAATTAAGCAAACCGAGTTTGCGGCCGTGGTCACCGATCAGCGTATGCCCGAGATGCGGGGGACGGAGTTGCTTGCCCAGATTGCACAAATTAGCCCGGCGACCACGAGGCTCGTGTTGACGGCTTACACCGAAACCAAAGAAATTCTGGATGCCATTAATCGAGCGCAGATTTACCGGTATATTACAAAGCCGTGGGACAATGACGAGCTGCTCTCCATTTTACAACACGCATGTGAACGGTATCACTTACTCAAGGAAAATGAGCGTCTTTTAGGTGAGCTGCGACAGCACAACGCCGACTTAGAAAAGCAAGTGGCGCTGCGTACCGAGGAGCTGCGCTTAGCTAACGAGAAGTTGAGCGAGCTCGCGATGACCGATCCCCTGACACGCATTGCAAATCGTCGCGCTTTGTTTCAGCGGTTTCAGGACGAAATCGATCGCTCCGAGCGTTACAACCGGCCTATTTCCATTGCACTGGTGGACGTCGATCATTTCAAAGTGTTCAATGACATGGAAGGTCATGTTTGTGGGGACGAAGCGCTCAAAAAAACGACTGCGTTGCTCGGCTCCAATTTGCGTAAGACCGATTTTTTGGGGAGATATGGTGGTGAGGAGTTTTTGATCCTCATGCCTGAAACCCCGCTGAACGTCGCTTTGGAGACCGCGTTGCGGTTGCGAATGGCAATTGAGAACGCCGTTTTTCAGGGGAAATCCAAGCCCGCCTATCTGACGGTGAGCATCGGCCTTGCGGGGTTTCCGCAACACGGCCGCGTGCCCAAAATGTTGATAGAGCGGGCGGATCAAGCGCTATACGATGCAAAACACAGCGGTCGAAATCGAATAGTCGTAGCATCCTAGCTTTGTGGTATAACTCAGCGCACCATGCATCGGTTTACTTGCAATGGCCCTTTTGTGCAGGGGGCGTCCGTCGCCTTGGAAGCAGTTCAGTCACACCACCTGGCCAAGGTCCTACGCCTTCAACCTGGGGAAAAAGTCGGGCTTGTGGATGGCAAGGGTTGCCTTGCTCACGCGACTCTCCAAGAGATTCACCCCAAATCTTCTGTAGCCAAGATCGAAAAAATAATCATCGTCGAAGCTAGTTCAAAGATTGTTTTGTGTTTTGGCATTCCAAAAGGACAGGCCCTAGATTTTATTTACCGGCGCGCTACCGAGTTGGGGGTTGCTGGATTTCAACCCCTTAAAACCCAGCATTCCAGTCCGGCCAAGGGCTGGAATGAAGATCGTTGGGTGGGCGTTTTGTCCGAGGTATGCAAACAGTGCGAGGAGTTGAATTTTCCACGCAACGGCTCTCCTCTCAATCTGGAAAACTGGCTTTCTCAACGCAATCCGAACAGGCTACTGATTGTTTGCGATGAAAATGCACGGCAGGCAGCGCCGCCGTTGAACGATACAAAGGCTTTTGAGGGTGTCGACTTGGTCGTCGGGGCGGAAGGGGGCCTGAGCCCAGCCGAAGTCGAGGCGCTCCTGCGTGCTGGCGGAACTCGCCTGGGTTTGGGGCGCAATCGCCTTCGCGCCGAAACCGCTGCCCTGGTCGCATTGACCTTGCTCAAAAAGCAGCTGGGCGAGATTTAGCTTGATTGAACTGCGCGGGGTCTTGTGGTGACATTACTTATCTATGTGGAAAGTTTTTTTGGCTTTTACTGCGCACCGGCTGCTCTTGCTGGTGGTGGCCTTTTACGCTCTTTCAGCGTCGGGGCCTAAAAACCATTCACATTGGGAGCGTTTTTTAGATCGCGTGGCGCAAGGGCCTGAAGCCAGGGCTGTACACGATCTGAGTCGTGACTCGGTCAGCCAAGTGGTCTCGAAAAGTCGAAATCCGTTCCAGTGGGCGGTTGTTCTGCTGGCGCATTTTTCTGGATGGCAGACAACGGTTTGTTTGCTGATAGTTTCCAATTTTTTTTTCCTCTTCTTTTTGTTTGAACTTTTTGGATTGTTTAATCGGATGGTGACGACCGATGTGTCGACACTGGGCGCGATTTTCGTACTTTTATGGCCGACGAGCTACGAGCTCAGTGTGGGCTCAAGTCTGACTTTGGCGTGTTTTCTTCTCACATTTACATTGCGGCGTGCACTAGATCAAAATTGGTGGCTTGCAGGTTTAGCAAGCGCGACTCTTTCTTTGATGGACCCCATCGCTTTGGCGCTCTTGCCTGTCTACGCGTACTTGTTTTGGGGGGTGCAGAGATTTCTTCCGCTCGCGGAGTGGGGGCGCAATGCGCTTTTCTTTCTATTACCCTTAGCATTGGGATGTCTATTATCCGGCAGTAGCTGGTCCACGGTATTGGGGACGGTGGATCAATCTGCTTTGATGACCCTTTTTCGACTGGATACACCCGCAGGTGGAGGCCTTTTTTCGCATTCAGCCGCCGGCCAGACTCTGTCCTTAATCTTTTTTGCGCTTGGCGCGGTGGGGGGGATGTTCAGCAATATCAATCCTAACCACCGGTTCTTGCCTCTGGGAGTGCTTTTAGCACTGTTGCTCTCCTCGCCCTTCGGGGGCATCGCGTCTCGGATGCCTTTGGCTGGAATTTGTATGGAAGGTGTGGCCTCGGCCTCTTCTGGACCGGCGAGCCGACTTGCGAGCGGGTTGATGATCTTGTTGGGCGCTTTTGAAGTTTACTCAGTTTTTGGGCACTAACCCATCATTGCAACGTGAAGCGTTGCGGCGATTTTGTAACTCCGCATCCTGGACAGCGGCAGTTTTCAACAACTTCCAGATAGCTCAAGTTCAAGTCATGAGTAAATAGGAGTTTCGTGTTGCAGTAAACGCAGCGGTCGAATTGCTCTACCGTCATCAAGCCCATTTCCTCGTGGGTTCCATCTAAGGTTGACGCGTCGACACGCAAGTAAGGCGTCCTCATTCGATTCTGCTCCTCTGTATTTGGCGGGATTTGGTTTCAAAGATCTTATCGGCGTGAAAGGCGCATTCATTAGCAAATGCGCGAGCGGTTTGAAATCACAGGCCCTTTCCGATACCTTAGCGAGCCATGGCAATCTACTCTGCAAAAAGAGCTCTTCTGGCTAACCTGATTGACTATGCAGGAACCTTTCCACCGGCGGCACTTTCGTTGGAAAAAGCAATGCAACAAGCCTGCGCATTTCGAAAGCACAGCAAACATCCGTGGCTGCTTTCGAAAATCGTTGTCACTATCGCCGATCTCAAGCGGCTCTCGCCTCGTTCCTGGCACGATGCCGGTTCGGATGGGGCACCGCTTCCCTTTACGGTCATCGGCAGCCCCGTAGAAAAGCCCTCCGATTTGGCTCGCCACCTGGGGTTTGAGATCAGAGAGGTTCGCCGTTTTAACGAGAAGTTCCTCGATAGTTCCCAGCGCCAGCAAGTCCTGGCTTATGAGACGCGCATTCCGGAGTCGCTTGGTCCGGAGGCGATGGAGGCTTTACTTGGCGATGCGTTGGAAGCTGCTTTGGTCGGTTCGCACTTGGGTTTGGATATCTATTTTGAGATTCCACTTACGGGGGAGGTTTGGCAGACGCGTCTGTCAAAAGCAGCCCATAGGATTGCCGGGTGGGCAGAAGAAAATGCCGCGGGTGTGGGGCAGCCTGGTATCAAGATCCGCACAGGCGGAGCCACTCCGCCCACGGCTTCTCAGTTGGCTGAAGTCATTGCGGTTTGCACGACGCTTTCGCTTCGATTCAAGGCAACCCAGGGCTTACACCATGCCATATCCCGGCCGGGAGATTATGGTTTCGTAAATCTATTTGCTGCATTTGCTTTTGCGCAGAGTTTGGGGCTTTCGGAGTTTTCTCGAGATGAAATCCAGGCTTGTTTGTTGGAGTCCAACCCAAAAGCGTTCGTGTTTACTCCCGACCGGTTGAAATGGTCGCGCTATTCGATCGAATGTGATCAAATAGAAGCGGCGCGTAGGCGCCACGCCGGAACTTTCGGGAGTTGTAGTTTGGAAGAGCCGGATGTGTTTTTAGCCCAAGAAATAGGTGAGGAGATAGTATGAAGCTAGCAACATTGAGCGGAGAAAAAGGGGATTTGAATGGGCGCCTCGTTGTTGTTTCTAGCGACAATAAGCGAGCGATTTATCCCACGGGAGTAGCGTCTTCGATGCTTGAAGCTTTGCAAAACTGGGAGGAAGCGGCTCCCCGTTTGCAGTCCCTTTCAAAGGCACTCAACCAGGGTTCAGCTTCGGGCGCGTTTGACCTGGATGTCAATAAGTGCATCGCTCCGCTACCTCATGCTCCCGGGTTCTATGATGGGAGTGCTTTTCTCTCACACGTTGTCCGCGCTCGTCGGTCCCGCGGTGACCAAATGCCAGAAAGCGCAAAAAAAATACCCCTCATGTATCAGGGTGTCAGTGACAACCTGTTAGCGCACAACGCCCCCCTCGATCTGATGAATGTGGACTATGGTGGAGACTTTGAAGGCGAGTTTGCAGTAATCACCACCGATATTCCCAAGGGGACACCAGCGGAGAAACTTGCGTCGCATTTTGCGCTCTTTACTTTGTTTAACGATATTACCTACCGAGTCTTAGTGTTGGGGGAGATTGAGACCAAGTTTGGGTTTCTGCAATCCAAGCCCAATTCGTCTTTTGCTCCTTTTGCAGTGACCGCTGATGAATTGGGAGAGGCATGGGACGGCAAGCGCGTCGCACTGGATCTCGAGGTCCGTTTGAATGGGAAAGAGTTTGGTCGGCCAAATGGAAGCGAAATGCACTTCACTTTTGGAGAGCTCGTTGCCCATGCTTGTAGAACGCGTCCTCTTTCGGCCGGAAACATCATCGGCACGGGCACGGTTTCTAATGACGACAAAACCCGCGGATTTGCTTGTCTCACCGAAAAAAGGTTTCAAGAAATCCTAGACAACGGAAAAGCCACAACCCCTTGGTTGGTGCCGGGCGATCATGTTTGGATGGATGTTGTGCGAAACGGGGTTTCTGTTTTTGGGCAGATTGATCAGAAAGTCGTTGTCGAATAGGATAGG
>CAZTDN010000010.1:55105-67621 GCA_964611895.1 uncultured Pseudobdellovibrionaceae bacterium
GGAGAAACACCCACAAAGGGGGCTTCTTCGTGGCATCTATCGATATCCAGATTTCCAATCAAAAGTACGTTGTGCGAGGAGATGAAGCGGACGCTAATCTCGATCAGATAGCGCGGCTGGTTCAATCCAAAATCAATAGCCTGCAGCAGGAGCACCCTAATTTGACATCCACTAAAGTCGCCTTGCTCGCCGCCATTGAGTTTGCGAGTCAATCCTTGCAGGAGCGTCACCACTTTGAGGGATTTAGAGAGCAAGTACTCTCCAAGGCCGGCGAAATACTCGATCGGATTGAGCGAGAGCTTACTCCCTCTACGAACTAAGTGTCCTCGCCAGTTTCTAAAATCGAAGTGCGCGAAAAGTGGAAAGAGCTCCGAAATCGCGGGGATTTTCCGTCGAAGGCGTTGGTGTGCGAACGTATTTTAGAACACCCCTTTTTCAAGAATGCGCAGCGCGTGGGGATTTTTGCCGCGCGCCGTGGGGAAGTCGATTTACTGCCGTTATGGCGAGCAAGGCCCACGGCCTGTTGCTTTCCAGCGGTCTTGCCTGGCAACCGGATGGAGTTTCGGACGATTGGGAGGTTGGCTCATTTGCAACCGGGGTTTGGCGGCATCCTGGAGCCTCAAGGGAGCCGGGTGACGGGTTGGCAGGCCTCTGATTTGATCCTGGTCCCGGGAGCTGGCTTTGATATGCGAGGTGGGCGGGTGGGTAGCGGCGCTGGTTATTACGACCGTTTTCTGGCCGACTGCCCTGCGACTCCGTGGGGCGTAGGCTGGGATTCACAGGTATTTTCCTGTGTGGAGCAAGAAGTAACCGATGTTGCTATGCGCGGCCTTTGCACCGAGAAGCGTATTCTGATAATGGGTCCCTAACCAACCGGCCAGAAGGCCCTAAGTTTAGGTGTGCGGAGTGAGTGGTCAGCAGACGAGAGTCCTATTATTTGCCGATATTTTTGGGAAGCCCGGGAGGCGCGCTGTTGCGGCAGCACTGCCTGATTTGATCAAGGAATGGAAACCTGATTTTCTTTTTGCTAACGGAGAAAACCTAGCCGGGGGGCGTGGAGTTAATCTCAAGACCTTCAACGAAATGATGGGCATGGGCTTTCATGCTCTCACCACTGGCAATCATGTTTGGGACAACCGCGAAGTATTTTCTATCTTAGAAAACGATCGGCGCCTGCTCAGGCCTGCAAATTTTCCCGATCCCGCGGATTCTCCTTGTCCGGGGGCCGGTCACGCGCTGTTTCAGAGTAATGGCAAATCCGTTGTTCTCGTCAACCTGATTGGCCGGGTTTTTATGGAGGATAGTGAGGATCCGTTCTTGGCCGCCGATTGGATTTTGGAAAATGCCCCTGAAGGCGTGCCCGTCATCGTGGATTTTCATGCTGACGCAACGAGTGAGAAGTACGCCATGGGTTGGCACCTGGCTGGTAGAGCGACAGCGGTCTTGGGAAGCCATTCCCACGTTCAGACTGCCGACGAAAGAATTCTTCCTGGCGGTACCGCTTATATTACCGACGTAGGGATGTCGGGCGCATTCGATTCTGTGATAGGTTTAGAGCCAGGGCCGGTAATTGAACGGTTTCGAACCAAACGGCCTCACGGTTATCAGGTTGCGGTCGATAACCCGGGGGTATGTTGTGTGGTTATCGATATCGGTGCGGATGGCAAGGCCATCGCAATTCATCGTATTCGAAAAAATGTGATTCACTTAGATATGGATCGAGATGGGGGACTGGAATGAGTGGGATAAAGATCTCGGCTGAAGATCAGCTCAAGGAATTCTCACGCGGCGCGGACGACATCATCAATCGAGCGGATTTTCTGGCTAAGTTGAAAAAATCTCAACAGACCGGAAAGCCCTTGGTTATTAAGGCTGGCTTTGATCCCACCGCTCCCGACTTGCATTTGGGGCATACCGTGTTGATCCAAAAAATGGCCCAGTTTCAGAAGTTCGGGCACCAGGTAGTATTTCTTATTGGCGACTTCACGGGGCTGGTGGGAGATCCCTCCGGAAAAACCAAAACCCGTCCTCAGCTGGATCGGCAACAGGTGGCAGCCAACGCCGAAACTTACAAAAAACAGGTCTTTAAAATTCTCGATCCGGTGAAAACGGTCGTAAAGTTCAATAGTGAGTGGCTTGATAAGTTCGACGCGTATGCCTTTGTGAGACTGGCCGCCAAGGCCAATGTGGCGCGTATGTTGGAGCGTGAAGACTTCAAGACGCGTTACAAAGAAGGGCAGAGCATCAGTGTGCACGAGTTTTTGTACCCTTTGCTGCAGGCATACGATTCGGTGGCGCTCAAGGCGGATGTAGAGCTGGGAGGGAGAGATCAGATTTTTAACTTGCTCCTTGGGCGAGAGCTGATGCGAGACTACTCCCTGGAACCGCAAATATGCCTTACTGTGCCGCTTCTCGAAGGCCTCGACGGCGTGCAAAAGATGAGCAAATCAGCGGGAAATTACGTCGGGATCGACGAAGCCCCGGATCAGATATACGGCAAGATGATGAGCCTTCCGGATTCGATGCTGCGCAAGTATTACGATCTTTTGAGCGCACTGACGGTGGATGAAATCGACGCGTTGTTTGCCAAAATGAAGGCGGGATTGAATCCCAAGGAAGTGAAGGTCCAGCTAGCCAAAGAAATCGTGGCTCGCTTCCATTCCGCCCAGGCCGCGGAAGCGGCGCAGACGGGGTTTGAAAAAGTCTTCGCAAAAAAAGGTGTTCCCGACGAGATGCCCGAACATGTGCTGAAAGCGCCAGATGTCTGGCTCCCGGGTTTGCTAAAAGACCTCGGCTTAGTGGTGAGCACGAGCGAAGGAAAGCGGATGGTGGGTCAGGGGGCGGTTAAACTCGATGGAGCGGCAGCGGCCTCGGAAACCATTTCCTTAAAGTCCGGTCAAGAAGTTGTACTCCAGTGTGGTAAACGCAAATTCGTTAAGTTAATCGCTCGTTAATTGAGCGGATTAAAAAATTTTGATTTTTCGACCGAATGTAGTTTGTCGGAATTTGATAATCTCGGGGTCTCGATAAATCGCAATTTCGTTGGGGCCCTGCGCGTTGAATGAAATGTCTCCCCAACTATAATACAAAGCCTCGGAGCCAAATTTTCCTCCGCCCATCCGCATTTGAGGTGACCCCAATTCTGCCATGAGAATATTGCTCCAGTGGTCGGGATCGGCGGGAGCGAGTCGGAACACGAATAGTTTCTTGCCCTGGATCACCCCTTGAAAAGGGTCTTGCACTTCGATCAATGCCACTCTGCCATTTCTGAAATAGGCGCGAGTGCCAATCTCTTTGAAAAAAAGGACGTGCGTAAACTTAATGCGTTCTACCCCTGGGTCTTGGGAGAGGTCTGTGCGTTCCGGCTTCCAAGGGCTGCGCTCGAGGATTTTTTCTTCGGTGTCGTTGATATTCACGAGCTGCCGAATTCCGGAGTAGAGACTCAATTCGAGGTTGCTCGACGCAGGGGGTTGTTTTTTTGTGCATGCTTCAAGGGCTATGAGGCAGATGAGTAGGGGCAAGGTTCGAATGAGGGCCGGCATAAAATCATTATAACACAGCGACTTTGCTTGATTTCGAGGGCAGATGGCGGTACATCTTCGACGCACCTTTCTATGGGGGCCGATAGCTCAGTTGGTAGAGCATATCCCTTTTAAGGATAGGGTCGATGGTTCGAGTCCATCTCGGCTCACTTGAATCCCACCCAAAAGTACGCCACTCTTGTTTCAGGGGAGGGGTAAATGCGGAATTTTATATTCGGTTTGTTGGCACTTTGTGCCATTTTCTCCAGCGCTTATGCAGCCACCGAGGTGGATGCGAAAAAGTTCATCCAGTCTATTGAAGGGGATTACACGATCCAAAAGGTGGGGGGCGATGCGCCACACGCGGAAAATTCCTTAGCAAGCATCTTCGCAGATGCAGACGAAGCGGTGCTGACCATGCCCTACTGCCCCCCTGGCGGTAAGGCTTGCGATCCGGGGTACCATTTTTTCCCTTACAAGGCGTTGGTGGTTAAATCTGACAAGCTATCAGACGGAACCTTGATCCATGAGTTGGAGTGGGACGATGCGGGCACCATGAAAAAGTACAAATGGACTGAAAAATCCGGTGTCTTTACCTTTTTGAATCCACAATACGATTTGGATGGGAATACGATTGCGCTCGAGCATGTGCTCGAGCGCAAACCGTGAATACTAGAATTTATAGCCGAGATTTTCAGCGTCTTCCGGTTGATCGAAACGGATCATCAAGCACGGGTCGACTTTAGCGACTTCGTCCGGCTGGAAAAGCTCCTTGGTTTCGAAGTTTCCGAGGTACTGGTAGCGCGGAGTTTTGCCGATGCGGCGGCGGAACTCGGACGGAATTTCATTGAGCGGCTTCTTCTTGTTGAAAATTCCCAACCCTTTGGAGCGCGCTGATTTGCAGGCGTCGACAAATTCCGCGACGCGCGCCTGTTTCACCCAGCCTTTATCGCAGCCGTCTTTTACGCAATAGAGGTAGGGAAACGCATACCCGTCCTCGACCATCTGCAGGTTGGTATTGATCTTACCAATGTAGACGTACCCTAAATCGCGCTTATGCTTGTCTTTGCCATCAAACTCGACTTCGACCTCAATGTCTTTGCCGGTCGTTTTGTCTTTGCAGGCGCCCAGGACTTTAGTGCCTTTGCGGTCTAACTTTGCGGGAGCAGCGTTGAACAGTTCATGCAGGTGATCGGTCGCTTCGGGGCCGTAGTCTTGGGCCTGATTCATGAAATGCACTTCCGGGGTATCTATGCCCAGGTAACGAACTTTGTGCACTTTGCCGTCCGCCGTTTCGACGTTTACGGTATCCCCATCCGTGATCTTGACCAGCGTGCCCGTGACGGTCTTCGAAGCCAATGCTTGCGTTCCGACCATCGCGGCCAATCCAAAACTGCATACACCTATCCACTGGAGACTGCGTTTGCTTTTAGTCACCTTGAGCGTTCCTCCAAATTAAGGCGGATTTGATTCCACCTTTAGTTTTACCCAACCCAGTTTTTAGTGATTTCCCCGATATCAGAGTAACTTTGAAAAGAAGCCAGGTTAACGTCAAACCAGGGGGGACAGTTCCGTTACCAGGTGTTACCACCGATGGTAGGCAGGGTGGCCCGGCCGGACAGCTACAAAAGTGCCGGTACAGGTGTCGCAGAGTTTTCCGCCCGCCCAGAGTTCCGCGCTGATGGTGGCACGTTCCGTTTTGAGTTCTACTACTTTTGCAACGAGTCGGATCGGGCCGGTGGTCGGTGTGGGCCGGAGCAGCTTTACCGAAAATTCCGCAGTGACTGTGCACGGGGGGGTCTCGGTACCCATTTGCTTCATCAGGGAATACGCCGCCGTCCAGTTAGAATGGCAGTCCAGCAGCGCACCGATAATGCCCCCATTAAGGATGCCGGGGAAGGCCTCGTGGTGTGGTTGGGCGGTCCATTCCGCCACGCACTGGTCCCCTTCGACGAAGGAGCGGACTTTCAAGCCCAGGGGGTTTGAGGGCCCGCATCCAAAACACGCATTATGGGGTGCATAAGTTTCTTGGAGCGATTTCATAGGAAAAAGAGCCCTCCCTAGCTCAGCCAATCCTAGTCTACTCTCGAGCCCGCTACTGGCTAGGATGCTTCCATAGTGACTGTTGACTGGGTTAAAGGGCGCAGTATACCTCCACCTGCTTTGGAGGAGGATAGGTGAATCGATTTACCCTGATTTTGTTCTTGGGTTTTGGGTCTGTATCCCTTGCGGACAGTGAAGCGGTAAGGCCCATCTCAGCCGTATATTCAGGTTTCACCGCCGCTCAACAGGCAAAAATAGAACAGGCGCTCAAGATCGTCTCGGAGCGAATGCTCTCGCCGCGCGTGTATCAGTGCGCCAAAAATAACGCAAAAACCTTCTATTCCGAAAGGTGCTTTTACCGAGCGAAATCCTCCAGCGAATACTTTCATATGACCGAGATGCAGCTCTATGCCTTGTTCCGACAAGGAATGCCAAGGGCGAGAATTCAGGCGTTTTCTCCGGAGATGGCAAATGAAAAGTTTGTGGGCTACGCCCCCATCGGAGACATTTTGCAAGTGCGTTGCGAGGGGGGTGGGGTTCACACGGTCAAAGGCGAGTTCCAAGTCTCGCTAAATCAGAGAGAAATTGAAAAGTACAAAACCTATCAAGACTACGAAATGTTGGCGGGTACGATAGCCCATGAATTTCTCCACAACCTGTGTCATTCCCACACGAATGGTCCCAACGCATACACCGACGATAATTTTATAACGGTGTTTGGGGATTGCCTTCAGTACGACGGAAAATATGTCTCGCGCAACTCTACGCTGTTGCAGCTAGTGGACCCAGGGTCCTCTACCGCTTCAGGTGGCAAGGTGGCCAAGGTGCAGACCGAGGGCGATTCTTTAGTGGTTTCACCAGACATGCGGTTGGAAGTTTCTGCTCGCGAAACGGCGCAGCCTCTAGTGCTTACGAAGAAAATGCGCATCGTGGCGGTTACCGGCAACTGGACCGTTGATCAAAAGAATTATCCCCCGGTGTCTCCACTAGAAGGGCACAAAGATTCTGCGCTAGAGCAGTATGCTGATTACAAACTCCAAAAACAGGACACGTCGGGGAACGGATGGCCGTTTGGTCTTGTGCTGATGAAAGTCCGAGGACAGTGGAATCGCATTTATGCTGGAACTGTCCTCGAGCCCGAAGTCTATGAATTCCAAATAAATGACACGGCTCTCTCGGATAATAGTGGTTCGATCATCTTGGATTTTAAAGAGGAATAATTTGTGACGGAGGATAAATGAAAAAAATCAATCTGGTAGTTGCTTGGTTGGGAATCGTTGCGACGAACGCAAATGCCGTTATGTTGAAAAATAATTGCGGCGCGGACGTTGATGTCGCCGTGGGTAGGCTTACCGACGGGGTCAATGATTTGTCTGGTACGGATGTATCCGGCACGCCCTCCTTTGCAGCCTCTGAAGGGTGGAGATTTCTTCGCGCTCACTCTGGGCCCGAGGTGGTTGAAGGGACTCATTTTTTCTTCAGGTACCATGCACGCGGTGGAGCGAAAGTTCCGTTCACTCCCCGTGCCCAAGAGAGGCAGTTTCCTACGGTAGGTTTTGTGATTGAAAAAGGGGATTTTTCGGCGGAACAACAACAGGTCCCTGGGGATCCACGTGCGGTTGAAAACGCGCTTCGACAAAAAGGGTTTCAAACTGCCCAGTATCATGACGGTCGGACCCTTGAACTCGGTCAAAATGAACAGAAAATTCGCTTGATTGATTGCGGCCAGCTACAGAATGGAGTGACCCGCAAGAAGGTCCTAGGGCTAATGAACAAAGCTGGATTCAACATCAACTACGAAATCCAGATCGACAATCAGAAATGGGTTTCCCATCAAGTAGAAGCGGGCCGTCACGCCGTACATTGGTTCTGGGGGCCTGTTCGAAACATCCGAATCCGTTACGATGAAGCGGCTGCGGATAATGCCTTCAGCCAAAAAGTTCACGGATTAGATACTTTCGAGTTGGAATTTGATTCTAACGACAAAGAAGGCTTTTTCCCCCCGAAGTTTGAGCAGGCACGCCAATACCACTTCGGACTAGCACAAGGCGGGGCTCTGATTGGGCTGTTTCCGGGTTCTGGCAACTGAAGAAATGTGGGCGGTAAGAGATTCGAACTCCTGACCCCATGGTTCGAAGCCATGTGCTCTATCCAACTGAGCTAACCGCCCACGATCAGAAAGAAACTGGAGTACCACCGTACGCAGGACCGGGCAAGCATTTCAGATTTTCAGGTCCGCCCAAGTAGCCATTTCGCCCACGCGGGAGCAACCGAAGGGGATTTTGGCGTATCCCCCATCGCCGTGGGAACTTCCCCAGGAGTTGCGCACAAACCAAACTCCGTCGGTGCCTTCTGTGTCGTCCCACCCCACAATGACTTCAATGTGGTTGGTTTGGCCACTTCCGCACCCTTTAAAGACGCCGCTTCCGGTGAAGCGCTGCAAAGCAGAGTTGGCGTAGATGGTCACGCCAATCGGTCCGTGTTCCATGATGGCTTGCTTGAGTTGGGTGACAGTAGGTCGAGAATTCTTGGCGCCGACATAGCCCCACTTTTCGAGCTGGTACTGAGGAGAAAGACCCTTTTTACAGGGGGTGTCTCTGGCAGTGTAGGGATAGTCTGCCGTTGAGACGGCCCCTTCGGCACGGTGGTATTCGTGAGCAAAGTATCCGCCGTTAGCGGCAGATCCGGAGCGGGAGCATGAGATGACCTGTTGGACCGAAAGATCGATCTCTAGGCCGTGATGGATTTTTACAAGAGACTCCAGAACTCCCACAGTACCTTGTGCCCAGCAATCGCTGGCGAGTTGCCTTTTTACTGGAGTGAGGCCGGAGGCATAAAAGCGCCAGTCGTAGTATTCGGGTAAATCATCTACCGAGACAGTGAAAGTGTCTTTCCAAGGCGCGAGCGATGCCCAGTCCTTGGGTAGTTTTAGGCCGGTGATATCAGCGAGTTTCTGTTTAGCAGCCCAGGGCTGGGTATCTGCCCACGCGAACGCAGGTAGAATCATCATTAAAGCAGTGATAAGCACGGGCATAGTTCGGCTCCTTTTAGATCTTTTCGGTCGTTCTTGCACAAACCCAAAATGCCGCAGATACTCCTGCGTCATGGAATGGCAGAGCGTTTGGATCCTCTTTTTGGCCTACTTTTTAGGCAGCTTCCCCACAGGGGTGGTCCTGTCTCGCCGTCGGTTCGGGATTGACGTACGAGAAATGGGAAGTGGAAATATCGGCGCCACCAACATCACTCGCAATTTCGGTTGGAAAGCCGGCGCTACGACTTTTCTATTCGACTTTGCCAAAGGGTACTTTGCCGTAAATATGGCCCGGAACTTTTTTCCCCATGACCCTTGGGTAGCTACGCATGCTGGGTGTGCAGTGGTTCTGGGGCATTGCTTTAGCGCCTTCTTGCGCTTTCGAGGGGGCAAGGGTGTAGCAACAACGATGGGCGCTTGGATGGGAGTGGTTCCAGGAGCAGCCTGGGTTTTGATGGCGAGTTACGCCCTGTTGTTGATAACAGTGCGCGTTAGCGCGTGGGGGTCGCTCGTTGGAATCACCGCATCTAGTTTGTACGCTGCGCTGGTGATTGATTCGGTCCCTGGAAGGTCTCTTGTCTATCTCTGTGCGGGCCTTGTTCTCGTTTGCCACCAGTCCAACCTCCGTCGACTTTGGCGAAGCCTTTAAGATCCCTAAACTTTTCTTCGAATTTGGCCGATACCATAGAGCCGTGACCTACCCCATCTCCATTTTGCATCTGCATTCGCAAGCCAAAGGCGCTCCGCCTGTGCGCGATCTTCAGAAAAAGTTTGAAGGACTCGGCATGGCGTGGACTTCTCAGCTTTTCTCAACGGAAACACTGTGGGTATCCCCTCCATCGTGCATTCTAGTTGTTGATGAGAGTCCGGAATTTGTTGCGGCTTTGCGTTCGCAGATAGCAGGTTTGCCAACGTCACAGCGATGGGTGCCGATTCTTTATGCCTATTCCGCAACCAAGTTTCTTAAGCAGGGTTGGGATTGGGAAAACTCGGGCGTGGCTGAAGTCTTTTCCGTAAGTGAAAAGCCAGCCGCCTTGGAGCTCAAGCTGCGTTTGAGGTTGGCGCACTCCGCTCAAATGTTGGCGCTTCAAAAAACTTCGCAAGACCATGCTTCAGCGTTGGCCAAGACCGACACGGTTCTGAAACAGCGCGAAGAGTTTTTGAGTGTTTGTGCCCATGATTTGCGTTCGCCTCTGGCATTGATTCAAACGTGCTTGTCGATGGTCCTAAAGTCGGCAGAATCCACAAGCCTATCCACTTTGCACTCCGAGCTGCTAGCTCGCGCTCAACGTCAATCTGGACATGCGCTGACTTTGGTCAAAGATCTCCTGGATGTCACAGCGCTAGAACAAGGGCTTCGGCCGCAGTATCAGGTACTCAAGCTCGATGATTTGTTGAAAGAGTTTTTTTCGGATTACAGACTCCAGGCAGAACAGAAAAATGTGCGTTTTCACTACACCAATCCAGTACAATCCTGGAAAGTGTTGGCGGATGGAGATCGCATCCGACAGCTATTGCAAAACCTATTCACGAACGCGCTTAAATTTACTGATCCTGGAAAAAATATTTACCTAGACGTCGCACCTTTTCAGGGCAGGCGCAAAACAGATCCTCCGTACCCTATGTTAGTCATAAAGCTGCGGGACGAGGGCAAAGGGATTCCAGCATCTGAAATGCGCAAGATATTTGACCGATTTGTTCAGATTAAAGAGCAATCGCGTGAAGGAGGACGAGGCCTTGGGCTCACTGTCGCAAAGCAAATCTCGACTCTACACGATGGTAATATTTGGGTAGAGAGTGAGGAGGGAAAGGGGTCGACTTTTTCTGTGCTTTTCCCACACACGATTTCCCAGCCCGATTTGTTTTTCCAGGTGCGCGATACGCCCCATCTACTAGTTGCTGAACCCTCTGCCGAAAAACGCAAGTCGCTTTTCGGTATGCTTGAGCAAGGCGGGTATCGAGTGAGTTTTGTCAGTGATGGAGTAGAAGCGATTACGCATCTTTTTCATTGCCGGCCGAGCGCGCTTATTCTGTCGTCAGAGCTTGCGAAGATTTCTATAGCCGAAGTCACATATTTGCTAAAAAGCGACTCCCAATCCGCTCAAGTACCCATTCTGCTAGCGTCCTCTAATCACGCTCAGGCGGCGAAGCAGCAAGAATCTACGCTTGCCGATGCGGTGCTTTCTCTACCCATAAAAAAAGAAGAACTCCACAAAGTGTTGGGAGTTCTTCTCTTCAAGAAACAGGCTGCTTAGTCTGAATTGCCTTTAGAGCTCACTTTTAAAGAAATAGGCAATCTCCCGCTGTGCGCTTGCGGCGCTATCCGAGCCGTGCACGCTATTGGCCTCCAAGCTATCCGCAAAAATCTTGCGTATAGTCTGAGGCGCTGCTTTTGCGGGGTCAGTGGCTCCCATCAGTTTGCGGTAGTTCTCAACAGCATTTTCGCCCTCTAGAGTCATGAGCATTACCGGCCCACTTGTCATAAAGCTAACAAGGCTATTGAAGAACGGACGCTCTCGGTGTTCGGCATAAAATCCTTCCGCTTCGGCCTTCGAAAGGGTTTTCATTTTCGCTGCAACGATCTTGAGTCCCGATTCTTCCATCATCGTGATGATGCGACCGATTTGGTTCTTTTTGACCGAGTTGGGTTTAATGATTGAAAACGTCCGTTCCATACTTAAGTACTTCCTCTACTTCTTTTTTGCTAATGTCTGAGCCAAGGTCTCGCCAATGGCTGCAGGGCTCATCGCGACTGCTATACCTGCTTTTTCCATTGCGCGTATCTTGTCAATGGCCTTCCCAGATCCGCCGCTAATAATCGCACCTGCATGGCCCATTCGCTTTCCTGGAGGGGCGGTTTGTCCCCCGATAAAGCCAACGACGGGCTTTTTCATCTGGGTTCGGACATACTCGGCCGCGGCCTCTTCCTCACCACCACCGATTTCTCCGATCATCACCACAGCATCCGTGCCGGGATCTTGGTTAAAAAGGGTCATAACATCTAAAAAGGAGAGTCCGTGGACGGGGTCCCCCCCGATTCCAACACAAGTCGACTGGCCGATACCACGGGTGCTCATTTGGTGGACGGCTTCATACGTGAGCGTTCCGCTACGCGAGACCAAACCCACCCGGCCTTCCTTGTGGATGTAGCCCGGCATGATGCCGATTTTGCATTGCCCAGGGGTAATAATCCCGGGGCAGTTAGGGCCGATTAAAGTGGCTTGGCTAGTCCTTAGGTACTGCTTTACGCGGACCATATCCATCACGGGAATGCCTTCGGTGATCGCGATGATCACTTTGATCCCGGCTTCTGCGGCCTCAATAATCGCGTCCGCGGCAAACGGAGGAGGAACAAAGATCATCGACGCATTGGCACCGGTCTTTTCGACCGCATCGGATACCGAATCAAAAATGGCTACACCATCGATTTCTTCGCCGCCTTTTCCAGGCGTGACTCCACCCACCACCTGAGTGCCGTATTCTTTGCACTGTTTGGTGTGAAAGGCCCCGGCCTGTCCAGTGATACCTTGAGTGATGAGTTTAGTATTTCTGTCGACGAGAATGCTCATAGTTGACCTCCAGCGGCTGCTACGACTTTTTGAGCGGCTTCCTTCATACCTGTCGCTGGTAGAATCTTTAGACCGGATTCGCTCAGCAGTTTTTTTCCTAGTTCCACATTCGTGCCTTCGAGACGAACTACGAGCGGCACTTTGAGTTGGAGCTCACGTGCCGCTCCAATGACGCCAGTTGCAATCACATCGCACTTCATAATTCCGCCAAAAATATTGACGAGAATCGCTTTCACTTTTTCATCAGTGAGAATAATTTTGAATGCTTCCTTGACGCGTTCTTCGGTGGCACCACCACCCACATCGAGGAAGTTGGCCGGGCTACCCCCTTCGAGCTTAATGATGTCCATGG
>CAZTDN010000010.1:67631-92239 GCA_964611895.1 uncultured Pseudobdellovibrionaceae bacterium
GCCGATATTCCCATCCAGGCTGATGTAACTCAGCTCATGCTTTTTAGCGCGGGTTTCACTGGGATCTTCTTCGGTAGCGTCGTTCAGCTGCGCCCACTCAGGATGACGAAAGCCAGCATTGTCATCAAATCCGATCTTCGCATCTAGCGCCACCAGGTTTCCTGCGCCGGTCAGGATCAGCGGGTTGATTTCTGCTAGGGCACAGTCTTGTTCTTGGAACAAGCGAACGAGTTTGCGCAAGATATCGCCGAACTGTTTGGCCTGAGGGCCGGCAAATCCCATCCGTTTGGAAAGGCGCCTGCATTGAAAATCACACAACCCAGCGCCGGGGTGAACCCACTCCTTAAAGATCTTGTTCGGAGTGTGTGCGGCGACTTCCTCGATGTCCATTCCGCCCTCGGTGCTAGCCATAATGGCAAGGCTCGACGACGCTCGATCCAGTGTGATGGAAAGATAATATTCTTTTTTGATGTCCGCCCCTTCTTCAATGAGCAGGCGCCGTACCACACGGCCCTCGGGGCCGGTCTGGTGGGTGACCAAATTCATCCCTAGAATTTGCGTCGCATGTTTTTTGACGTCTTCGAGGCTTTTGGCGACTTTCACCCCGCCGCCCTTACCGCGACCACCAGCGTGGATCTGAGCTTTGACCACCCAGACGCCGCTGGAAATTTCGGGGGCGACTTTCATGGCTTCGTCGACTGAGAAGACGGCTTTTCCCTGAGGAACCGGGATTTTATACTGCCGAAAGAGATCTTTTCCCTGGTGTTCGTGAATGTTCAAGTTGCCTCCAATACGTCAACGAGCTCTTTTACGGCTGCTGCAGATTTCGCGAGTTCTGTTTTCTCGGTTTCATTGAGATCGACAGGAATGACCCCCTCCATCCCATTGCGGCCAAGTTTGCAAAGCACGCCTACAAATAGTTTGTTCACGCCAAACTCTCCCTCGAGTTCTACGGCGCAGGGCAGTACGCGTTTCTTGTCTTTGAGGATAGCTTCCGCCATTTGAACGGCTGATGCAGAGGGAGCGTAGAAGGCCGAACCTGTTTTGAGCAAGTTAACGATCTCAGCGCCACCTTGTCGCGTACGTTGTACGATCTCCTGTATCTTTGCGGCGGGGAGATATTTTTCAAGGGGAATGCCGGCGATGGAACAATACCGGGTCATGGGGACCATGGTGTCACCGTGTCCGCCAAATACGAATCCATAAACGTCTTCGACACTGACGCCCGCTGCTTCAGCGACAAAAGTTCTAAAACGCGCCGAGTCCAAGACGCCTGCCATTCCGATGACACGGTTTCTGGGGAAGCCGCTGACTTTCTTGGCGACATACGCCATCGCATCTAAGGGATTCGATACGACGATCAAAACCGAGTTGGGCGAGTATTTTGCCACCTGATGGGTTACGTCGCTCACGATCTTGGCGTTTGTCTTGAGCAAGTCGTCTCGACTCATTCCGGGCTTGCGCGGCAATCCTGCGGTGATGATGACGACATCGGAATCGGCGGTAGGTGCATAATCAGCAGCGCCTGTTACCATGACATCAAAGCCTTCCACTGGACCGCTCTCAAGAAGGTCGAGGGCTTTTCCTTTTGCAACGCCTTCATTCAAGTCTACCAAGACGACATCGGCCAATTCTTTCGCTGCAATCCAATGAGCAGCAGTGGCGCCCACGTTTCCGGCGCCGACAACGGTGATTTTTGCTCTTTTCATGATTCGGTCCTCTGGTTGGGTGAGAAAAACCTATTCAGATTAGTTGTCGTAGCCGACCCTTGTCAACGAACCCATTCCACTAGAAAATACTCCGTGTGAAAACACTTCTATTTTTTTTCGTTCTGAGTTTTGTAGCGTCGGGTCAAACCAAAAGTGGCCCGGCTTTTCTTGAAGATGAAAAGAACAATATCTCCATCTACGAAAAATGCAGTCCTGCGGTAGTGAACATCACTGCAACAACTCTGCGCCGAGATTTTTTCTTTGATGTGATTCCTCAGCGCGGTGCGGGATCTGGTGTGGTGATTCGTCCCGATGGCTACATCGTGACCAATCACCATGTTGTGGGAGATGCTGCCAAAGTTGAAGTGACGTTCGCAGATAAAACTTCGTTGCCCGCAAAGGTGGTGGGCGCTGACCCTGATTCAGATTTGGCGGTGCTTAAAGTAGAGAAGCAGAAACTTCCCACCATAGAGTATGGAACTTATCCGCTCAAAGTCGGGCAAAAGACTTTGGCCATCGGCAACCCTTTTGGTTTGGGCGGCTCCTTGAGCACAGGGATTATTAGCAGTTTGGGCAGGGACATCCGAGCGACAACCGATCGGCTCATTCGAGACATTATTCAGACGGATACCGCGATCAACCCGGGAAACTCCGGCGGTCCTCTATTAGACAGTTCGGGAGCGCTCATCGGCATCAATTCTCAAATAATCAGCCCGAGCGGCGCAAATAGTGGGGTTGGGTTTGCGATCTCGGTGCAAACGGTGAAGCGGGTAGTCGAACAGTTGATCCTATACGGGCAAGTGCTGAGACCTGACTTGGGAATGTTCGGTGTGGGTTACAGCGCAGCGCTTCTACAGACGCTGGGTTTGCCGCTCAAGAATGGGATCATGATCACCGAGCTTGACGCGGCGGGGCTCGCGGCAAAAGCCGGTCTCAGAGCCGCTGATCGAGAAGCTGTGATTGGGTTTAGGAGATTTCCTTTTGGAGGAGATATCATTTTTAAAGTGGATGACACGCCGGTTCAGAATTGGCGAGATCTACAAGATTTTGTTTTCGACAAAAAAGTTGGAGATAAAGTGACGATCCATTTTATGCGGGGCAACACGAAGCGTTCCGTCGTTATCACACTGCGTCTACCAGATACAATTCGAGCAAAGAGCCTGTGATCAGTAGTCTTTTTGTTGTAACTGTTGTTATTACAGAGTAAATTTAATTGGATAAGTGAACAACTCCCAAACGACCACAAGGAGAAACAAAATGAGAAAAGTACTTTTGGGTGTTTTTTTATTGGCGACCTTTACAATGACAAACGCATTCGGTGCTGCTGCAACCACAGCTGCTGCTGATACGGCTGGTGGCGAACTTTTGTTTGGCTCGCCAAACACCAACGGCGTATTAACTCTCTCGGGCAGCCCGGTTACTGTTACTTGGGCAATGTCTGCTGGTTATCAACGGACGATCATGCCTGCTTTGCAAGTTGGTATCCGCGGAAACTTCGGCATTCAGTCCACTCCTCAAGCTTGGAAAGCTCTGGTCTGGGGCGTTTGGAACTTCGACGAAAAGCTAGCTGATGCTATCTTCCTCGGCGTAGGTGCTGGACTTTCGGGTGGCACGATTGCTTTCGATCTCGGTGCAGAAATCGGAAAGCGTTTCGAGTTGATGCCGAACCTCACATGGCGTCCAACTGTGGAACTGCAGCACACCTTCACGACGGGTGCACCTTGGACTTTCACAGTGAATCTGATCAACTTCTCGTACATTTGGTAATTTGTTGAGAAGTGGCGTTTAGGTTGACCCGCCTGGGCTTTGCTCAGGCGGGTTTTTTATTTATATCTCCTATTGTTCACCGAGCTCTGATCTATGGGTCCTGTCGGCTGTGGGATTACTTCGCTTACAATCGCGAAGCAATCCCGCCGCCGCCACCCATAGCCCAAAGCTCGGTGAATAGAAGGAGAGATCAATAAAATTCCTGAATGTCTTGCACAGGCTAATTAAGCCGGGGATTCTTCTCAGTCTGGTAACGGGCGAGTTTATTGTACAGTGTCTTAACCGTGATCCCCATGGCATTGGCTGCTTTGGTTTTGTTGCCATCGAAATGGCTCAATACGCGCAAAATATGTCGTTTCTCAATCTGTGAGAGATCAAACGTTTCTGCCTCTTCCGTCCAAACAGTTTCGTTTTGATCCAGTTTGAGGTGCTTGCGAACGTCGTCTCCACTTACCATCTCCGAGTCCCCTAGGATTTTAAAGCGCTCCACGGCATTTTGAAGTTCCCTTACATTCCCTGGCCATCGATGTGTCTTTAATAGAGCTAGGGCCTGTGCCGAAAAACCCTTCACCTGCGTTTGGGCTCCCGAGTTCAGAAAACTTTGTGCTAGTAGAGCCACATCATTCGGGCGCTGACGCAGAGGCGTGAGCAAAAGGCTGACGGTGTTGATTCGATAGTAGAGATCCTCTCGAAATTTCCCCTCTTTAATGCGACTGGGTAAGTCTCGATTGGTCGCAGCAATAATTCGAACGTCGAGTTCTAAGGGGGATTTGCCACCCAAACGGTAGGCCTGGCCGTCTTGAAGAAAACGCAAAAGCTTGGTTTGCGCCTCGATACCCATCTCCCCAATTTCGTCCAAAAAGAGTGTCCCTCCGTCAGCAAGTTCCACCAGACCGACTTTCTGGGTGAGCGCCCCGGTAAATGCACCTTTTTCGTGTCCGAAAAGCTCGCTGAGTAGAAGGGTTTCTTGAATCGCACCACAATTCAAACAAACCATCGGTTTGCCAGCGCGTTTAGAGTTTCGATGCAGGCGCGCTGCCAGGACTTCTTTGCCAGTGCCGCTTTCGCCTTGGATTAAGACCGAAACATCTGTCGGGGCGACCTTATCGGCAGTGCGAAGGACCCCCTCTAAATGCACATCAGCAGTAATAAATTCAATACTTTGAACGTAATTTAAGCGTTTTGTTCTGTTTCCCATATCCCCAACCCACCCTAAAACAGTTACTCTCTTGGTTGGAGCGGATCAAGGAGCTCAGAGTGAAAGCTGTATTTGATGGTAGCGTTTGTTTCGATCGGTTTGGCGCCTGCTTTGACTACTACACCCAGGTAGTCCCCCGGCTGGTTGAGGCGGGGTGGGACGTTACCGTCACCCCTTCTCCCACGGGTGCGTTGGATTGCCTTTCGGGGTCGGGAGCTGCCGTGACTCGGACCGTTCTACCAAGCGGCGCTTGGATGCCCCAGGGAAGGCTACGCCGCTTTCTCTCGCAACAAAAACAGCGGGTCGAATCTTGGCGTTGGAACCGACGCTTAGACGACAAGGAACCCATTATCTACCACTCGTTTTTTTACGGCTTGCCTGCCCGAGCGGATCTTATCTATGTGCCGATGGTTTTGGACATGATTGCTGAAAAATTTCCGGACTTGTATTCCAACCAAGATTTGCAGGTAGCCAAGGCCCGAGCTGTAGCTCGCGCGGACCGGGTGATTACGATATCTGAGATGGCTCGCCAAGATATTCTCGTTCACTACGGTGTCGCTCCGGAATTAGTGGATGTAGTCCATCTGGGAGTTAACCCCATTTTTCAACCAGGGGAACGTAATACGATTCGGCCGTATTTCCTGCAGGTGGGAGGGCGCAGCGCCCACAAAAATTTTGAGCGTTTGCTTCAAGCGTATGCCCGTTATGCGGCAAGTGGAGAATGCGATTTGGTGTGCGCTGGGGAACGGTGGACAGAGGCTGAGCGAGCGCAGATAGAGACGTTTCGATTGAGCTCTCGGGTCCGCCTTGTGCAAAAGCCCGACTTGGCAGCGCTTAGCCAGCTTTATCAAGGTGCGACAGCACTCGTTTATCCTTCCTTGTACGAAGGTTTTGGGATTCCACCCATAGAAGCAATGGCTGCAGGTGTTCCAGTAGGGGCTTCTAGTGGAGGGGCGATCCCGGAAATCGTTGGGGATGCTGCCTTGTTATTTGATCCGTTCAGCATCGAAGCGATCGAGGCCGTGCTAAAAAAACTGGCACAACCCGAGATCCGGTCAGATTTAATTCGCAAGGGGGCGCAGCGGGTTGCTCATTTTAAGTGGGACCGTGTGGCGGGCGAGGTCGCGGCGGTGTTCCTGAAGAGTTTAGGTTTAAAGTTTCTTCCAGGGCAGAGTATCCGTTACTCTGAGCGCACGGAGTTAAAATGAAAGATACATTGCAATACCAACCGGGGTTCGGGAATCACTTCGTCAGCGAGGCCGTGCCGGGTGCACTTCCAGCAGGTCAGAACTCGCCCCAAGTATGTCCCAAGGGTCTGTATGCTGAGCAACTGAGTGGATCGGCGTTTTGTGCCCCTCGCCATGAAAATCTGCGCAGCTGGCTTTATCGCATTCAGCCGGCGGTGGTTCATGGAGCGTTTGCTCCGACGGAACGGGGGCGGATTCGAGGAACGCCATTTAACGAGAGCGACGTCGGCCCGGCCCAGTTGCGTTGGGATCCGCAGCCTCACCCGAAACAACCTGTGGATTTTCTCGGGGGGATGGTTACCCTGGCGGGTAATGGAAACAGCGCCGAACAAAAAGGCTGCGCCATCCATGTCTATGCCTGCAACAAATCGATGGAGGGGTTTTTCTACTCCGCTGACGGGGATTTTTTATTTGTTCCTTATGAGGGCGAGCTACGACTCAAAACAGAAATGGGTTGGCTCGACGTGGGGCCGAAGGAGATAGCGGTTATTCCTCGAGGTATTCGTTTTCAAGTCGAGGTTTCCCAGGTCTGTCGTGGATACATCTGCGAAAACTTTGGGTCGCCGCTTCGTTTGCCGGGCTTAGGCCCGATTGGTGCGAACGGTTTGGCGAATCCAAGGGATTTTCAAGTACCCGTTGCTCGATTCGAAGAGAAAAAAGGGGCATATGTTTTAATTGCAAAATACGGCGGTAAACTTTGGCAAGCTAAGTTAGATCACTCTCCTCTCGATGTGGTCGCGTGGCATGGGAACTATGTCCCTTACAAGTATGACCTCCAACTTTTTAACACCATCAACACAGTGAGCTTTGATCACCCTGATCCGTCTATTTTTACGGTGCTGACTTCGGCATCGGAGATTCCAGGAGTGTCTAACTTAGATTTTGTCATTTTCCCGCCTCGTTGGATGGTTGCGGAAAATACCTTCCGACCCCCGTATTTTCATCGCAATGTCATGAGCGAGTGGATGGGTTTGATCCACGGAGTTTATGATGCCAAGTCCGATGGTTTTACTGCGGGTGGGAGTAGCTTGCACAACTGCCTTTCGGGCCACGGTCCCGATGCCGCTACCTTTCAAAAGGCGAGTGAAGGCGAGCAGAAGCCTCTCTACCAAGGGAACACACTCGCGTTTATGTTCGAAAGTCGCTACCCGTTCGTCCCGACAGGTTATGCCATGGAAAACCAGCTTCAGAAGAATTATCACGAATGCTGGGGCGGTTTGAAACCTCTTTATAAACAGTAACTTAGCTAGATAGACGCTCGCTAAGTGTATTGCATAGTCCGCTTGATCTGTGGTAAATCCCCGCGCCTGATGTGGCGTGAGTGGGTTTTCCGAGCGGTAATATTGTGTTTCGTTTCCTCTGGGCAGCTCTGTTTCGCGGAGGCTGGTCACACGACTCCCGCTCCCATCAAACGTTCCTCCTCGTGCGCCCGCTGGATTGCTTACTCCGTGTTTGTGGTGCTTCCTGCCATGGCCGCCGTCTATTACGGAACGAAAAAAGCGATAGAGCTGGGCGAAATCCAACGCATTCATTCCTTCGCGAATGACTTTCCTTATCCCGTCATGCGCGAAAGTCTGCGCCAAAAAGCGATCGAGGCGCACCACCGTGGAGGCAGAACCGCGGTAGTTGAGCTCCTTGGGAAAATCGATCTAGGCTTCAAAGACATGACGGCTTATATGCAGGTTCCCAGTCACCAAAACTTCTTGCGTTTCGCGAACGGTGCTTTTGAGGAATCCGCGGTGGCCCCTTACACCTCCATTGCCGATCGAACGCGTCACATTGGATTTAATATCTTAATGGATCCCCAGACACTTCCCAGCGAAGGCACGGTCCATGAGCGAATCGCGCACTTGTTGAAGCAGCTGCACGAAGGAGCCCGCGGCGGTGACACATATTCTCAGTACATGCCCGACGGAGTCGATTACCGCGACATTCTGTCTGGTAAAGTTCCTTCGGACGAAATGCACCGAACGCTCATTTTGGCTGCGGCCTGGGATTATTATGGGCCAGTGTCGGGGATGCACCCTCGAATCCGTGTGGGGAATTTTATCGTGTCAGGTTCTGAAAATCCCATCACGGTTCAAACCAAGAAGCATGTGTGGCTAGAGTGGGGTAGCCTGGTCTTTGACGCTCAGAATTACTCCGAGTCAGTCCATTTGAGTCGATACTACCAAGATCATATTTTTTCTTATTACGACGACAAGGGCGTCGCTATTCGGGTGAGTCGGTAATTTGGGGCTCACTCCTCGGTGAGAACGTTGCCGGAGAGACTTTCCAAAATTCTCAGAGCGACTGTTTCAGAAATTCCCGCTTTTATTAACTCCGCTACTTCCGCGCTTCGGATGTTTTCTACGCTTCCAAAAGTCTGGAGGAGTTTGGCTTTGGTTTTTTCCCCAATGCCTTGAATCGCTTCCAGCGGACTCCCTTCGTGGGACCACTTAGCGCGGCGGCGGCGGTGGCTCACCACCGAAAAACGGTGCGCTTCATCCCGCACTCGTTGCAACAGCGCCAGTGCGGGGTTACCAGGCTTTAGAACGATCGGGTTTTTTCGGTTGGGAACAAAGATCCGCTCGTCGCTACGTTGAATTTCTTTTCGGGTAAAGGCACTCTCCGTTCGGGCTTTGGCCAGAGAGAGCACGGGAGTGTTTACCCCACATTCTTTCAGGGCGCGGACGGCGGCTGCGAGCTGCCCTTTTCCGCCGTCAATGAGTAAGAGATCCGGATGGGGAGGATCGGCTTTTGAAAAGCGACGGTGGACCACTTCAAATATACTCGCAAAATCGTTCGCACCTTCGACGGTTTTTGGATAATAGAGCCGGTACCGGCTCTTGAGCGGTCTCTCATCGGCGAAATGCACTAAGGCCACGGCTGCCTGTTCACCCTGAAAATTGGAGACGTCGACCCCTTCTATGGTGTGTGGTGGCTCGGGCAGAGAGAGTATAGTCTGGAGTTCTTCCGTGGCAGAAGCAGGTTTTTTCTTGCCTTCCAAGTAGAGCAGTCTGGCGTTTTCGTGTGCCATACCGAGCAGGCGCAAAGGCTTTTCTCCGCGCTTTATCTGAATGCGCACGGGGCGGCCGATTTGCTGAGAAAAAAGTTCCTGCAATGTTTCTCGCTCCGGAAAATCGTCCATAATCCAGATTTCTTCCGGGATAAGCGAGATTGAGTAGAACTGTTCTAGAAAAGATCGCAGGCTTTCTTCCGAGTTGAGTGGGATCCGAACCTTTTCGGCCCGTCGCCCAGCCAAAAACCCTCCGCGAATAAACAGGACTACCCACTGGATTTCATGCTCCGCCTCAAAAGACCCAATCACATCGATGTCCTTGAGTTTGTCCACCAGGACCGCATTTTGTTTTTCTGTCAGGCGAGCGATTCCAGCAATTTTGTCTCGGGTCTGCTTGGCATATTCATACTCCATTCGTTCGGAGTATGCGGCCATTTCCTTTTTAAGGGCTTGAACTAGGACTTGTTTTTTTCCTTTGAGAAATAGTACCGCCTCGCGGACCTGTTTGGCGTAGTTCTCTTCGGATACGAGGCCAACGCACGGGCCGGTGCAAGTGCCGATTTCGTAGTTCAAACAGGGTCGGGTGCGGTTTTTAAATTTTGCATCGGAACAGTCCCTGATTTGAAAAGTTTTGAGCAAGAAACGGCTGATGTCTCGGATGCCCCCGCTAAACGGGCCAAAATAGTTCAATAGTGGGGAGATGACGACTTTTCGGGTTACCCGAAACTGGGGAAAAGGATGGGTGAAGTCCAAGACCACATAGGGAAAGTTCTTGTCGTCTTTTAGCCGAATATTATAGCGGGGCCTGTGCTTTTTGATGAGATTGCATTCGAGCAAGAGTGCTTCCAGCTCTGAATGTGTCACCGTAAATTCGGCCGAGGCGACTTTTTGAACCAAGATACGGGTTTTAGGGGTCAGAGCACTCGGATTCAAAAAATAGGACTTCACTCGGCTGCGCAGGTTTTTGGCCTTGCCTACGTAGAGTATGCGTTTGGAGATGTCCCGCATGATGTAGACACCCGGCTGCGTAGGCCAATCTTTGATTATTTCTAGCATTTCTGCTTGAACGGTTTCGAGCGGTCGCGACATAGCAAACCCTAGGGTCCCATTTCCTAAGGCTCCTGCCAATTCAAGAGTTTAGGCTTGCCCGTCCCCCTGAGCGCGTGGTACGCCAGAGCCCACTAAAACACACGCCCCTATCCAAAAAAACACTCTGGTCTCTTTCCCGCATGTCGCGGAAGGGGCAAGGGGGGCGGAGGCTAAACCGGAGAACGCAATGCCTGAAGTAAACATGAAAAACATGCTCGAGGCTGGCGTCCATTTTGGACACCAAACTCACCGTTGGAATCCCAAGATGAAGCAGTTCATCCACGGCCCTCGCAATGGTATTTACATCATCGACCTCGAGAAAACAGTCCGCCACGCAACCGAGGCCTGCGCCTACGTTCGAAACACCGTCGCTGCGGGTGGCAAAGTCCTTTTTGTGGCCACCAAGAAACAGGCCAAGCTGATCGCACGTGAAGCCGCAGAACGAGCCGGAATGCCGCACGTTACGGAGCGTTGGTTAGGCGGCACTTTGACAAACTTTTCGACTATCCGTCGTGGCTGTGAAAAACTCGATGAGTTGGACCGGTGGCGTTCGGATGGGACCTACGACCGACTTCCCAAAAAAGAAACAGTTGTATTAGAGCGGAAACGAAAAAAATTAGATGCAAGTCTTGGTGGGGTTCGCCATATGCGTTCTCTGCCGGCGGCATTGTTTATCATTGATCCCGAAACAGAGCGGATTGCAGTGCGCGAGGCGAATCGCCTTGGGTTGCCAGTGGTGGCTCTCGTCGACACAAACTGCGATCCTGATCCTATCGACTACGTGATTCCGGGTAATGACGATGCCATCAAGTCGGTTACTTTGTTTGTGAACTTGATTGCGGATGCGTGCTTGGAAGGAGCTGCGTTGTACGAACAAACGGCCCGCTCTGCCCAGCCCCAGGCGACCCAGCAGTCCAAACCAGCTGCTGCCGAAGCGCCAGCGGCTGCTGCGGGCGAAGTCGCAGTTTCGGTGGTCCGCAAGCAGTTGCGTAATATTCCCACAGAAATAGACTACCGGGCAGAAGCTGAAATTACGGAAGAGGAGTTGGCTGCTGTGGAAACCCCTGTAGAAGCTTCCGCGGAAGCTACCGTGGAAACGCCGGCTGCTGCAGTAGAAGACAAACCTGCGGACAGTAAGAAAAAGAAAAAGTAGGAGAATATGGTGACTTCAGCTGATTTAGTAAAAGAACTTCGAGAGCGGACTGGCGCTGGGATGATGGAGTGCAAAAAAGCGCTCGTAGAATCTTCCAACGATATGGAAAAGGCCATTACCTACTTGCGTGAGCGAGGGATGGCTTTGGCCGCCAAAAAGACTGGTCGAGCCGCGAATGAAGGGAGAATTCACTCCTACATTCATAGCAACGGCAAGGTCGGGGTGATGGTGGAGATTAACTGCGAGACCGACTTTGTCGCTCGTACGGATGATTTCCAGGCTTTGTGCAACGATATTTCAATGCATATTGCAGCGGTCAGCCCCCGCTACCTCGACAAAGAGCAGGTTCCCGCTGCCGACCTTGAAAAGGAAAAAGATATTTTCCGTGCTCAATTGGCGGACTCCAAGAAGCCAGAAAATATCGTCGAGAAAATCGTCGAAGGAAAAATCGGCAAGTTCTACGAGGAAACCTGCCTGCTCCAGCAAAAGTTCGTTAAAGAGCCTGACCTCACTATCGAAGCTGTCATTAAAGCGGCCATCGCCAAACTGGGTGAGAACATTACCCTACGTCGGTTCGCTCGTTTTCAGCTAGGTGAAGGGGCCAAGGCGGAACAAACCAATTAGGCATGAGGTAATCAGTGCCCGGAACGAAAGTTCGTTACAAAAGAGTGCTTTTAAAACTCAGTGGTGAAGCGCTCGCAGGAGAGCGGTCGTTCGGAATCAGCCCTGAAATCATTGAGCGTATCGCGAATGAGGTCAAAGTCGTTCACGATATGGGAGTAGAGATCGCCATTGTTCTGGGTGGCGGAAACATCTTTCGAGGGATTGCCGGAACAGCTCAGGGCATGGATCGCTCAACGAGCGACTACATGGGAATGCTCGCTACGGTTATCAACAGTCTTGCCTTGCAGGATTGTTTGGAAAAGCTGGGTGTGTTTACTCGGGTGATGTCCGCCATTGAAATGCACGAGCTGTGTGAGCCCTACATCAAACGGCGCGCGGTCCGCCACCTCGAAAAAACTCGTGTGGTTATCTTCGCTGCGGGCACGGGCAACCCCTATTTTACTACGGACACAGCGGCCTCGCTTCGAGCGATGGAAGTAGGGGCTGAGATCATCATGAAAGCCACCAAGGTCGACGGTGTCTACAATGAAGATCCAGTAAAAAACCCCAAGGCCAAGATGTTCAAGAGCTTGGATTACATTGATGTGCTCAAAGACAATTTAAAGGTCATGGATTCTACCGCCATTTCGCTGTGTATGGACCATGACTTGCCTATCCTCGTCTTTAATCTCAATGTGGAAGGCAACTTTAAGCGTGTCGTCATGGGAGAAGAAATCGGTACTTTCGTAAGGAGGCAGGTATGAGCGCCCAACTTTCCGACGTCAAAAAACAAATGGAGAAGTCGATTGAGCACCTGAAATCCGAACTCTCCAAACTCCGTGTTGGACGAGCTTCTGCTTCAATGCTCGAAGGGGTTCGTGTTGAGAGTTACGGGAGCATGATGGGGCTCAAAGAAGTCGCCGCGCTATCGACGCCGGATGCCCGCACCATTGCTATTCAGCCGTGGGATCGAGGGTTGTTCAATGACATCGAGAAAGCCATTTTGGCTGCAAATCTGGGGCTCACTCCCATCAACGACGGCAAAGTAATCCGAGTATCTTTGCCCCCGCTGACGGAAGACCGCCGAAAAGATTTTGTTAAGAACATCAAGAAATATGGCGAAGATTCCAAGGTTGCTATTCGAAATGTTCGCCGAGAAGTTTTAGATGAGGCCAAAAAAGACGCCGAACTTACCGAGGACGACAAGCGGCGTTTCCAGGACGAATTGCAGAAGCTGACCGATCTTTTCATCGCTGATATCGATAAAGTAGTTGAGACAAAATCTCAAGAAGTCATGACCCTGTAGGCAAGTTCGCCGTGGTCAAACACCTCGCCATTATCATGGACGGCAATGGGCGCTGGGCGCAAGAGCGAGGGTATGCTCGCGCTTGGGGTCACCGCCAGGGCGCCCGCCAAGTCGATGAAATGGTCGAGCACTGCGTAAACAAAGGGATCGAGTATCTCACGCTGTACGCTTTTTCGACGGAAAACTGGAATCGCCCACCTGCCGAAGTGGGGATGCTTATGCGCCTCGTGGTCCGCTATTTGCGCAAGTCTGAAGCAAAGCTGATCCGAAATCGAGTGGCATTGGTAGCACAAGGCACATTGGATCGGTTGCCAGGGTTTGTGAAAAAAGAAGTGGAGCGCGTTGCCGCGTCAACCGCTTTGCCTGGCGCCAAAATGAAGTTGAATATTTCGCTCTCTTACGGTGGTCGACAGGAAATGGTGGATTGCGCCAGGCGCCTTGCTGCGCAAGTCGTAAATCAGGAAATTTCTCTCGATCAAATAGATGAAAAGGCAATCAGCCGCAATCTTTACCAGCCAGATTTCCCCGATCCCGACTTGCTCATTCGGACCGGTGGGGAGTTTCGGTTGAGTAATTTTCTGCTTTGGCAGGTAGCGTACAGCGAAATCTATGTCACTGACACGCTTTGGCCTGATTTCGGGCTGGCAGAGTTGGAACGCGCGCTGGAGGTTTTTTCTCGTCGTGAACGGCGCTTTGGAAAGACTTCGGCGCAGGTTCGCCCCTTGCTTTTGGAGGGCGCGCTATGAAAACACGGGTGATCGCCGGGTTTGCCGCTGCGGCATTCGCTATCAGTCTCGTGTTATGGGCACCTGCTCCCTGGCTATTGGTAGTTTTGCTTACTTGCGCAGGGCTATCGACTCTAGAGTTTGATCGGCTTTTTTTCAGCACCAAGTCCAGGTCAAGGCAAACGCGCATTTTATTCTTGGTCCTCCTGAGCATTCTGACACTTCGGTCGGCACCGGAAATGGCCTGGGTTTTTTTCTGGCTTCCGTTGCTAGTGCTGTCCGCTCAGCACGTCGTTCAAGCAAATACCAAAGGCAATTTTGAGCAATCGATCCGGGATCTTTCTATCGAGTTGTTGGGAATTATTTATGTCATTTGTATGTTGGGCTTCTTGTTGCCCATCGCCGAGTCGGATCATGGCAGAGAGTTTTTACTGCTACTGTTTTTCTTGGTTTTTGCTGGCGACACTTTTGCCTATTTTGTTGGAACTCTTTGGGGCAAGCATCAGCTCGCAGTTCAAATAAGTCCTAAGAAGTCCTTTGAAGGTGCTGTGGGCGCGGTTTTTGGTTCTTACATTTTTGCGGGAATCTGGATCGGTCTGGTGTTTTCTGGGGAGCCTTCCCCTCAGTTTCTATTTCAGCTAGCGGTCCTGGTTCCAGTCATTAGCATCTTGGCTCAAATGGGAGACTTGTTTGAGTCGATGCTAAAGCGCAGTCGCTCTCAGAAAGACTCCGGCGCTTTTCTTCCGGGGCACGGCGGTATTTTGGATCGGTTTGACGGTCTAACCCTGAGTGCTCCCGCATTTTACTTTTACCTCCGATACCTCGCGGTGGCGCCATGAAGCGCAAGCTAGCGGTTTTTGGATCTACGGGTTCTATTGGCTGCAATACTTTGGAGCTAGTCCGTCGATACCCCGATCGCTTCGACGTTACAGCGTTAACAGCCGGGTTGAATCTGCCGCTTTTAAAACAGCAGATTGAAGAGTTTTGTCCCCGGGTGGTTGTGGTTTCGCGTGAGCAGGATGCCATCGCGCTACAAAGCGAACTTCCTGGCATCGAGGTGCTTTTTGGTACGCAGGGGTTGGTGGATTGCGCCGGATGGAGTGAAGTAGAGATCGCCAGCCAGGGAATTGTGGGTTTTGCAGCGCTCGCGCCTACGTTTGAGTTGGTTCGAAACGGAAAGTCCGTCGCCTTAGCCAACAAGGAAACTCTTGTCGTGGCAGGAGGGCTTCTGAGGCAAGCGCTCAAAAAGAGCGGCAGTCAGTGTATCCCTGTCGATAGCGAGCACAACGCGCTTTTTCAACTATTGGAGGGCAAACCCCCAGAGTCCGTTGAAAGTCTTGTTTTGACAGCGAGTGGCGGCCCTTTTTGGCGTTACCCGGAGCTAAACCTGGATGCTGTGACTCCCGAAAAGGCGATTTGCCACCCCAACTGGAAAATGGGCCCCAAGATTTCTGTCGATTCGGCCACATTGATGAACAAGGGGCTTGAAGTCGTCGAGGCGCACGCGCTTTTTGATGTTCCCTGTGAACAGATCGAGGTTTGGGTACACCCGCAGAGTATTGTTCATGGAGCGGTTTGGTTCAAAGATGGGACGTGCCAGGCGCAGCTCTCGGTACCGGACATGAAAGCGTCCATCAGCTTTGCGCTGAACTACCCCTACCGCGTGCCTTCGGTTCCTAAACTAACTCTTAAGCAGATGGCGAATTTGGAGTTTGCCGAGCCTGACACTATGCGTTTTCCTTGCTTGGAGTTACCGCGCAAAGCTTTGGCGGCTGGGCAAAGTGCTTTAATAGCACTCAATGCAGCAAACGAAATAGCTGTGGAAGCTTTTCTGGAGAGGCGTATCCGCTTTACGCAGATCTCGAGCCTGATCAGCGAAGTTCTGGAACGCCATTGTGTGACACGGGTTGAGTCTCTTGACGCAGTATACGAAATCGATCGCGCTTCTCGCGACGTGACGCAGAAAGTTCTTCAAAAAACAGTTCTTTAGACGGTTGTTGGCGACCTCTGAATCGATTACAGTGAAGGGGTTCGTTTGCAGTCGGAGGTTACGTGTTCACTTCCATCGTTGGTATGGTCGTTTTGTTGGGCGGGCTCATTTTTTTCCATGAGCTGGGGCATTACTTGGTGGCCAAGTTTTTTGGTGTTCGGGTGGAAGTGTTTTCTTTGGGCTTTGGGATGAAGCTCATTCGAAAGCGCGTCGGAGAGACAGAATACACGCTTTCACTGATTCCCTTGGGTGGCTACGTGAAACTCATGGGGGACGATCCTTACAAGAGTGTGCCGGCTTCCGATGCTGCAAGGGCATTTTCTACACAAAAGCTCTACAAACGTTTTCTGATCGTAGCTGCTGGTCCAATGGCCAATTTATTGTTGGCGTGGGTTTTGTTTGTGGCGATTTTCTCGTTGGGCCAGCCGATGCGCGCGTCACGCATTGGCACTGTGGCGCCAGATAGTCCTGCTTGGTCCGCAGGTTTACGTTCTGGAGATCGCATCCAGGCTATCGGCGAGACGCCCGTGTCCTACTGGAACGATCTCGACACCCAATTAAAGAAGCAGCTTGGAAATAAGGTTGAGCTCAAAATCGATCGAGCGGGGGTTGAACTTCGGGTTCCCTATACGGTGGGGTTGGTTCGGTCTCGCAACGACTTTGGAGAAGAAGTCGAAGTGGGGGGGATCAAGGGAATCAGTTTTTACCCGCTTCAATCTTTGATTGGCGTTTCCAACCCGGCTTCCGCCGCATTTCAAGCTGGGCTGCGCTCGGGAGATCAGGTTATTAAGGTCGACAGCCGATCGGTATTGCTTTGGGAAGAACTTAAGCAAGCGCTGAGTTCTGCATGGGTCGCAAAGAAAACTGCGACCATCACTGTGCGTCGAGGCGTCGCCGAAAACGGAACGGGCGGCGAGGAAAAATCCTTTACGCTTGTTTATCCAGCACGTCCAGCCATGGGCAAGAGCTCCCCTTTGGGAGAGACCGAGGCCTTGGGCATTTTTCCCTCTGAGCTTTTCGTCTATAAAGTGAATCCCAACAGTCCAGCGGAAAAAGGCGGTTTGCAGCCCGGCGATCGCGTCGTCAAGGTGGGAGATTTGCCGGTTTATTCCTTCGAAGAAATTGTTGATCGCGTCCAAGCAGGCGGAAAACAAGCCGGGCCCGTTATATTTACCGTTGAGCGCGATGGGAAGCAGGTCCTTTTGGACTTGCGTCCGGTGGAAACCCCACATGAAGATCCGCTTACGCGTGAGACAAAGAAACGCATGATGGTGGGTTTTGTTCCCCATACAGCGCTCGCCGACGGCGAGATGTCCCGCTTTCAGTTAAGCAATCCTATTCAGTTGGTAGCGCGAGCGGCACAAGCGACCTGGGAAGAATCGAGTCGTATGGTCGTAGGCTTGTGGAAGCTTGTGACAGGTTCTGTTTCCGTGAAAAATTTAGGCGGACCGATTTTGATCGCCAAAATCGCGGGAAAGAGTTTGGATGCGGGCATCGTCCCCTTCTTACAGACGATGGCATTGATCAGCATCAATCTCTTTTTATTAAATCTCTTTCCCATCCCAGTTTTGGATGGCGGTCACCTGTTTTTCTTTACGTTAGAAGCGGTAAAAGGAAAGCCAGTTTCCATTCGTACTATGGAAATCGCCAACCAGATTGGTTTGGTTTTGATTTTGATGTTGGTTGCGTTGACATTCTTCAATGACATTTCAAGGGACGTGTTCAATTGAAAAAAACCTTCGTACTAGACACAAGCGTCATTTTGTTCGATCCCCTTTGTATTTTTCGATTTGATGACAACATTATCGTGATTCCCATCACCGTATTGGAGGAGATGGATCGATTTAAAAAAGACATGACCGAAATCGGTCGAAATGCGCGTCAGTTTGCCCGCTATTTGGACGATGCCCGCAAAGGTGGGTCGCTTACAAAAGGCGTTCCGGTGGGCACTAAGGGGGGGACGCTTATCGTCGATATGGTACGCGATGCGGAGAGCTACCTCCCTTCGGACTTGCGTCAAGAAAAGGCGGATCACCGCATTCTGGCCGTGGCCCTCAAGCTGAGACACGATCGGCCCAACGTTCCAGTTATTTTTGTCACCAAGGATGTGAACCTTCGAGTCAAAGCCGATGCTTTGGGTGTAGTCGCCGTCGATTTTGATCCCGCCAGGGTTGCGATCGAGGAACTTTATCCAGGTTCGATGACGTTCGATGTGCCCAGCGATGTGATTGAGAATTTTAATCAGCAAAAGCGGTTTCCACTAGAAGATCGCAATTTAAATCCGCATGAGTACGTTGTTTTGCGTGACCAGAAAAACCACACCAACGTGGTGGCGGGGCGCTACGATGCCACCCAAAAGGCTGTGGTTCCCTTGCGTATTCCAGCCAACGGTGTGTGGGGCATCAAACCGCGCAACTTAGAACAGTCGTTCGTGATGGATGCGCTTTTGGATGACTCTGTTCCGTTGGTCAGCCTGGTCGGAAAAGCCGGCACAGGGAAGACCTTGCTCGCACTTGCCTGTGGCTTGCAAAAAACGATCGACGAAAACAAGTACCAAAAACTCTTGGTGTCGCGGCCGATCTTTCCTCTGGGGAAAGACATTGGGTATCTGCCGGGCGAGATTGAGGAGAAACTCAACCCGTGGATGCAGCCCATTTTTGACAATATTGACTATATTGTTTCTTTCCAGAGTGGTGAGGACAAACCCACCAAGCGGCCCACGCGCCGTGCTTGGCAGGAGTTGATCCACCAGGGGATGCTGCAAATTGAACCATTGACCTATATTCGCGGTCGAAGCTTGGCGTACCAGTTCTTGATTGTGGACGAAGCTCAGAATCTCACTCCGCACGAGATCAAAACCATTATCACTCGAGCGGGTGAGGGAACCAAAGTGGTGTTAACTGGGGATTGTTACCAGATCGATAACCCGTATATCGACTCTTCAAGCAATGGGCTGTCCTTTGTAGTGGAACGGTTTAAAGAAACCAATCTGGCCGCGCACGTTACACTAATGAAGGGTGAGCGTTCGCAGCTATCGGAGCTGGCGACCAACGTTCTTTAGCTTTTCCTGGAAACGACTGCAGGGGATGCTTGGTCGGTCGGGTAGAGCACGATTTCCTGAATGTTCACATGGGCCGGGCGACTGACCGCCCAGTGAATCGTTTCGGCCACGTCAGCTGCCGTCAAAGGCGTCATTCCTTGGTAAACGGCCTCGGCTTTGTCGAGGTCACCTTCATATCTCACCAAACTAAAATCTGTTTTCACCATGCCAGGGTTGATTTCGGTGACCCGAACTCCCGTGCCACAAAGGTCTAGTCGCAGGGTTTGTGAAATAGCAGCCACGGCACTTTTGGAAGCGCAGTAGATGTTTCCGTTTGGATAGAACCAACGTCCAGCGATCGAGCCGATATTTACGACATGACCCGATTTCCTTTTAACAAAAAAGGGTAGAAGGGCACGGGTCATGTAGAGAAGCCCCTTCACGTTGGTGTCAATCATGGCTTCCCAGTCCTGAATCCGACCGTTCTGTATCGAGTTCAACCCTTTCGCAAGGCCAGCGTTATTTACCAGCACGGTGATTTCACTGAGTAGTGGGGCTTGCTCGGAGGCGAATCGCTCCACTTCGGTGGCCTGACTCACGTCGAGTTTGTAGGTGTGAACCGAGACTCCATGCTCGGTGTGAAGGCCTTTTGCGATCGCGCGGAGGCGGTCTTCCCTTCGTCCAACTAAGAGGAGTTCCTCGCCGGCCTGGGCAAATTTTTCCGCTGTTGCTTTGCCTATGCCGCTGGTTGCACCTGTTATGAGAATCATGTCCGATCCATACTCTTTATGGACGGCGCTGAACAGAGTTTTATGCAAAACAGTTCGTAGTTGCCTTTACTTGTGCGTTGCAGGCCGTTGTTGCTTGACTGGGCGCACTCGGAAAATATTTCGAATGCGTTCTGGGGTGCCTGCTTGTTTCGCACGTTCTCCCAATACGTAGGCGGCGAGTTTTGGATACTCCAACATTTGCTCGCCGGTTTTAGTGGAAACATAAGTCTTGCGAGACAGTTCCTCAAGACGGTTTAGGGTGAAATCAGGCGCCTCATTTTTAAATCGGTCGACTACTTCCCTCAGTGCCTCCGCGTTTTTTGCATCTTCTTCTTCCATGGTGAGGCCTTTAACTTTCAAAAAGAACTTGGGTATGTGTAGCGTGCCGTTCTCGTCGTGGTACCATAGCTGTCGTTTGCGCGGATCTCTGCGTACTTCTTCTTCCCACTCGGCTTTCGACATCTTGCCATTTCGCTCATAGATTTCGTCGTATTTACGTAGGGCGCGCAGCGCAACCGAAGAAACCTCAAAGATTACCAGATCGGCCTTGTAGCGTTCTCTTTCTTCTGGCGAGAGTTTGTCGACTCCACCGACCTCTTTCAGGCGTTTCGCCCAGAAGAGGTGCAAGTTATCGGATGCCGCTATTTCGGCGAGCTGCTTCTCCTCCGCATGAGAGAATTCGCTTCCTGTTGCGGCGTCCACGTACGCTTGATAAAGGTTACGGTATTCTTCACTTAAGCCAGCTTGTTTTAATGGCGGGAAGTGCTCGTGAGCTTCCGCCTCGGCTTCAAAGTAACGAGCAGTGTCTTTTTCTCCCACCCATTGTGGTACTTCTCTGAAAACCCGATTTTCGCCGTAGCCAATAGAGCCAAGACGATACCCAGGTCGCGGAGTTACTTCGGACTTGAAGAGAAGGCCTTTGTACTGACGCTCCACTCCCTTGCGAAGCGCTTCGGGTTTTTTGGGCTGAGCGACAGGGATCACCTTGCTTGCTTCCGCGGAAAATGGGCGTAGCATCTGCTCACGCTTGGCAAGATACGCCAGGTCTTTCTTATCGAGTTCTTCGTTCGTGTAATTTCGTGCCTGCGTACGTTTAAGGTCTTCTTGGTTATAAGCATTATTGAGAATCGAGTGGTTTTTCTCGGGATCTTTTCCATAGCGTTCCATCAATTGAGCAAGCACTGTCGGATTGATAGATCGGTAAGCGCGAGTACGAGCTCCTTCTTTGGTTCGGACATATTCCTTTTGTGCGGTAACGAGGTGGCCATCCTCTAGTTCAAACACCACGTTTTTCTGACCGTTTACGACTTCATAAAGCAAACCGTTTTCTTCCAGCAGGTAGGGGGGCTTTTGCGCCGCGATTTGTTCCAAGCGGGCTTTGTTTTCTGGGTTCTTCAGCGCCATTGAATTGTAGCTACCGGGCTTTGAATAGGCTTCCATCAAGGCAGTGAAGGTTTCAGGGCGTAATTCGGCATAAACCATCTTGGTCACACCACCCTGGGTCTGCTCGCGCCAAGTGAGCAGGCGACCGTTTTCAAGCTGCACTATGCGGTTCTCTTTGCCTCCGGCGGCGGGTTCATAAAGCACCCCATTGCGCACCACCCAAGGGGTGTGGGCGCCCCAGGCTGTGGACCAGGCCAAAGATACCATCAGAATACAATAGCTTAGAGTTCGCATGCGCCCTTGTAGTGCAACAGGCTTGCCAAGGAGCGCTAGGCAGGGCGGGGGGCGCGCACTAATTGTCACCAGTGCCCAGGTTTTAGACAGCGCTTAAATCCTCAGTCACCCTCGAGAATACGCGTTCTTGAGTTTAGGGCAGCCTTCCGCTACTTTGAGACTTTTTGCAGGTTACGCCTTTGACCGACCCCAAACGCATCCGCAATTTCAGCATTATAGCCCACATCGACCACGGCAAGTCGACCCTGGCCGACCGTATCCTCCAGATCACGGGAGCTATTTCCAATCGGGAAATGAAAGAGCAGTTTCTGGACCAGCTTTCGATAGAACGCGAACGCGGGATCACCATCAAGGCCCAGACGGCGCGGCTGAATTTCAAGGCGTCCGATGGCGTGGATTACGTTCTCAATCTTATTGATACCCCAGGGCATGTGGACTTTGTCTATGAGGTTTCTCGCAGCCTCAACGCCTGCGAGGGGGCGGTTCTCGTGGTTGACGCTTCTCAAGGGGTGGAGGCGCAGACATTAGCCAATGTCTACCTGGCCATTGAAAACAATCTCGAGATTGTTCCTGTATTAAACAAAATTGATTTGCCCGGTGCTGATGTGGATCGCACCCGAGCGGAAATTGAAGATATCATCGGTATCCCCACCGATCGGGCTGTTCCTATCAGTGCTAAAGAGGGCACCAATATCCGCGAGGTTTTGGAGTCCGTTTGCAAGCACCTTCCCCCACCCGTAGGGGATCCCAATGCCCCCTTATCGGCTTTGATTTTTGACGCGTGGTTTGATGCTTATCAGGGAGTAATTTTCTTGGTGCGCGTGAAGCACGGGCGCCTCAAACCAGGCGATAAAATTCGCCTGATCCACTCTGAAAAAGAATTCGAAGTTCTCAAGCTCGGCGTTTTTACACCCAAGGGCACGATGGTGAACGAACTCTCCGTCGGCGAAGTGGGTTTCGTCATTGCAAACATTAAGAACCTGCGCGATGTAAAAATCGGCGACACCGTGACCACGGTTGTTCGGCCCGCCACCGAGCCACTACCCGGATTTAAAGAAGTCAAACCCATGGTTTTTGCCGGGATCTATCCCACGGACAGTGCGGAATTTCCCAACCTTAAAACCGCTATGGAAAAGCTTTGTCTGAATGACAGCGCTTTTACCTTCGAGGCCGAGAGTTCCGATGCTCTGGGCTTTGGTTTTCGCTGCGGATTCTTGGGCCTTTTGCATATGGAAATTGTGCAAGAGCGGTTGGAACGAGAATTTCAAGTCAATCTGGTCACGACCGCCCCTACCGTGGTGTACAAGGTCAATACCGTCCAAGGAGAAACGCTTCAGCTCTACAATCCGTCGGATATGCCGCCAATTCAGCATATCGAGTCGATCGAAGAGCCGATCGCGCATGTGACCATTCACACACCCGAGGAGTTTTTGGGGAATCTCATCAAACTTTGCGAAGAACGCCGCGGCAAGCAAACCAAGTTACACTACCATTCTCCAACGCGGGTGATGTTGGAGTACGATATACCTTTTAACGAAGTAGTTTTGAATTTCTACGATCGCTTAAAGAGCGTGAGCAAAGGTTACGCCAGCGTTGATTATGAAATCGTGCGGTTTCAGCAAGGCCAGCTCGTCAAGCTAGACCTTCTGGTGAATGGCGATGCTGTGGATGCGCTGAGCTGGATCGTTCACAAGGACAAGGCCTACTATCGCGGTCGCGACTTGGTGGCTAAGATGAAAACTCTCATCGAGCGCCAGATGTTTGAGATCGTTTTACAAGCGGCGATTGGGACGAAAATCATAGCCAAAGAGCGTCTGGCGCCACTGAGAAAAAATGTTCTGGCAAAGTGCTACGGTGGAGACATTAGCCGTAAGCGCAAACTATTAGAAAAACAAAAAGAGGGCAAAAAGCGTATGAAGCAGGTGGGAAACGTGGAAATTCCCCAAGAAGCTTTTCTCGCAGCTTTGTCCATCGAATGACTTCCGAGCGAATCAAACGTTATATCGGGGTGTTTTTCTGGGCGACAGCGGTAGCGCTTTCGGTTCGGTTGTTTTTGATCGAGGACTACCGTGTATTTTCGGACTCCATGTCCCCAGGTTTATTGTCCGGTGACTTAATTTTTGTGAATAAGAGCCAGTTTAATGTGCGTGTCCCTTTTTCCGCATATGAAATACTCAAGTTTCGACGACCCCAACGGGGAGAAGTGGTCGCTTTTACGCTGCCAGATCATGGGATGGAGACTTACGTCAAACGCGTCGTAGCGTTAGAAGGAGACGAGGTTTCTATTCAAGATGGTGTTCTTTTCATCAATGGTAACCGCGCGGGTTATGGAGATTTGCCCAACGCGGGGACGCACGTGCGTTGGGAATCCGTTGAAAAAGGGGAGTCTTACCCAGTGGTTTGGGAGCGTTCCCGCATTCCAAACTACGGTCCTGTTCAAGTTCCCCAAGGGCATTTTTTCGCTTTGGGCGATAATCGCATCAAGAGTGTCGATAGCCGAAGTTGGGGGCCGATTCCCTATTCCTGTCTCAAAGGTAAAGTGAGTTTGATTTGGATGTCCATCGGACCAGAGGGGTTGAGGTGGAGCCGAACGGGGACCTGGGTTCGATCTTAAAATCCTTATGGGCGCGGCGGCGAGGCCGCGCCCATAAGAACAGATTTACTGCTGCTGCGGTTGTTGAGGCTGCGTTTGCTGTGACCCAGCGTCCATCGGCTTGGTGTAATCGAAATTACCCCAAGTTACCCCGTCGCTAGAATTCGGTCGCACAGGTGTTTGCAGCTGCGGGTTCGGTTGTTGCTGATTGTACCCTTGTTGGTACGGGTCACTGTAACCAGGCCCGAACTGCTGCTGATTTCCCTGATAGTTCTGCGACTGACCGTAAGGATCCTGTTGTCCGTATGGGTACTGTTGTTGGTTGTACGGATCCTGTTGGCCATACAAGTCCTGCTGCTGATTGCCGTAGAACTGCTGGTTGCCTCCATAATACTGCTGTTGTTGACCACCGTTGTACTGTTGGTTTCCACCAAAGTACGACTGTTGCTGTCCGTAGTACGGCTGCTGCTGGCCACCATAGCCGGGTTGTTGCCCGTTCTGCTGGCCTGCCTGGCCATTTGGCCAACCATAGCTCGGAGAGGATACGTTCGGAATGTTCTGATTCGGAGCCATGTTCGGGTTATTGATGCCCGGAACATTCTGACCCGCACCTGGCCCGATGGGCGCAACATCTCGGTAGATATTCGGGTTTGCTTGGCCTGGGTTGCCTTGCCACATCTGCGCATCGTAGTTGAGAACAGGTGTAGCTCCATTGCGCGGAGCCATGGGCCCTCCAGGGC
>CAZTDN010000011.1:0-85695 GCA_964611895.1 uncultured Pseudobdellovibrionaceae bacterium
GAACAAACCAATCTTAACCCAGGGACCTCATGCCCCCTTTAATGATGTAGAGCCAAAAGAAGGGCCCCACTGGGGCCCTTCTTTTTTGGGTCTTTGATAGAGACTCGAAGCGCAACGGTGCCGAGAGCGACCTAGGGGGAGCTCGAGGCAGAAAACTGCGAGCAGTGCGCAGCAGTTTTCAGTGGAGGGGAGGCTACGCAGTGAACCTTTGCCGAGAGGCAAAGTGAACGTAGTGGCCGAGTCTCTCTCCGAGCAGATCTTGATACAGTACACGAACCCACACACGCAGACGATACTGAAGGGGCATAGACTCCTAATTTGATTTTCGTTGAATGCATTTCCGCAAATTTGATGAGATTTGCATAGACCGGTCGGCGGTGCTCAATCGGAGTCTTTTCCAGATTGGCAATGGTACGCCGGATCTTAAAAAGTAAGCCATCGCGGTCAATAACTTGAGTCGTGAGTTCGGCCTTTTTCTGAGTCAAATCATTCCGAACGGCTTCAAGCTCCTTTACTTTCTCACTTTCAAAATGTATTCAATTCGTGGAGCTCGAATGTTTTCTAGCTGGCAACGTTTCAGATGCGTTACGCCATCGGAGTTAAGTTGTCGTGGATGACCGTAATAATAGTGCTTGCCATTATTCCCATGCCCCGACTTCCCACCTAAATGTTTTCCGCATTCTCCGCAGACTAAAATCTCAGTCAATGGGAATGGGTAAGTTTTCCATTCTGCAGGTTTGTATTTGTTTCTGTTGAGTTTGAGACGTTCCTGCGCTCGAATAAACAATTCCAAATCAATAATGGCCGGCCAACTCGCTTTTACAACTTCGATGTCACCTTTCTTAACGCCAATTTCCCGGATACCGATGTAAGCGCGGTTGGTTAGAATCCTCTGAAGACTCATTGTTGTAAAGTGCCCGCCACCTTTTTCAATACCATTTCGATTCACGTAGCGCTTCGAGAAAATCCCGCACTTTGATAATTCCATGCAGGTTTTCCTAACCGACTTGACCTTCATGAAAGTTTCAAAAATCTCCTTCACTTGTTTAGCTTCACCGGGATTTGGAATCAGTTCGCCTTTGTGTTTGGGATTTCTGTCATATCCAAGGGGTATACTACCGACGGATAGGACTTTTAACCCACCATTTTGAAAAGAGGCCCGGGTATTCGTTATAAGCTTAGTTATCGCCAATGAAGCCTGCGGTGCGTCTTAGAGTCGCTCAGAGGCCCCTATAGGATCTCTATACGGTGTAAACGCAGAACTACGAATGCGAGTCTATCCACTTGCTTACAGTTGAGATCAGCCACTCCTCAAAAAGAACCCGCTTATGTTGCGGGTTGCCGAACCGCAGTTTCGAAAATATTTCAGGCGATCGCTAAATCCGATGGAATTGTCATAGACATGAGCACTCTGCGCATCACTGACAGGGACGAGAACTTCCTCGCAGCCTATCTCTGGTGGGAAGTCGATGTTACTGACATAAAAGGCCGAACGGATCTTTTTCCACCAGACAAAAAAGCCGTTCTGAAGAAGTTGACGCAAAAACCTTTCGGCAGGGATTGTTTCTAGTCGGGTAACTTCGTTAAGTGGAGTCCTGCGAATCCAGAGTTGCAGCGTTTTCGGCTGTTTGCACCATCGGAAGCAGGAGCTCTGTTTACTCGCCAATCTCGTAACTGAGTTGCCATCCCCGTTATCCCCATTGCGCCGGAGACTATATCGCCTACGGGGCTTCCGGTCATATTGAGCGCGTTTCCGATGGAATTCAGCATAGATTGCACTAGCGACCCGCGGGAGGAATTTCTTTTATACCGGGCGGTTTGCTCAGGATTGCGTTTGATTGCGCGATCCGTCCAGACTTTATTTAGGCGTTGCCAAGAAGTCTGAGCAAAAAGGCTTTTTCCCACCGAGCTCGCAATCTTGATCCCTTCTGCGATCGTGTAAGGGTTTGCAATCAAACCGACACCGGTCAGTGTCCCGTGCATCAAAAGACCGTAGACGCCTGAAGAAACCGCTTTTTTTCCAAGCGATCCGAGCACCGTAGAGTTGGCGTTCCGATCGATTTTAAAGAACCCTCTCTTATTGAGCCAAGTTAAGTAGGAGTCATTAAAACCCTGCATCCCAATAGACCACGCGGCAGCTACGGTTCCTGCCACCACTGCCTGACGCCAGTTTGCGCCTTCCGATAGAATAAGCGTTGTCGCATAGGGGACGCCGCTACCTATCGAGCGGACCAGAGTATGCGTCACTTTGTACGGGATTTTAGGTAAAAACCTGCGCGGTTTTTTTATAATCTCAATCGATCCAGCAGGTGGGCGATTGCGATCGAGCTCCAAAAGGCTTTCACAGCTCACTCCCTCGCAAATGACATCAATAGGAGTGCCGTCTTGCTTTGCTTGATCTAAAACCTTGGCGACGGCTGCTTTTCTTCCCTGGGCGTCCGACGAATCAAATAAACTGATCGTGAGTTCACTATGCGCGCCGGGAATTTGAACGGGCGCGTCTTCCATCGGAAGCACATCGATGGAAACCTCGTCGGTTTCGGCGTGGATCGGCGAGAAGGCACCCAATAAGGACACCAGCACCAAAATCCGAAAGATGTAGGTATTTCTCAGCATCACCCTCTATTCGTTCTGATGCCTAATAGAGAAGCAAAGCACACGCCAAAGCCGCGTGCCTAAACAGGCTGGAAAAAGCGGGTGTATTCTTGGGGGGAGCGACTAAAACATAGAAATCCCCTCATAGGCTTTCCAGCCTACGAGGGGAGCCAGGTTTCAGTTACCCAAAGCCGAAGCTTTGCAAGCTGTGAGCAGGCGATCGTCTACGAGGTACTGGGTTTTGTAATATACACCCCAGTATTGAGTCGCATTGGATAGGTAGTTTTTATAACTTGCATCGCGGCGTTGTTTTAAAGTGCCCAAATCGCATGTGAGTTTTGTCCACCCGTTTTGCAGGTTTTGGTAAATCGCATTTCCCGTAATCCAGAGATCGATGTAGTTTCCCTGGCCCGCGGGTTGGAAAACATGGGCGCCTTCATTGAAAAGGTAAACTACGAGGAACTGAGTCGAGTCACCGGACGGATAGGACTTTTAACCCACCATTTTGAAAAGAGGCCCGGGTATTCGTTATAAGCTTAGTTATCGCCAATGAAGCCTGCGGTGCGTCTTAGAGTCGCTCAGAGGCCCCTATAGGATCTCTATACGGAATTTCGAACTCGGCCGCCTGAAGCTGGAAGCAAGCACAGAATAGTAGTCCAAGAAGTATCCGGCTCATCGCGTTCCTCCCGGAAATTATAAAAAGTATTCGTTTTTTTTCAAGCCGCAACCCTTCTAAGCGACACTTTCCATGGATGCGCGCCGGTGCTACTGTGCGAGCAAACGTGCTGACTATTCGAACATACCTCGGCCTATGTCTCTTGTGTTCAATCTGTTGGACAGAGCATCGTTCGGATCATGGGCAGAGCGGAGGCCCGCCTCCGTCCGGAGTGATAATCACGCCGGTTGTTCGGAGCCCGAACTTATCCAAGTACCCCAAAGTTGAAACGCCCGACCAGCTTAGAAAGCACTATTCGGAGAAGTTTGAGTCCTATAGGCAGATTCAATCAAAAGCAGCAGAACACCTTAAAAACTTGCAAGCCTTCAACAAAGAAAAAAAGAAGATTGAGAGTGACCTGAGCGCCCGAAGGTTGCCCCTCTCCGAAAAAAGTACAGACTTAAGCATTGCCCGTTCGGCGGGGCGCATTTCAAAAGAAGAGTACCTAAAGGAAATCACGCCCATTCGCGAACAACTGAAGGAGATTGAGCGTGCCGAGAAAGAATTAGTCGTTCGAGAGCAAGAAATGCAAAAGAAGACTGTCGTCCTTGAACAAGAAAGTAAACGCTTTGCAATCGAGAACGAAACGCTAATTGGACTTTATCGAAGATCGATCTTCCGCGAGTTTCTGGGCCCAGAAATGCCTCAACTCAATAGCTATCGCCTACCTGCCAACGACAAGACCCGTGAACTTATCCGACAGATCGAAACCAAATTGGGGGAGCTCCCCGTAGCACAGGATGGTGCCAGCTACGCAAGTCCTCAAGAAACCTTTGAAGAGCGTATGCCGAGAAATGAAGATCTTCCTCCCGAAATCCGAGAATTCGATCAGTACCTCATTCTAAAATACCTCAACACCAAAGAAGGATTAGGGAAGTAATTGCCCCCGTCTGGTGCGAATTACCCCTCTCTCGGACAGTTTACAGGCCTTAAATCCGTATATAGAACGTCCAGGGGCGTTAGGGGGTAATTAGCTTTTTTGACGCGGTGTTTGTTAGTTATAAATTTAGTTACGGTGATTATCCGCTAGCCGGAAATGGTCTTTTATCCCACCTATCCGTAGCCCCAGGGTTGGCGGCGCTCCAGGATCACCCTCAAAGAAAATGTAGAGCGTGTTTGGAAAAAGTATCGCAAGGCGATTTAAGCAGTTCTTCGCACGGACTGACAAAAAGTATGAGCAAGCGTTGGCCAAAGATGAAGAGTGATCGGGCAGCGAAGAATCTGCTGTAGAAAGATCTTTCCGATTATCTTTCGCCGGAGAACTCTGCTCTGACTTCTTTTGAATTCGCTCCTAAAGATAAGAGCATCACGCTTCGAGTGTCTAACGAGCTCCTGGATGCAGTGCAGTTGGCAGCAAAGCAACGGGGAATCAACTATCAAAAACTGATCAGAGAAGCGATTGAGCAGTTCTTGAAACGTGCTTTATAGAAGTGACTCCGCAAGTTCCCGTAAGCGACGTTGGAACTCCGTCGAAACCGGGCCGAGAGTGATGTCCAACAGAGGATGTTTCCGAGGGGGCTTGGGCTGACTGAAGGCATGCTGCAAGCCGCTTATAATTTCGACCTCGCAGTTGGTTTTCTTTTCCTTTAAGCAAAGCTCCTTCAATCGGCGAGCCTCGCTAGCACGGGTTTGCATATCAAGCTCGCCGGTGAATACATGCAAATCTCCAGGAAAGGATACCGTCCTCGCGTATATGGGCCCGCTATCGCAATGACCATCAGAACAGAACACGGAAGTCTTTAGCTTTTCGACAAATGATTTCCTTGAGTGGTCTGCCCTCAAGAACTTCGCAACTTCTTCGATCGAGACTTTGTCCTGTCCAGGAAGCCATGGCCAACGGAACTCTTTCCATTTTTCTGCTTCGGAACGAGAAATGAATCCATCCTTATCGGCATCCACGTCTGGCTTGAGAAAAGAATCAATCTCGCGTTCGAACATTTGCCAGGAAACGGTAGTCAGCAGGTCCTCGCCTGAATAGCCGAGCAATATGAGTCCTTTTATTTTTCGATCCGTGGCCGCATCGACGGCAAGCTGAGTTCCTTCCGAATGTCCCAGGATATAAATTCGCTCTCGATCCACGTTGGGCTGGGTTTGAAGAAAATCCAAACCCGCTCGAGCGTTGGTAATCAGATCGGCCCAACCGAGACTCTGATACATGGCTTTGTCGTAGAAAAGGCTATCCCACGTCGAAAAGAAATCCACTCCCGGCTTACCCAATTGGAGGACATGAATTCCGGCGTCGATAAAGGGCTTTGCCAGCTGATCAAAAATGGAGTGCTCGGCCCCATCCTCCGTTGTGTTAGCCGGTACTCGCTCTTCCGGTCCCTGTGCCCCTGATCCCGGTAGCATTAAAATGGCCGGCATGGCGTTTCCACCCTGGGTCCAAATTCCACGAGCCTGAAACTCTCCGATTTGAATCCGGATGCTCTCAGGCTTCTCGTGGGAACCTTGATTCAAATCTCTACTGGACCTTCCGCAGGACGAGAGGACTCCCAAAAGTGCAATTGAAACCCAAAGATACATTCTTCCCCTCTCCAGAAGCTACTGGCTTTGACAAAGGCCAGTCATGGCACGCGGCGATAAGTTCCCCTGGTACTATATCCATTGCAAGAGCATGTGGTCTCAGGAGCCCCCAGGGTTGGCGGCGCTCCAAGATCACAACCCGCTCACAAACCCAAAAAAACACAGGCCATCGCCCCCCAATTTCCGGGGGGAGGCGGATTCGTGCGCTTGACAGGTGCTCTAATTCGAGAATTTAGCCAATTCCCCGCGTAAATCTCCAATCAATTCCTCGAACTCATCCGGCTGCGCGGAGATCTCTTCTGCAGTCGGTAAACGTTCGTGCAATTCGACAAATCCCATTACCCTGTCCATCAGTTTTTGTTTTTCTGGCTGGTATCCATCGCGCAGAGTGCGGACTCCCTGCCAGACTTCTCGACTCTGTGCGTGTGCTTCAGGAGGACTCGAATGCTTGCCGACAATATGAAGCGTTGGTGTACCTTTTCCGCCTTTCATGGGTAGATTAGGCATGCTGGATAGCCGAAGCACCCAAGGGTTTTTCAGGCGAATCTCCCAAGGGTCCAGGCCTGCTGCCCGCAGAGCATTGTCCCAAGAACCGTATAGAAGAATGGCGCGGTCATAAAAAGGCCTTCCCCCAAACTCTCTGAGCCCGGCTTCCCCAAGGGCCTTCCCGTATTCTTCTGAGCCACTTAGTTTCACTGCACGAGCATTGAGAGGCAGGGACTTCGCATGCATTCGCTTTAAGCCCAGAGCGATTTCCTCGCTGGTCAAAGGCTGCTTATTAGCGTGGAGCCACTGAGGATTCATCTTGGCAGCTTGAAGAGCAGAATCCCATGAGCCATATCTGCGGCGAGCCGCTTGCTCAAGAGCAACCCCACTTGCATCAATCTGTATTTCCTTCAAAAGGTGGCGAGTTTTCTCGCTTCCTTCTTTTTGCATATACCTACTGTTTAATCGACTTTTCCTCACTTTTAGATAGGTAAGCGCCCTTAGTATCGTGGGCTCATCCCATTTAATTTCCGACTCCGGTATGGGGGTTTTCTTGGGCAAAGCCAGAAGTGCATACTCCCACGAGCCAAAATTTTTTTCGGCCGCTTCTCTGAGGTTTCGACCATTGGCTTGGATTCCAATTTCATTGAGCGCCTCTCGAATGGCCTCGCTTCCTTTCCCTCTCGCGTAAGTAGCATCAAGCTGAAAGCCTTTCTGCTCAAGATGCGCCAAACCTTTGAGAACAAGTGCAGGGTCCCAGTTCTGCCTAAGCCTGTCCTTGATCTGTTTTTTATCCAGTGCATTCTTCCACGATCCAAGATGTTGAGAAGCTGCATTTCTTAGCGCCATCCCACTTGCATCGATACCGATGTCTCTCAACTCTTTTCGGATGATTTCAGAACCTTCGCCGACTACATATTTGTCATTGAGGGGAATTCCTTTTTGGTTAAGGTGCTCAATGGCTTTTAGAACGAGGTCTGCATCCCACGTTTGATGAAGCCTGTCCTTGAGGCCCCTTGCAGCAAGCGCGTTCTCCCAAGATCCGAAATATGAAAAAGACACATTTCTCAGCGCCACACCGCTTGCATCAATTCCAATCTCCTTGAGTCTCTTTCGAATAGTTTCGGACCCGTCTCCCATCATGTATGTGTGGTTGAGCGGCAGGCCTTGTTGATGAAGATAGTCTATAGCTCTTAGGATGAGGTCCCTGTTCCAAGCTTGTCGAATCCCTTTGTATTTGCCTTCTCGCTCGATCGCTTTTTCCAAGGATCCCAAATGTCGACGAGCAGCTGCAACTAAAGCCGATCCCCCTGCATTAATACCTATCTGCCCGAGCAGCTGAGAGATTTTTTCTTCTCCTCCACCCCTTAAATATACGGCGTTTAGGGGAACATTTTGACGACGGAGGTAGCTCAGAGCCCGCAGCACAGTAACCTCATCCCACCTTTGGGTGCGGCCTTGTTGCGGATTTGTTTGAGAGGCAGCCAAGACGGCATAATTCCAGCTTCCGAACCGGTCGGTGGCAAGATCGGCTAGGGCCCTTGGTGTCAGGCCGCCCTCTGGGTAAATCTCCTTCAACGCTTCGGTAATCTTGCCGTCCGGGTCCAAACGCACCTGAGCTTCGGTCAGTTCAGAAAATTTCTGCAAAAGGGAGCCAAGCATATCCCGAAGTGCCTCAGTTTCTATCTGCGTGAGCTCCTGGGGCAGGCTGGCCCGGTGGGGGTGTTCAACTAGGTTGGAGTACTCCGTGGGACAGGGAGACTTCATTTCGAGAATGGGACCCGAGACAGGTGGGGCTGCGTACAGAACCTGTTGAAATATCAAGAAGAAAAGCACGGGCACACCCACCTCAGCTAACCTTAGTTTACCTTTTTTGCTGGCCTTGTGCTATCAGTCCCCTGGCCATTTTGAGGCCCTTATTAGGTGGAGAAACCATGAAACGTGCTTATGTCTTGGGTTTAGGTCTGCTGGTTTTAGCGGGGGGGACAGTGAAGGCTCAGGAGTTGGACCTGGGCTTCTACGTCGCGCGGGGGGAGAAAGAAGGGACTTACCATTTCACCTATGTCACGACTCCCGACACCGCCAATGTCTTTTTTTATAATGGCGAGAAGTTCTCGAATTCGGTGCGTTTTCCATTCCACTCAAAGGACGGTGCCGCAGACCCTATGCCGCCTAAAAAGCGATTTTACAACTCGGTGGAGCCTCTGGAACTCAAAGATTTTCAGGACGTGTATGTCATTCAAGAAGGTATCGGCACGCGTCTGAGCGTAACCAAAGCTTCGTTTGCCTCTTTAGATTTTATCAATATTAAAGGCGCTACTAAAGCCAAGCTCCTCAGTACCGGGAGCTACGAAACCAGCGCCGAGTTTGGTTTGTTTCAAGAGTTGGGAACTTGCGGGCAATGCAAAGCTTTGGCGAAGCGCGTGTTTCCGGATGGCCGCTTGCCGATTTCTCTGGCCGATATAGAGGTGTTGGAGCGGATAAATACCCTGCGCCAGGAGAAAAAACTCACTCCTTACGTCTGGAGTTCTGGTTATGCCAACCAACTCTCCCGCTGGAAATCCAATAGCCAGTTCTCCGAACCTAGTGAGTATCTGCTAAAGCCCCTTCGAGGCGCCTACTACTCGGGGAAGTCGGTGGACGAACTCATCGCAACGCTTATCGAAGACTCCAAGGTCGACGAAGAAAAAAATGCACTCTTTTCTGAATATCCTCATATGGCCATTCACCGAGATGCCAAGGGCGGGTATTTTGTGCTCATTGATTGAGCTGATCTAAATATGCATCAAAGCCCTCTGGATTCTCCAGCAAGCGTTCGGATTGCCAGGTGCTCCAGCGCTCGACGAATGGTTTGGTGATTCCCGTGTTGCCGAGACCAGCGTGCAGCCGGAGCATCATGTCGCCGCTCACTAGATCAAACACCAGCTGAAAACCATCAGACTTTCGGGTGAAAGACAGCACCCGACGGTCCGGTCGCCATTGCTTTTCGAAACCCGGGAGTTCAAAACCCTGCGGAACCATCGCAAGCAGAGGGCTTGCCAAGGATTTGCCAACAGATTTTATCGATGAAGCACCTTTACTCAGCGGAAGAACGAAGCCGCCGTTTTCGTCAGCCGCGACACTGGGTTCTCTACCATCGTCATAGCCGCGCATCGCTTCTACTGTTGCCTCATCCAAAGTTATCCACTCGCTCGGTTTGGTGGGGTGGGGAATCTGCACCAGGGTCGTGTTCGCGGCGGAACGAGGCGTGAGCCGCAACTCCCCGTCCGCGATGTCATAGTAGCGCTTTCCATGTCCCAACGAAATGCTCCTCACCGAGGGCAATGAGGTCATCCCCTGGTAAACAGGTCGACCAGCCTGCGCATCGCCCTCCAGCTGCGAATAGACCGCAGCGTCCGGAAACTCCGAGCGCGTGTGAAAAGGCTGTTTAATTCCTGCTAAGCTGGAATGATCCTCGGGTACCCGAGCCACCAGCTCAGAGCGACCGTTACCCAATGTTCTAAACGCCAGCACGCAACGCGTATCCCACCGGTCCGTGTGCGCCGCCTTCAGTATTTGCGCACGCCGAGCTGGGATTCTGTAGTGTTTCCGGTGCGCCAAGAAAGCACCAGCAAGAACACCCGCGGCTGCCCCCACTCTTGTTGGAGACAGGTGGTAGAGAGCTAGGGTGTCCCATCCGTTTTTCATGTGCGTAGGTGGGTTTCGCGCAGCTATTAATGCGATGACGTCCCTTCTTTCTTCCTCAAATCGTTTTTCTGCCCGCAGAACCTGATCCTCAAAATCAGCGATATTTTTCTCGAGCAGGTTTTTTGCCTGCTGCAAATCGGATTCGTCTGGAGAGGCGATTTTTTCGACATAGTGGTCCAGCCAAGCGTGTAAGAGTTCACCAGTCTCTGGCATTCTGACCTCACTCAGGTGGCGACCCGTGTTTTGCTCAATTACAGCCGTTTGCAGTGCGAGCTGGCGGGTTCTTTCAATGCCCTTTTTCACCCGCGCGGTGAGCGGAACATACTCATGTAAATGTTCGCGCAGGGCAAAAGGGTCTCGGTCGCCGGTCAGCGGATCTCCCTCTTGAAGGTGCCAACTCACGCGCTTATAAAAGTCTGCATAGTCTTGAAGCGCCCTTCGGTACTCCTCAATCGCTGGCGTTTTCTGCTCAATAGCCGCTCCCGCAATCGGTAAAACTCTTGCCCCGTTGGCGGTCACTTCAAAGTTTTCCAAAAGAATGTTTTCAATCTTCTTTTGATGAGCCGCAGCCCATTCCTTTTCTGCTCGGGTGTGAAGCTCAGCAAACCGAATCGACCAACGACCGCTCATAACGACTTTTTGGTGAGGTTCCTCGGTCGCAAACGTCGGAAATGGGTGGTTTTGAAGCACGTCTTGGATCTGTGCCAGCACACCCGAGAGGCGATCCTCTCGAGGGGAGGCGTTGAGTGATTGTGCCGCCACTTCCAGTACCGACATCGGAGAGGAAAAATTTTCGTTTCGGGAGGGTACAATAGAAAACGAATACTGTGGTACAGATTGCGGTAGTGGGGTTTCGTTTAGCGAGTTTGCTACCTGCTCGAGGATAGAACTTGCCCGTACGGCGGGTGCGTTGCTCTGGGGTTGAACCTGATTAAGAAAATCCGAAATCAGGGGAGAAGGGTGCACGGTATTGAAGTTTTTTAAGGGGAGGATTTCAGCGCACACCGAACCACCAGTCGAAATCACGAGCAGTAAGATGCCGCTCCTCCATCGCATCCGCTACTCCTGCGGCTCAATCCAATAGACTTGAATACAGTCGAGATTTTTTTCGTTTGTCTCAAAAGTATTCTTGCCATTGGGGTGGCGTGCCGTGAAAGAAACGGTTTTGGTTTCGGGGTGAAACTCGTAGGCAATGATATTAAAATCGCGGTTGACTCGGTTGTATCTTGAGCGACACCACACGGGTATGCCCGCGTTAATATGGTGCACCAACATTTCCTGCGGCCCGATGAAAAAATTTCTCCCAAAAAATAGTTTATTCTGGCGTCTCGTCTCGGTTTCGTCCGAGGAAAAGGTGTATCCCCCAATCCGGACGGGTTTTTTTAGGCACTCCAGGAGATCGGCGGAGGTGGATTTCAGGTTCGTGGCGCTGTCTTGAGCTGCGGCAGCTCTGGCTTCCGGGCGTTGGAGAGCTGCTTGGGCAAGGCACTCCAAGGTCGTGCAGGCTTTTTCGGGGATCTGCTTTCTGAGGTGTTGGTGCAGCCGCTCCGTCTCCGCAGAGTCGGCTCTGAGGAGGTCTTTTTTGGCGATGGATGGATTGCGCTTGAGAAACTCCTGCACGGAGTCGTCTACAATCGTCGGCATCGCTTTGTGGAGTTCGCGGTGGATCGGCTGGGTAGGCTGAAACTCTTGCTGGGTCAGTATTGCCCCTTTACTGAATTCATTCACAAGTTCCTGCATTCCTTCCTCGGTATCGGAGTTCAAGCCTAGGGTGGCGTTTCCGAGATTAAGAGAGTTCAGGACGTCGCTGCGCGGTTCCTTTTCAAATTCCTTAATCAAACGCGACATGCGCCTGTATAAAAAGTAATTGGCCGATAGTGAAACCTCTTTGCCGGTGACCCTCTTACAGTAGGCTTCCATTGCGGCGAGGGCGGATTGGATCCAGGTATGGTCTGCGCCGACGGTTTCTCGGCTTTCAGAGTAATCGGAAGCAGCTGAATGCTTATCCGGATAAACTTTCATTCCCCAGCCGAAATCGGCGGAGGCCGTCGACGTCATCAGCCCAAAAAGACATGCCATGATAGCGCTGCGCAAGATCCCATCCCCCAACCAAACACTAAATAGGCTCAAAGAAGGTGCAAAACGAAGGCCTAGTCGTCCATGGCTGGGAGGGTGTGGAAGAGAGATGTATTCTGAGCGAGTGCTCAAACCGGCGCGCAAAACCTAGACAATGCGGTACGCGGTACCTTTTTCGAGAAAGGTACCGCGTACGGTTAGTGGTAATCGATGATAAGCTCGACCTGATCGATGCTTACTGTAGCGTAATCGCTCTTGAAGAACTGGTTGTGATACTGGAGTCGCAGACCCGTCGTCGATTGGTTCAACACGGCGGCGTCCATGACGCTGCTGCCGTCTACAGATTCCAATAAAACATATTCGCGATAGGGGATCGGAACGCCGGAGGTGACGCTCCAGCTAACGACTTTGTGATTCTGGCCCAGGTTGGGACTGAGCGCATCGCCACTGACAGAGTCATAGAGCTCGGCGAGAATATCTTTCACGCCGAAGTCGAGAATAAAATAAAAATGGTTCCCGTCTTCTTTGGCGAATTCGTGCACTCTCGCCGTCACTTTTGTCACCACCGCGTGCTCCGGTAGCGCCGCACCAAAATCATTGAACTCTATCATCGACGAGTTTGAGGAGAACGGAATGTTAAACGAATACATCGAACCGTCCAACGCCCCTACCGACGCGGGAGCACCTTTCGGCGCACGCGTGACTGTAGCCGGATCGCCTCCCGGGGCTGGAGGATCGACTTCGACATCTGGATCCGAAACAGTGAGATCGGCGTTTAACGTTTGATCATTCAAAGGCAAGTAGCCGGTAAAGCCGACTTGACCAGAACAGGCTGTTACTAATGGAATCAGAAATACGGCAGCGATTGCTTTGTTTGCGGTGAGTGGTGGCATTTTACTTCCTCGGGGTTACCCAAGGGAAAATGCAATTCGTATACCGCCAGTTTACAGCTGAGAACTTCTTGTGCGGTTGACGAACTTTTTTATAGAGCGATTGTGTGCCGGACTTCACAATTGGGTTTGGGTGGAGAATTCAATGGCTTAGGCTAGTGCCTAACTCTCAGTCAGGATGTATAGTACTCCAGGCTGGGAGCGACTGGGTGGGTTCGAAATGGGGGGATCGATGCGGTTTTGGGGAATACTTGTATCGGGGTATCTGGTTTCATCACTCGCTTGGGGGCTGTGCTCCAACGAAATCCTAGAAAAACAACTCGAGCGCGCGTTTCCCTCCGGCAGTGGGGTCACCGTGAGTTGGGAGCCTGATGGCAAGGCTCTGCTCACCTTTGCAGGCGATCTCCCCAAAGAAGAAGTCTCGTCAGTCACCCGAGCTGCGTTGAAGGCCATTGAAGCGCGGCTCCAGCTCTTGCCACTCTCTACTGACCATCGGAAGAAAATACTCTTTAATATTCACTTTTGTTTGGAAGAAGCTGCCCTCAATGCCGTCGAATGGGGAAACAGACGCCGCCCCGGAACTCACGTTCGCATCCGATTGCATTTCGTTTCAGGCCCGAGCGAGGGGGCGGGCGTTTTGTATGCCTCTGTTCAAGACGAAGGCGAGGGGTTTGATCCCGCAAACCTACCCCACGCTCTTTCCGAGGATGATCCACTCGCCCACGAAGAAGTTCGGGAGCAGTTGGGGCTCCGCGCGGGTGGCAGAGGACTGGCGGGGATGAAACATTTTGCCACTTCCAAATTTTGGGAGCAGTCCACGAAGACCATGCACTTTATCTGGGAGATACACTAACGCATGGTCGTTTCGGATCTCGATGGCACCCTGCTATTTCGCGAGCATGGCGTTTCGCAAAGCGACATCCAAACCTTGCGCGCATTAGGCGAACAGGGCATCCCCCGACTGATCGCGACCGGGCGAGCGTGGTGGGGAGTTCAACGTGTTTTGCCTTCGGACTTTCCGATAGATTACTTGGTGTTTTCTTCGGGCGCTGGAATCGTAGACTGGAAGTCCGGCAAGCTTCTAGCGCACCACAATCTGTCCAGCGAAGAAACCGAAGCCGCCACCGAAGTGTTTTTGGCCCACGACCTGGACTTCATGGTTCACGACCCCATTCCCCACGCGCAACCTTTCTATTTTCGTAAGGGGTCGGTCCTCAACCCCGACTTTGAACACCGCTTGGGTCTCCACCCGGAGCGGGCAAGGCCATGGGAAACCCGGCCCCCCCAGTCCCCCGCCAGCCAGGTCTTGGCGATTTCCCCGCAGGGCGACCCTGATTTGCCCTATCTCAGCCTGCGGCAGCAACTGCCGCAGCTCAGCGTCGTTCGTGCGACTTCTCCTTTGGATGGCAAGAGTCTTTGGATCGAAGCCTTTTCTCCCCACGCTTCCAAATCCAAGGGAGCAAACTGGGTAGCTAGTCGATTGGGCATCGACCCGTCCGAAGTGCTTGCTATCGGAAATGACTACAACGACGTCGATCTACTGGAATGGGCTGGTACCTCTTATGTGCTGGACAATGCTCCCGCCTCTGTTCGAACGCAGTTCGCTAATGTACCTACTCACGGGTACCAGGGCGTTAGCCATGCTGTGCAGCTTTGGTTGTCACAAAAGCCGAGATCACGCCGTTAGCGTTTGGCTTTGCGCGGATTTTAAGTACAGGCTGCGACCAATCACTAAGTAATCCAAGTCCGTGTTTTGAAAACACCTCAATGCATCCGCTGGAGTGCAAACGATGGGTTCACTGTCGTTGAACGATGTATTGAGTAGCATCGGAATGCCCGTTTTTTGGCGAAACGCTTCGATGAGTTCCCAATAAAACCGCTGCGTTTCTTTTCGCACGGTTTGGATACGGCAGCTTCCGTCCGCGTGTACGACTGCGGCGATCTTGGAACGGATCCGATCTTCGACTTCAAACACGCCTTCCATCGTGGGGCATTCGAACGTATTTTTGAACCAAAGCGCTTGGTGCTCGGCCAAAACGGAAGCGGCAAAGGGACGAAACGGCTCTCGGTGTTTGACCCGATCGTTAAGGCGTTGCTTCATCACCGCCTTGCGAGGGTCAGCTAGAATAGAACGAGATCCCAGGGCCCGAGGACCGAACTCGAGTCGCCCTTGCATCAGGCCGATTATTTTTTCTTTGGAAAGTTCTTCGACCATCCATCGGATAAGGCTAGCGTCGTCTGTGAAATCTTCGCGTTGCAGCCCCTCGGGCAGAGCGGGAGTGACGGACACTTCATCGATGTCCGGTCCCAGCAGTGCCCAATGTTCTGACTCTGGCATTACTTCTACATTCGCCGCGCCCATGGCGGCTCCGACAGCCAGCCCTGCATCGTGCGAAGCCGGGGCGACAAAAACATTCTGAAAAGGCGTGCGGCGCGGGATCTTTCCCACCCAAACACTGTTGTGCGCGCACCCGCCAGATAGCGCAACCGAGTTTAGACTTACACGTTCATAGAGCTGTCCAAGGAGTCGATTGGCTATCTCCTCAAAGCGCAATTGCACCGAGAGAGCAAGGTTTGCGTGTGCGGGCAAAAGCGGATCCAAAGGCTTGCGAGGCGGCAGGCCGATGATCTGAGTCAAGAGCGGAGTATTGTAAAAAGGTTTGAGCTTGGGTTGAGAGTTCTCGATCGAAAAGCGCATCGGGCTTTTCAGGATGGGAAATGCTTCTAGGTTTAGTTCAAATCCCAGATCGGCTTTCTCGCGGACAAGTGACTGCATGGCGTGAGGGTATTCATTCTTGCCCAGACTCGAAAGGCCCATGACTTTAAACTCATCCCCATAATGTGGAAACCCCAAGTACTGTGTCATTGCAGTGTAAAAAAATCCCAATGAGTGGGGAAAAAACACGCGATCGACAATTTGGACAGAGTGATTGATGGGACGCGCCATTGCGACAGAAACAAAATCTCCTAAACCATCAATACTGATAAGCGCCGTCGATTCATCCTTAGATAGAAATCGTGAGCTCAACAAATGAGCAAAATGGTGCTCCATTTTCATCGCCCGTGCGGAAGTGATTCCTAGGGCCGAGAGCTCCTTTGAGGGAGATATTTCGCGGTTCTTTCTCGCACCTTGTTCAACGAGCTGCGGGTGCGTGAATAAAAGCCAGAGTTTTCGGAGCAAGTGTTTTCGTCGATCTTTGGCAACGGCCACCGTCGACACATCGCGGCCTGTAAGGCCTGCATGGCGTAAACAATATTGAATGGCTTGACGCGGAAAACCAGCATCGTGCTTGATGCGCGAAAAACGTTCCTCTTCAGCGGCAGCAACCAAATGTCCGTCGACAATCAACGCAGCAGAAGAGTCCCCGTGACCGTAACTGATCCCCAAGCAGACCTTTTTTTTCAGAGCCAAATCGTCGTTCCTTTCGAGGTGGCGCCCCATTGTATCAAAACGCGCGCGTTCTTTGAGCTCGAAAATAGTCGTTGGCCAAAGCGGTTTTCGTAAGAGATAATGAGGCCGTCTTATTTCCACCTAATTCTTTAAAAGTAAAAAAATGGCGACACTGTCTCGCTTTTATTTAGATGCAAGCATCTACCTAAGTGTCGGCTTTGCCGCAGTGATCCCTCTTTTGTTTCTCAACACACGCTTCGCACGCGCCTTGGGACTCATTGACTGGCCCAAGGCCAGAGGCCTTACTGACGACCACGTGCCTATTGTGGGTCCGAGTCTTGCGGTTATCGCGCTTTTGACTCTCGGCATTATCAGCCTTTATTTTCCAGTAAGTCCTTGGGTTGTGACTCCTGCCGTCATCATCGGAGTGATGGGTTATTACGACGATAGGCGTTCGCTTCCCGCCCTGGACAAGCTTTTCTTTCAGGTCGTTTGTGCCTCGGCAGCGGTGTTTTTGGATCCGCAGATTTCGACGTCGTTGGGTTCTCGGTTTGGCGTAGGCGGGCTGTTACTCGGCACTCTTTTTGTGGTCACAGTCATGAATGCAGTCAACTTTATCGATGGTATCGATGGGTTGGCGGGGATTGTATTATTAACTGCGTTCGGCATTTTACCTTTCACCGCCTCAGCGCATCTATCGGCGTTTCCCTACGTAATCCTTTCCTGCGTGCTAGCCGGAGCCCTGGTCCCGTTTCTCTACCTCAACGTCATGCGGCGAGGGGGATTCTTGGGCAATGTGGGGAGCTACTTTTTTAGTTTTCTCGCGGCCGTTGCGCATTTGTCCGTGGGGTTCGATTCTCCCTCGGCATTTTCACGAGTGTCTTTGTCTGCACTTTGCTTCTTGGTCCCACTCTCTGATCTAGGGGCCGTATTGATCCTGCGTTTGAGTTCCGGTCGCTCGCCGTTCAAGCCGGACAAAGGGCATTTGCATCACCGGTTGGTGCAATCCAATCTGCCGTTGCGTTATGTGTTGTCGGTGATGGGGCTCATCCAATTCGTAGGCGTAGGAATCTGTTCCTATCTGAGTCAGCCCGGTGCAGTGGAGTTTACTTCTCTGCCTTTTGTCGTTTTTCTGGGACTTTCGATCATTTGCACAACTCTCATCGTCTTGCTCGAAAAAGCCTCCCGCATCCGCGTTCAAAACTATTTTCAGCGACTTGATGCGGGCGACCCGGTCTATTACCTCAAATATAGCGTCGCTCGAAAAGACCTCAAACCCTTGTCCAACTTTGAAAACCAAAAGCTTGAAGCCAAATTCGCCACAGAAATCCGAGTCACAGATATCTGCGTCGTTCAAAACGGCACGGTCTTCATCGTTCTGAGGACGCTGGCCGAACCCCTCAAGGGAATTTCTCATCGTTTGGAGGCCGTCATTCAAAGCGAACGCTCTTTTGAATTTCACCTAGTGGAAAAGGGTGACTTTACCAAAAGGGCCTCCCGCCCCGGCGTGCCCACCCGTCGAACGGCTTAGGCCTGGCGTGGTCCTGCAGACTCGGCTATGCTCCGGCCGATGCAAAACCGTACCCATTCCACCGCACGGCGCCTACTGGGGGAGTTTTCTCCCTACCGAATGTCGATTGCTGCAGTTCTGCTCCTGGGGCTCGTGATTTCGGCCGTTCAACCGGCAAGCGTCAAGATCACCCAGCTCATTATCGACCATCTCCAGGCGGATCGAAAAAGTGCCTTTCCGACCTGGTTGCCGCTCGCGCTTGTTGGAATTTTTGTGATCAGCGGGATAGCAAAGTACCTCTACAATGTCCTGCGGCGGTCGCTTTGCGAGAAAGTCTTGGTCCGCTTTCGCGAAGCGCTTTTTGACAAGTACCTACACTTGCCTCAGCCGCACCTCGATCGCGTTAAAACCGGTGAAATGCTTTCCAGTATCCAAAACGACCTTCAGCAGCTCAGTAGCGGATTTGATACCATCTGGGACTTGTTCAAGGAGCCATTTACTTTTTTGGGGCTTATTGGTGCTGCGTTTTATTTTGATTGGCGCTTGGCTTTGGCGACGGTCATCGTTGTCCCTTCCGTCATCTGGTTGTTCTCGTGGTCGGGCGCTTCCGTCAAACGGTACATGTCCAAAAACCTCGTACAGTTTTCAGAGTTGGTTTCGCTGTGCCAAGAAGTGCTGGTTGGCTCCAGGGTAGTAAAGGTTTTCGGTTTGGAAAAAGTGCTTAGCGATCGTTTCAATACCATCCAGCGACAGTACTTTGCAACGGCGCTCCAGTCGATCCGCGTTCAGGAAATCACGACGCCGTTGGTGGAGCTAATCGGAGCGGGGTTGATGGCCTCGGTCATCGCCTACGGAGCGATGCAGACGGGGGAGGGAGCTTTGTCGGCGGGAGATCTCATTGGTTTTGTCATCGCGCTCGGACTCGCACAAATGCCGATCAAACAGATGAACAATGCCCACCTTAAGCTGCGTGCCGCGGAGGCGGCTGCCGATCGCGTTTACCAGCTTTTGGATGTCCCCTCCGTTCGTTCTGTGTCGCTACGCAAAGCTGTGTTCGAAAAGTCCATTCGCTACGAGAATGTTTTCTTGAGTTACGGCAAACACGAAGCCCTGCGAGGTGTTTCGTTTGAGTTAAAGTGCGGTCAGAAACTCGCTCTGGTTGGTCAGAGTGGCGGTGGTAAGACCAGTATCGTAAATCTGCTGCCGCGGCTCTACGAAGCGACGGCAGGAAAGATACTTATCGATGGCAAAGACACTCGCTCCATGGATCTGGCGGAGCTGAGATCTCTGCTTTCGTACGTGACCCAAGACGTTTTTCTGTTCAATGAATCCGTTTTTGAAAACGTCCGATATGGAAATCCGGCAGCGAGTTCCGACGAGGTTTGGCAGGCGCTAGAACACGCCAATTGCCGTGAGTTTGTGAGTCGACTTCCGGAAAAAGAACATACTCTATTGGGGGATCGTGGGATGCGCCTGTCTGGTGGAGAGCGACAGCGCATTGCCATTGCCCGCGCATTTCTCAAGTCTGCGCCTATTTTGATCCTGGACGAAGCGACTTCGAGCTTGGATAGCGGCTCTGAAAAAGCAGTTCAAGCCGCTTTAGATGAGTTGATTGAGGGGCGAACTGCTCTCATCGTTGCGCACCGGTTTTCGACGATTCAACAGGCCGATTCTATTATCGTAGTCGAGCGTGGGGTGGTTCAGGAGCAGGGCACGCACGCGAGTTTGCTGGAGAAACAAGGCGTCTACCAAGCGTTGTTTCAACACCAAGCTTGGTCCCACGCTCCGGTAGCGAGTTTGTAACCTATTCTTTGTCGTTGCTCGCGGTTTTGGAAAGTTCCGGCATGTTCAACGGGTGTGGGTCAACGACCTTGCCGTCGCGGTATTGGTGGACTTGTCCAGTAGTCACGCTATCGATCACTTCGTTTGAGCCGTACATGCGTTTGACCAGCATTTCGTGCGCTTCGGTGGCCAGGTCTTCAAGGACAGTTTGGCGCGCCTCGAAGGGCATGTGCGCGTTTGTGGAGTCTAAATAGTGGACGTAAGTTTCAGCGAGCTGCTTGGTAAACGCAGCGGCGTTCTCGTACGATCGAGTGAGCAAAAAGTGCTCAAAGATCTGGTGGAGCGGATCGGTAATCGCGTCTAAGTTTTTGGGCGGCTTGGCCATAGGGTTCTCCAAATCACCCGATCCTTGGGCCATACCCGCAACGCGTTTCCTTGCCTTGCTTCCCTCTTCAACGGATTCTGCGGCGCCATTCTTTAGACACGCTTCGTGAAGAGTGTTTCACATTTGGGCAGTGCAAGTGTTTGAAATGCTTTGCTTTAAATGGCTGTATTCTGCTGCTTAGCGACGAAATAGGCGTTTTTGCGCCTCTCGCACGGACCCTAACCTACCGAAAGTATTTAATAAAAATAGAAATGACGGGGTGTATTCTTCGGTCCGGCCTTTGCAGAATACAGGGATGAGATGAAACCTCTATTTAAAAGGCGCATTATGCTTTTGGGCCGCCTGGCTCTGATTGCTGGACTCAGTTTGACCGGCGCGGCCTGCCAGCGCCGGTGCCAGCTGCCTGAGACCATGGCGTTTAAGTCCATGGTGGACACCCAATGGCGCTTGGTCTCGACTACGGACCCCGCCTTTGCCTCCAAACTGGATAATTTCAACTTTCTGATTGTGACTTTCAACCGGAACAATACCGGGGATGTGAAGCTTGTGGTCGACAACACCCCGTACGAACAGGCTGCCGAAACTTTGGTTTGGTCCCCCAACCCTCAGTCTCAGATGGTGCGCATTCAGTACACTTCGGGCGGAACGCAGGTTCAAGCCGGCGATCAGGGAACTTTTGACTATTACTATACGCTGACCAACGAGCTTCAAATGTACGAATCCAAGAAGGGGTACTTCTACCGATACGTCCCCTATAAAGGGATAGTAAACCCAGATACCCTTTGTGCCTTTTAGACTTCGGTTATAGAGTAGGGGCCGCCGTACCAAGGAGGCACCCGAAAATGGTTTCCAATAAAATTAAATCCGAGCTCAAGCGCTTTTTGACCGACAAGCAAGTCGAAGACTTGTCCAAGCAACTCAGTCTTTACGAAACCAAAGTCCGCGACGCGGTAAAGGGTTTTGATGTCAAAAGCCTCGCCGCCAAAGCTCAGGGCAAAGCCCAACTCGAAAAGTTTTCTTCCCAAGTCAATCAAGGCTTGAACGAGCTTTTTAACTACTTCCGCACTCTCGCGAATTTGGAAAAAAAAGCCGCCCAGAAAACCCGTAAGAAAATTCGCAAAGTCGTTAAAAAAGCAGGGACTGCTGCCAGAAAAAAGCGCCGGTCTTAAGTCGAAGCCGACATGATCCTCGTCCGTTCAGTGGAAGAATTACAGCGATTGCCCAGCCACGTATACCGAGGTGGCGCGGTAGCTATTGGGAACCTTGATGGCATGCACCGTGGGCACCAGGCGTTAATCGCGTCAGCCTGTGAAAGCGCTCGTTTGCATTCGGTTCCGGCATGCGTGCTTACTTTTTCGCCGCACCCGCAGGAAGTGCTCAGTGGTTCCTCGACAGGGCACCGCCTGACTACGGATGGCGAAAAATCCGAATTGATCGCCCAAGCCGGTGCGACCGTTCTGTTTGTGTTGCCCTTCAATTCCGCTTTGGCGGAGTTGTCTCCCGAAGAGTTTTACCAGAGGTATTTGGTTCAGGCCCTCCAGGCTTCGAGCGTGCACGTTGGAGAAGATTTTCGTTTTGGCAGCAAGAGAGCGGGGGATACGGTGCTTCTCCAACGGTGCGGGAGTAAAGCGCGCGTTCATACAGCAGTGATTCCTGCGGTAGTGGAAGGGGGGGCTCGCATCAGCAGCACTGAGATCCGTAGAGCCTTGCGCGAGGGAAAGGTGGCCCAAGCAGCGGTGCTCTTGGGTCGGCCGTATTCCATAGAAGGCAAGGTGGTCCCTGGCCAGGGCAGGGGAAAGCAGCTAGGCATTCCAACGGCCAATCTGCACTTTTCCGATTTAAAGGTCGTGCCCCAAGCGGGCGTGTATGCAACCCGCGTCCGCTGGAACGGCGGAAAAATCGGCGCAGTCACTAACCTGGGGGTTCGCCCCACATTCGAAACAAAGTCTTCCAAACCCGTTCTGGAAACGCATCTGCTGGACTTTAAGCAAGATCTCTACGGCCAAACGATTGAGGTAGAGTTTCTTGATTGGATTCGGGCGGAGAAGCGATTTGATGGGATGGAGAGTTTGCGGCGTCAAATCGGTGCCGACATTGAAACCGCCCGCACCTACTGTTAGCCTACGCTCGATATGAAAGAACCGCTTCACGTTGTTGTCTTGGCAGCTGGAAAAGGAAAGCGCATGCATTCCTCTCTGCCCAAAGTGCTGCACCCTGTTTTGTTTCGTCCGATGTTGCATCCCGTTTTGGACCTGGCGCGATCGCTTTCGCCTCAGAGCGTGACGGTGGTGGTTGGCCATGGTGAGGATCAAGTTCGTCAGGCTTGCTCGGCGTACAACGATGTGCAGTTTGCAGTGCAGAAAGAGCAAAATGGTACCGGGCATGCTGTATTGCAGACGGCGGCGTTGCTCGAAAAAAAGGGTGGGAGAGTTCTGGTTTTGTGTGGCGATGTGGTGCTGCTGCGTCCGAGCTCTGTGGAGGCTCTATTGCGAGCCGAGGGCGAAGCTGCCGTATTAACCGCGGAAGTAACAGTCCCCAAGGGCTATGGCCGCATTTTGCGCGACACTACGGGAGCGGTGTGCGGCATTCGTGAAGAAGCCGATTGCTCCCCAGGGGAGCGTGAGATTTGCGAAGTAAACACGGGTGTGTATGTGTTTCGTTCCGAGCTTCTTTGGCCAGCACTTCATCGGCTAGGCAAGGGCAACGCGCAGGGAGAGCAGTATCTTACTGACGTTGTGGAGAGTCTGGTCCAGCAAGGGAAGAAAGTAAATTCCGTCTGCTTGGAAGACAGTGAAGAAATGACCGGCATCAACGATCGCGTTGCGCTGGCGCGGGTAGAAGCGGTGCTACGCCGTCGTGTGAACGAAGCCTGGATGCTATCGGGTGTGACATTACAAGATCCGGATTCGATCTGGATCGACGCTTTGTGTGAAATCGAACCCGATGTGTTGATTGAGCGTGGGTGCCTGTTGATCGATTCGGTCGTTGGAGGGGGCTCGGTGATCGAAGCGGGCTGCCGCGTGGTGGGATGTGAACTCGCAGCCGGTGTGCACGTGAAGCAGGGTTCGTATCTTGAACGGAGCCAGGTTGGTCCGGGGAGCACTGTTGGGCCGTATGCGCACCTGCGGCCGGATACCGTGCTGGGGCCCAAGGTAAAAATCGGCAATTTTGTCGAGGTCAAGGCGAGCCAGCTCGGCGAAGGGTCCAAAGCTTCGCACCTGTCTTACATTGGCGATGCAGAGATCGGCGCTGAAGTGAATTTAGGTTGTGGGTTGATTACGTGCAACTACGACGGCAAGAAAAAGCACAAGACCATTATCGAAGATCGGGTTTTTGTGGGCAGCGACACGCAGCTTGTCGCTCCCGTGCGCCTTGGTGCGGGGTGTTATATTGCTTCGGGTTCGACGATCACCCAGGATGTGCCTGCAGACGCGCTGGCGATAACGCGGGGCAAGCAAACAAACAAGCCTGGGTTTGCCAAGAAGTTCCGTTGAGTTTTTCGGCACGGAGTGTCACTTTATTGCGCGGGCGGTGTCCAATCTCTCGTCGGTACGGCTAGGAAAAAGCCTGGTTCCATATGGTTAGAAAAGCCCCTGTTTTTTTGGGGAAAACCGCTGCAGATCCCGCTATAATGAATGGAGTTCGATTCACTGTGCGGACTTCCACCCCCTGCTCCCTACTTAAGGAGATTAAAAAATGCAGATTCGACTTTTCAAGCGAAGTGCTAAACGCGGTTTCACATTAGTGGAGCTGCTCATCGTTGTCGCGATCATCGGCGTGCTCTCGACGATTGGCGTGCCGACCTTCAAACGCATGATCCAAAAATCCAAAAAATCCGAAGCCCGAGTAAACTTGGGCGGCATCTACACTGCAGAGACCGGGTTTTTTGCGGAGTACAGCACTTACGGCAACCACCTAAACAAAATGGGTTTTGAGATGGATGGAGGAACCGGAATCTACACATTGGGATTCTACACTGGAACCAATTGTGCCGCAGCTACCACGCCGGTCCCAGCAAATGCTGCCCCCTTTAATACGGCCTTTCCAAGCTACCATACCGGTACAATTAATATAAAAACGGGGAATGTTACGGCAAGCACTTGTGCCTACCCAACAACAGCGGGGAGCATTGCGGCGGCCGCTGGAAGTTTCACCGCAGGGGCATCCGGCGCCATTGCGCCCGGAGCCTCTGCTAGTGGAGATATGGATGGTTGGACGATCAACAACACTCGGACTCTGACCAACTATCAGGACGGCGTCAAGTAAACGCCTTTAGGCCAGCTTTACAAACTCAAACGGCCCAAGAGCATCGCTGCTCTTGGGCCGTTTGTACTTTGGGGTCACTTCAAACTTAGCCGTCGCGTGCCGCTAGGCTTAACTACCGCTGGCATCGCTGAGATCTTCATCGTCATCAATGCTCAACGCTCCCAAGCTGTACTTGTCCACACGGTAGCGCATGCTGCGAAAGCTAATGCCCAGCAGTTTGGCCGCCCGTTTTTTGATGCCGCCGGCCTGCTGCAACGCTTTGGTGAGCAAGGTACGTTCGAAGTCGGCGGTGAGTTTCTCGAGATCGATGCCTTGATCGCTCAATATCTCGATCTTGTTCGCATCCAACGGCCCAGCCGAAGGTTGCTGCGCATCGAGCAGGTGGCGCGGCAGGCTTTCGGGCAGGATCGTGTTTCCAGGTTCCAGCGCGACCGTGCGTTCGATGATGTTTTCTAGTTCTCGGACGTTTCCAGGAAAGTGGTACTTTTTAAGGACATCCATCGCTTCGTTTCCGATGCGTTTGACTTCCACTCCCAAGCTTTTGGCGAATTTTTCCAAAAAGTGGTTCGCCAGCATCGGGACGTCCTCGCGGCGTTCGTGCAGCGGGGGGCAATGGATCTGGATGACGTTCATGCGGTAAAAAAGGTCTTCTCGGAACCGACCCGCCCGCACTTCGGCGTCTAGGGTTTTGTTGGTGGCCGAAATCACTCGCACATCCACGGTGATGTCTTCGGTGCCGCCAACGCGTTTGAAAGTCCCTTCCTGGATCACACGCAGCAACTTGACCTGCATAGGGAGCGGCAATTCTCCCAACTCATCCAAGAAAATCGTTCCACCGTTGGCCACTTCGAAAAGGCCCTTTTTGTCGGCAATCGCACCGGTAAAAGAACCCTTTTTGTGCCCGAACATTTCACTTTCCATCAGGTTCTCTGGGATCGCTCCACAGTTCACCGTGACAAATGGCAAGTCTTTCAACGGCCCGTTGAAATGGATCGCACGTGCGATCAATTCTTTTCCGGTTCCGCTCTCTCCCGTGATGAGCACGGAGCTTTTGGTATTGGCAACACGCTTGACCATCTCGTAAATGCGCAGCATTGGAGGGGCTGAGCCAATGAGGTTGTCGAACGCGTACTTGGTGCCCAGCTCGCGTTTGAGCAAGGCGTTTTCCATGCGCAAACTGCGTTTTTCGAGTGCTTGGCGGATGATGATTTTAACTTCATCTATTTTAAAAGGTTTTTGAACGTAGTCATACGCGCCGAGCTTCATGGCTTCGACCGCGGTTTCGGTGTTGCCGAAGGCTGTGATCATCAGCACAACCAGCTCTGGGTCGACTTCTTTGGCCGCTTGGAGCAGTTCCATTCCGGACATTTCAGGCATTTGAATATCCGAGATCACCAGATCAAACCGTTCTTTTTTCAGACGGTCGAGTCCTTCGGCACCGTTGGCAGCGGTGGATACTTCGTACCCTTCTCGCTTCAACATGATTTCGAAAAACTCGCGTATGCTTTCTTCATCGTCAACGACGAGGACTTTTCCCAGTACCATGCATCACCTCTGCTAAAACTTTTCTTCGGACGGGAAAAATAAAAGCAAATGGCGTACCAAGAGTGACGTAAACTGTCCCCTATTACACGGACAGTCTACGCGCGTGTATTCCAAGGGTTCTCTGTCTAGGAGTTGGTAGTCGTAGTGACAATATGCGCGTCTACAGCGTGTGATGCGCTTTGCCCACGGCAAAGCAACTCACTCGGTGTCCACTGTCTGAAGTCACTTCAAGAGAGGGCGATTCATTGCGGCACCGATCGTATACCAGCGGACAACGCGATTGGAACGGGCACCCCACAGGCCGGCGCATGGCCGACGGCGGTTCTCCTTGAAGAGGGGTGCACTGCCGCTTGCGCTCGAGCTGAGGGTCTGGAATGGGAACGGCCGCCAATAGCGCCTGGGTATAAGGGTGTTGTGGGGAGCGAAAAAGATCTTCTTGGTCGGCTAGCTCCACTATTTTTCCCAGGTACATCACCGCAATCCGATCGGCGAGATATTTCACCACAGCGAGATTATGCGAAATAAACACCATCGAAAGTTTGAGCTCTTCTTGGATATCGAGCAAAAGGTTCAAAATCTGCGCCTGCACAGAAACATCCAGAGACGAAACCGGCTCGTCCGCGACTAGGATTTTGGGTTTGAGAATCAAAGCCCTCGCAATGGCAATGCGTTGCCTTTGTCCACCCGAAAATTCGTGCGGATAGCGTTGCAAATCTTTTGCGGTCAGTCCCACTCTTTCTAGGGCTTGTGTAGCCCGTGCCTGCAGCTCCGAGTTCTCCAGCCGGTGGTGGGCGAGCAATGGCTCACATAGAGCCTGAAAAACCGTCATTCTTGGGTCCAAAGACGCGTACGGATCCTGAAAGACCATCTGGATCTGCGCACGCTGCTGTCGCAGCTTCTCGCCTCGGAGGGAAGTGAAATCTACCCCTCCGATTTCGATGCGGCCGGCAGCGGGTTCGATGAGGCGCATGAATGCTTTTCCTAGTGAGCTTTTTCCACATCCAGACTCTCCGACAAGTCCGAGGATTTCTCCTTCGCCCAACTCTAATGAAACTTGATCCACTGCCCGTAAGGGAGGTTTGGGGACAAGCCCCAAAAATCCGCCACGCACGGGGTACTGCACACTCAGGTCTTGGATCTTGGCAACCGTCTTCATGGCGGTAGGCCCTCCGGGTGCTTGTTTGGTTTCCCCATCCATTCGAGGAGTCGCTTTGAGCAGTGCGCGTGTATAGGGGTGCTGGGTGCGATAAAAAATAGCTTCCACAGGCCCTTGCTCTACAATCAGGCCAGAGTTCATGACCACCACCCGTTCAGCTAGGGAAGCGACCACCGCGAGATCATGGGTAATGAACAAGATGGACATGCCGGTTTCTTTTTGAATGTCTTTGAGCAGGGTCAATATCTGCGCCTGCACCGTGACATCCAGTGCTGTTGTAGGTTCGTCGGCAATGAGCAGCTTGGGCTTGGTCGTGAGCGCCATGGCGATCATCACGCGCTGGCGCATGCCACCGCTAAATTCATGGGGGTAGAGCGACAGCGCTCGGTGCGCGTCGACAATTCCGGTGCGTTCCAAAGCCGCCTGTGCTTCTACAAGTGCAAGCTTTTTGCTGCGTTTCAAATGCACCTGCAAAGGCTCGGCGAGCTGGCTCCCAATGGTAAGGTACGGGTTGAGCGAGGTCATTGGCTCTTGGAAAATCATGCTGATCCCAAACCCTCGCACGGCCCGCATTTGTGAGGGGCTAAACTCGAGCAAGTTCTTGTCTTGAAAGTGCACGGAACCGCCGACGATTTTCAAGGGCGGCTCAGGAAGCAGGCGTAGGTAGCTGAGTTGCGAAACGGTTTTGCCACTGCCGCTTTCTCCCACCAAGCAGACGGTTTCACTTTCGCCGACATCAAAACTAATCCCATCGACTGCTTTGACGATCCCGCGGCGAGTGTGAAAGTGCGCCCGCAGATCTTGAATGCGGAGCAATGGCTTTTTTGTGTCCACTAGTCTCTGGCTCCTTTCGGATCCAAAGCGTCTCGGAGACCATCGCCGAGGAAATTCAAACAGAACAGCGTGGTCGATAGCGCGAGGCTGGGCAGCAGCAGCAACCACGGTGCCATTTCCATGACCTCCACGCCGTTGGAGATGAGGGTCCCCCAGGACGCCATGGGCGCTTGAACTCCCAATCCCAAAAAGCTCAAGAACGCTTCTTCTAAAATCACTGAAGGGATCGTTAGCGTCAGGTACACAATCACGGGCCCAAGACTGTTGGGAATCAGGTGCTTGGCGAGAATACTGCGCCCCGAAACTCCCATGGCGCGGGCCGCTTCGACAAACTCTTTTTGCTTGAGCGAGAGCACCTGCCCTCGCACAATCCGCGCCATGGTGAGCCATTGGGTGAGTCCCAGCGCAACGAAGAGCAGGACAAAGTTGCGCCCAAAAAAGACCATGAGAATGATGACCAAAAACAAGAATGGCACCGCGTAGAGGATGTCTACCAATCGCATCATCCAGGAATCTAGTCTACCGCCGACAAACCCGCTGATGGCGCCGTAGACCACTCCCACCACCACGGCGACTAAGGATGCAACCACTCCCACAAAGAGCGAAATGCGCCCCCCGTAGAGCATGCGAGTGAAAAGATCGCGCCCCAAAGTGTCGGTGCCAAACCAATGCGCTGCCGATGGCATGGCGAGCCGGTTTTCGAGGTCTTGCACTTCAAATCCATAGGGTGCAATCCAAGGTGTGAGCAAAAACAGGACGACTTCGGCCGCCAAGATCCAAGCACTAAATCGGGCAAAGCGGTTTTTGCGCACTTTCCAAAGTGCTTCGTCCCAAAGGCTAGTCATATTTCACCCTGGGGTCCATGAGCGCATAGACAACATCGGCCAGGAGATTGCAGGCAAATATCAATGCAAAATAGAGCAGCGATGTTCCCATGACGACGGTGTAGTCGCGATTGATGGCGCTTTGGATGAAAAACCTTCCCAGCCCCGGGATATCAAAAATAGTCTCAGTGACGAGCGCTCCTGTGACAATGCCGGCCAGCGCCGGGCCAAGATAGGAGACTACTGGCAATAACCCTCCGCGCAGGGAATGAAAGACCAGCACTCTCGCCTCCGAAACTCCCTTGGCTCTAGCTGTGCGGATGAAGTCCTGACTTCGGATTTCGATGAGCCCAGCGCGAGTTAGCCGGGAGATATAGGCTGCGTAGGCAAATCCCAGAGTGGCCGAGGGCAGCACCCGATCTTGCCACGTATCCCACCCTGCTACCGGCAGCCATCCCAGCCAAAGGCCAAACACGAGCACTAGTAGCGGCCCCACTACAAAGGTCGGTAGACAGATACCCAGTAGTGAAAACGACATGGGCACGTAGTCCCAAACCGAATTTGGCTTTGTCGACGCAATTGCTCCCGCGAGCAGTCCGATTACCAACGCCCACCCCAATGACAATAACCCCAGCTCTATCGACACCGGAAATGCCTGTGCGATGAGTTCATTGACAGTGCGATTTGCGTACTTGAATGAAGGGCCCAGATCGCCTTGGAGTAGATTTCCAAGGTAGCGCACGTATTGAGCCGTCAGGGGTTCGTCCATGTGGTACTTGGCCTGCAGGTTGCGCAGAATTTCAGGAGAAACATTTTTTTCTCCATCAAAGGGGCCACCGGGTGCAAAACGAATCAAAAAAAACACCAGTGTCACCACCAGCAAGAACACCGGCACCAGGACGATCAATCGGCGAATGAGATACCCAATGCCCAAGGGCGGTTCCTCTTTCTAGTTTACTGTCACGTACTTGAGCGGGTGGTGGTCCTCAATATTCGAGTACCACCCGGTCACGTTCTTGGTCTTGAGATAATGCCGTTTGTAAATGTACATCGGGATAATCGGCAATTCTTCGAGCAAGAGCTCTTCGGCTTGGCGGAAATACCCCAGCCGTTTTTTCTTGTCGAATTCTTTGCCGGCTTTTTCGATCAAGGTATCGTATTGAGCGTTTTTCCAACCGGATCGGTTGTTTCCGTTATCCGACACCAAGAGCTCCAAAAAAGTCGTAGGATCATTGTAATCACCAATCCATCCCTGGCGGCCTAGCCCAAACTGCATCTGCTTGAGTGAGTCCACATAGACTTTCCATTCCTGGTTATAGAGACGAACATTCACACCCAGGTGTTTTTTCCACATTTGTTGTAACGCTTCGGCAATTTTCTTATGCCCCTCATGCGTGTTGTAGAGGATTTCTATCTCTGGAATGCCTTTTCCGCCCGGATAGCCGGCCTCGGCAAGCAGCTTCTTTGCTTCTTCCACACGAGAGAGATCGACCGGGAGTAACGATGTGGGCGGCTCGTAACCAGCGGTGCCGGGGGGGACGAACATGGTTCCCGGGAGCTGGTCTCCCAGGGTGACATGGTCCACCAGCTGTTTGCGATCGATCGCTAGGTTCAGGGCCTTGCGTACGCGTTTGTCGTCGAGAGGTTTTTTCTTGGTGTTAATCCAATAAAAGTAGCTCCCCAAATACGGGTATTCCAGGTAGACACCCGACGTATCTTTTTTCCAGCTCTGGATTTTTTCCAAGGGAATTTCATAGGTCACATTGAGCTTTCCAGCTCGGAACATCTTTTCTTCGGTATCGAGGTTTTCGATAGGCAGAAAATGTGCCTCTTTTAAGGTGATTTTGTCTCGCTCGCGGAAGTGAGGGTTCGGCACGATGACGATTTTTTTGTTGGTTTCCCATTTAGAGACGACAAAAGCGCCATTGGTCACGATATTCCCAGGACGAGTCCACTTTGTGCCGTGGGTTTCGATGGTCTTTCGGTGTACGGGAAGCAAAGAATGGTGGTACAGGAGGCTTAAGAAAAAAGGGGTTGGGTGAACGAGTATGACCTCGAGAGTTTTATCGTCGAGAGCTTTGAAGCCCAGCTTTGAGGGGTCTGTGATTTTGCCCGTGTTGAATTCTTTGCCATTGACGAAATAGTACCCCTGATAAGCATATTCCGCTGCCGTTTCGGGTTTGAGCAGTCGCGTCCAAGCATAAACGTAATCGTGTGCTGTGACTGCATCACCGTTGGACCATTTAGCGTCGTTGCGGATCTTAAAGGTATAGGTGCGACCGTCTTTTGAGAGTGTCCAGCTCTCGGCGTCCCCTGGGATGGGTTCAAGGGTTTCGGGATGAATGCTGACTAACGCCTCAAAAATATTTTGCTGAATTCGGTGTTCGCTAACTCCCGAAGTGATGTGGGGGTCGAGTTCCTGAGGCTCCGCGCCGTTGCCGATGAACAAGACGTCTTTTTGCAGTCGGGAACCGCCAGTGCAACCCACTACGCAGAGCAAGGCACTTAGCCCCATCACGATCGCTTGGTATTTCATTCTGTTTTCTTGGTGCAAGACCCCTCCCATTCAAAAGGCTCACTGTGCAAAGGAAATGCCTGCTTTGGCAAGCACCGGTAAGAAAATTTTTCCCAGTATTGGGTAGTGTGAAGGACACCAGTGGTGCCAGTTTGGCCTGAGCTCCGAATGGTAACAAGCGCTTGAAATGCTTGGCTTATGGTGATGAACTGAGCCAAAAGGGGGTTGGATGAAGTTTGCTGTCGCCATTTTTGCCTGGGTTTTGGTAACTACCGTTCGCGCTGAAGGGCCGTTTCAACCACTTCCGAAAAATCCCCCGATACCCAAGGACAACCCGCAAACCGCCGACAAAGTCCGCTTGGGCAAGCAGCTCTATTTCGATCCACGGCTTTCCAAAGACGGTACTGTATCGTGCAATTCTTGCCATAATGTGATGTCCGGCGGGGCGGACGCTCGTCCCAATTCCGTCGGTGTGGGGGGCAAACTTGGGGGACGAAGTGCCCCTACCGTTTGGAATGCAGCCTTTTTGTCCGTGCAGTTTTGGGATGGGCGAGCGCCATCGCTTGAAGAGCAGGCCAAGGGCCCATTGACCAATCCGGTGGAGATGGCCATGCCAAACCACGACGCGGTCATGGCGCGAGTGAAGACTATTCCGGGTTATGTGGAGCAGTTTGCTAAAATTTTTGGCAAGGATGCGATGACTATCGATAACCTGGCCAAAGCCATTGCGGCCTACGAGCGCACTTTGATCACGCCCAATAGCCCGTTCGATCGGTACTTGCGTGGTGATAAAAAGGCGATCTCTACCCGAGCGGAAAAGGGGTACAAGGCTGTAGTGGAAGTGGGTTGTATTGCCTGTCATATGGGGCCAAACTTTGCGGGGCCGGCTCTACCCCAAGGCACTGGCTTTTATCAGAAATTCCCAGTCTTTCCCGAAAGCTCTTTTGTTAAAAAGTATGCGCTGACCGCGGATCCCGGGCGAGCTGAAGCCACTAAGAAAGAAGAAGATAAAGGAATGTGGCGAGTTCCTACCTGGCGAAACATCGCTTTAACGGCGCCTTATTTTCATAATGGAAAAGTCCCTACTCTCGATGAGGCGGTGCGGGTCATGGCGAGCACACAGCTCAACAAGACTCTAACTGAGGAACAGGTGGGTGATATCGTCGCATTTCTGGAATCGCTGACGGGGGTGTTCCCTGAGACGTCTCTGCCGCGGTTGCCCGAAACACCAGGCAAGTCGCTTTTAGGCGAATAAGCGCAAAGGCAGCAAGGAGAGAGAGCCCATGGTCGAACGTTCCCTGACGGGCAGGCGCATTCTGGTTGTCGATGATGATGCATTGAACCTCAAGCTCATGGCCGAGGCTCTTGGCGTAGAAAAATTCGCTGTAGAGCAAGCATCGTCCTGCGCCGAGGCATTGGCCAAGATAGAGAGCTGGCACCCCGAACTCGTCTTGCTGGATTACAACATGCCCGGCACGAACGGCCTGGAAACCCTGAAAAAACTACGAAGCCAGGATAAGTACGTCGCCGTGGTTTTCGTTTCCGCCAACGCCGACCAGGATCTCATTGTAGATTGTCTGGGGGCGGGGGCAGACGATTACATCCGCAAACCATTCCGTTTTGGTGAGCTGATCTCTCGAGTCAAAGTACGCTTTCGAATCAAAGATCTCTACGATGCTCTCAAAGCCGCTAACGCCAAACTCCAAGAACTCTCTGTCACCGATGACATCACGGGGCTGTTTAATATGCGTTCGATGTACGAGCGCATTGAAGCCGAGTTGCGGCGAGCCAAGCGTTATGAGCGTAGAATCTCCTGCATCATGATGGACATTGATCACTTCAAAGAAGTGAATGATACGAATGATCACTTGTTTGGGAGTTTTGTGATCAAAGAATTGGGCGCGTTGATCAAGCGCAATATGCGCGATGTCGATTTTGCAGCCCGGTACGGGGGCGACGAGTTTTTGATCGTGTTGACCGAAACCACCGAAGAAGGTACGGCCACTTTTGCTGAACGCCTGCGCTCTGTGATTGAGTCCCATGAGTTTTCGGACGGCAAGTCCAGCCTTAAGCGGACGTGCAGCTTTGGGTATGCGGTTTCCGACCCTGACCAAAAGATCGACGCAAAAGAACTCGTGCGCCGAGCGGATCACGCTTTGTACCAGGCCAAGCACTCCGGTCGGAATAAAGTGCGAACCAAGACCTAGTAGCGGTTTTGTGCAGAGCTCTTCATAGTTACGGCATCTTTCATCGGCAAACTCCCGGCATACTTTACCCTATCCAATGGTAACGGAATATTATTTGGGGTGATTCATGTCTTTTGTAACAATTATCCAGATCATTATGCAGATACTCGCTTTTATAGCGGGTTTGTTCAATCCAACTCATGCCTCCATCCGGCAGGTCGCGCAAATCACGGACTACGATTGCAGCGCCATCAGATGGGTGGCTCCTCCGGTAGTCGAAGGAGGCTCCTTCAACGGTAAAGCGCAAATTGTTTGCTATTTCGAAGGCAAAGGCGGAGGAGGTATTGCGGCTCTACGCAACCACCTCGTTGCCCAGCTTCCGCGTGATAGCCGAATGGAAAATGGCGTAGAAGGTAGCTACAAGGGCTTGCCTAGCATGGCCTACTCCACCGCACTTGAAATGGGTGAAGGCGCTGTGGCGCGCGGGACGACACACATTGCTTCGGATGGCATCAACGTATTGCGTGATGTGTTCCAATCCAGCTCAGTAGAGGCGAGCGGTAACGGCCGCTATCTCAAAGGCGTGTTCGGTGAGCTGCAGGTCATGCGCGTAGATGGCGACTCAGGCTATGAACTCAAAATGTCTCAATCGTTCCAAGTGAAAAAGCCGATGCTGGTTCCTGCATCGGAGTTTGAGACCAAGCTCAAAGCGCAGTCCGAAGAGGCCCTGCGTGAACGCGCCGCAAGTGCGGTACAAGAAATGGCCTCACACCTGTAAGCAAATAGAAAAAAAGATCCAACAGAGCCGACCGAGTTTTTTACTCGGTCGGTTTTGTTTTGCCTAGAATCGCAGCCGCACAAGACTTGACGAACTGTATGGGCTTACCGGCATGAGGCCCAATGAGTTTGACCCCAAAGTAAGTCGCCGTAAAAGCCATGAGCGATGTCGTCAGCTGGGGCAAGATTTCCAGTTTTGGATCATACATGTCGTGGCTCAATGTGAGCGCTAGAACGGTCGATATAAGCGCTCCGATCGCGATATTGTTAAACATCGAGACCTTTTGGTTGATCACCGTTGCGACAGGGGGGTGGGCTTGCGCGTACTCTGCCAGTTCCCGCGCCAACTCCCATGTATAAAGGTTCGGAGCTAGCTCAAACTGTGACGGTAAGGCCGTTCCGCTTTTATCGTAGAGCGTGAGCAGAATAGCTACGCCGTCTTGAATCTGCTCGGCCTCATCGTTACGCAAGCCCTGCTCCAGAAAGTGATCTGCGGCCACAAGCTGGTCTCGCGAATCCTTGACACGATTTTCCAACGTGTTCTGAAGCCAGATAACAGGCGCCCAGATCAGCGCATAGCCAGCCGCCAGGCCACCGGCTCCGTACACCAACGAGAGTTTATTGAACAATACGTTGGCTTGTTTCAGGAGTCCCGAACCAGAGGCCGAGAGAACTTCTTGCAATTCCCAGCTCGAAAGTCCGGAGTCAGATTGCGCGGCTGCGACCAACGAAATCATTATCAGCGCGGCCACTCGGGGGAGGTAACCCAACAGTCCCTTTCCCTGGATAGCTTGGACGGTTGCGTCCATACGACGCAAATGCGTATGGAATACTTTCGGCAACCCTTGCTCTGGATCGAGGAGTGTTGCGCCAGCCGTTCCGATGCTATGAAGCACGCTGTCTTGTTTACCTCTGCCCAGTTGGTACTCGTTGCGATCTTCACCGGGAGGAACATAATCCAAGTGATCCCGGCGGTAAGCCAAACTCGAGACCGTCGGAGAAGGCTTTGCCAATGAGGACAGCCCGCCTTGGTTGATCATGGCGATTTCCACACCGCCCTGAGCGCCGTAAATGCCGACCTGTTCCGCAGCATCCGCGATGGACGCCAGCAATTTGTCCAGGTGATGCCCCACCTGGAAAGCGACTGGAAAACGCTGCGAATCGGTCGCGGCGGCCATGATTTCGCTTCCGGCATAGTCGTAGCGCATTTGGTGATCAGCGACTTTAACGTCGTTGGGGCTCACGCGGAATCCTCTAAACCTTTTGTAGAAATGGTAAGAAGCTCCGCCGGTCGCAAGCCAGCCGCCAATGGAACTGGTCCATGCGCCAAACTGCCTGGCTTTTTGGCCGATCCATTGACACGAAGCCGTTGCACCTTTGGCTAAACAACCCGCTAGCCCTTCCGCCGGGGTATTCATTTTTACCAAATGCGAGACCGCCTTTGCCATGGCTTGGGAGTAGCCATTGATCGATTGCGCATCTAGTTCGCCGACGCCGTCGTCATGTAAGGCAGTCAGATCTTTATACACGTAGGCAGCGATTTTTTCCCATTCCGCGTTGGGCGGCAGCTCGGTGAGCAGGCGATTGAACTCGCTGAGTTTTCCTGCTTCGTGTGCTGACAAGAGCATGAGCAAGGTCGGGGGATCGATATGTTTGCCTTCCGACTTAAGAACTTCAGACACTGCCAGAGCGGCAATGAGCATAGCGCGTTGTTTGCGTAGTGCCACTTGATCCAAGTGGCGGGTCATCTTTTCCTTGGCCTTCTCTGCAGCACTTGCGACAAACGGCAAGTGCAGTGCTCCGGGCGTGGAGATGCCTCCCCCGTTTTCGAGAGCAGTGGTGACGTTCTTCTGACCTAAAAGTTTCCAAAGAAAAAGTTGAACAGGGTAGGTCAAGTGAGCGTAAACGCGGCCGCCGTAACTAAAAAACGCTTGAGCTGAGGTCCAGTGCGTACCGTCTTCGTTCTTCTCATCCCGGATAATGGCCACTGTCTTGGCCAGAATGTAACTCACCGGTTGAAAGAGCAATAGCGTTCCGAGCAGCGCAACAACCGAAGTAAACGCAAAGGGCTGCAAGTAATTCGCGGAATGTTCAGCCGTTTCCAGAACAAGCGATCGGATTCCCCAAGTTTGTGTGCTCCAACCAAACAGATTAGAAACCACCGAAAAGAGCGCCCCGGTCACTTTGCCGCCGGTGGCCTGATTGGTAAGGTCCCCAGCAACGGCCATTCCCAAAATAGTCAGCTTTGCGGGAGTGAGTTGTTTTCTGGCCAGCGAGATCAAGTCTTGGGTCAAGCTACTCGAAGCGTCCGCGCGGTGCTTTGCGATTTCGGCGACCGTATCAGCGACAGATTTTTCGGGATTGGCTAAGTTTGAGGCAAGCACTTCGGCCCAGGTTCTCTGGATCCGGTTTTCAGGGAGACCGTGCCGAGCGGCTTCGAGCTTTTCGTACCGTCGCGACTCTTCGATTTTCGCGTGCAAGCGCCGCCAGTCATCTGCCAGCCACTCATAAGTATGGTCTTGGGCGAGCCGTTCAAACGCGTCTTGTCCCCTATTGTTGGGTTTGAGCAATCCGGCCATTTTACCTAGCTCGATAGAATGGGCTGTCGAGCGTAGAGTGGCTAAGGAGAGGCCGCCGGGATCTTGCAGAGCTAGAGTTTCTAACTTCTTTTGCAGAGGCAAAAGCGCCTCTCGGTTTTTTTGGGTGATTTCTTGGATCTGAGGAATCAGTTCAAGGTCTGGGCTTGCGGCTTGAAGCAAGTACAGAACCATCAAAGTGTGCACTTTCAAACGCGCATTGACGTCTTTGCGGTAGTCAAACCGGACGGATTGAGTTTGCTCGCCAGAAGCTATCTCAATCACCAGGTCCTTTTCACCGTACTTCAGAGTGATTCCGTTGTCTGCATCCCGAGTTTCCCGAGGGGAAGATTCCGGGTTTACGAACTCTAGAGAGACAATCTGTGCGCCCTGCCCTGCGACTGAGGCCGCGGGATAAAAAGTCGTCAAAGGGATGAAAGTGTTGAACAAGCCCGACATTAAAACTTGGGTCAATCCGCCCAAAACCCCGTGATGCGAGGTGGAAATCAGAGTGACGTTTTTGTCGCGGGCGACGACCTTTTCCACTTCGCCTGTGAGTTGGACTCCCCCAAAAATATGGGCGTGGGTTTTTTTGCGGCGGTTCAGTTTTTTGTCAAAAACCCAACGTTGGAACTCCAAACGTCTTCGGGTGGCGTCGTAGAACACTTCGATTTCGTTCGCAAAGAAAACGACTTTTTCGCGAGCGGTATCGATGGCAGAGAGCGAGTGCTGTGCAATGACGCGATCTTCCTCTCCGATAGCGTCGTATACTTCGAGGGTCTGAGGCCCATCAAACAAGGCGCCTCCGGAAGGATTGGTGATCTCGCCTTTTGCGGTCAGCCGCTGAAAGTAGTTATCGACCTCTAGCAAATGCGGGTCGGCATTTTGGATTTCTGGGTCGGAATCACCGCGGAGCGGCATCGGCGAGGAATCTTCTGGTGGGGCAGCCAAAACCGCTGCCTGTGGTAACGCAAGCTGCAGAACCACCAAGGCTAGCACCAGGTTGAAACTTAGCCGTTTAACGGGTTCGCCAACTCGCCGAAGTAGTTTCATGAGGGTATTTGCGCGCATTGCCACTCCTAAAAAATGAAACCGAAATACCGGAGGGCTCTGCCCGAGGCAGTTATTGAATCCCCCCATCCAAAAGTAGATTCGAAGGGAGTGTTTTACACCATGCGTTATAGGTGCCGCAAGGCTAAACCCGCTTGGGCAGAAAGAGGCGCTCAATTCTATGCATAAAACACTATATTATCGAATGTTTACCGTGACATTTAGCCTGGCTATTCTGGGCTTGTTAGGTTGCGGTGAGTCCAAGCCCTTTGAAGGGGAGCTCCAGACCATAGCTCAGTATGAGATCCGCGGAAGCTTCGATGGGGTGCCGGAGGTAAGTGTGACTAATTTGGGAACTACGCGCTTGGCCAGCCTGATTATCGAAGCGGAGACCGTGGCTTTCGGCGGGGAAAAGCGGACTTTTTCTGAGATCGATTTTGAGAGGCGACAAAGCATTACCTTCCGAAACCCGCACACCGGAGCCTGCCAGCTCTCCCAAATGCAGGTTAGCCGAGTGTCGTCGGAACCTCAGCGGGTGGAGGTAGTACTTTGGGGATGGGATTCGGCGTCGGAGAACCGCCCTTGCGAAGCACTGCTCCGTCGGGTCGCCGTTGAGGGGTTAGAGTTGGAACTTACCGGAGTCTGGCTAGCATTGGGTCAAACGATCGACAAGGTCGCCGTGCGATTGCAGCCGTCTAGAGAACTAAAGTAGGGGCCCGCCGAAAAATACACCCAGGTGCGCGTTCGAAGCCATGCGGCCGCTTGGGTAGACGTTGAGAAACGGTTGAACCCAAAAGCCTTCTTGCCCGGACTGGTACCGAACCCCAGCGCCCACACTCACACTATCTACGAGTTTGAGTTGAAGAAAATGCTCGCCTTCGGGAGATTCAAAATTGCTCTCTAAGATTGAAAAAACATCCAGCGAGTCCGAAATGCTGTAATACACACGGGGGCTAAGATAAACTGCCCCGAGTTTAGTGCCGTCTGCATAGAACTTCAGAACCGGAATAAAAGTCAGCTCCGCCCGCAATCGCGTATTGGGGATTCGCCACTCCAGTGTCTGACTCGCTTGGGGAGCAAACAGCATTCCGCTCTCACGACTCTCGGCCGCAACGGGTAAGAGCACTTCATATCGCGCCCAGAGCGTAAAAGCCTCGGAATCTATCAGATCGCCTTCCACCCCGACAGAAGGGTCTTCTAAACGAAAGCGGCTGTCCTCGGATGGTCCGAGCCGCAATACAAACTGCGGAGTGACTTCGAGATGCAGACTTCCGAATAGGGGCGTGCTCAGGGTTAACTGATTCCAAACCTCTACCGGATCTCCCTCAGACCCGTCCGCGGTCGCCGCGCGGCCGTTCCAATTGCTAAGAGGGTTGGAATAGGTCCAGCTATACAGTTCCAACCCGAGTCTTGAAAACGGGGCCGCGGGGACTTCTTCGCTAAGACTCCCCTCGATCGCGCTCCACCCTGTCGCAGGGGCGAATAAGGCAAGAACGGCGATAGTGCTAAATAGACCTCTGAGAATTTTCAATTCAGCCCTTCCTTAAAGTAACGGACCGCCGAAAATGACACCCAAGTGCGCAGTCGACGCGATAGCCTGTCCAAATGGGAAAATATTCAAAAAAGGCTGAACGTAGAGTCCTTTGCCACCGTCGGAAGTATAGCGGAACCCAAAACCGAGAGTGGCTGGGTCGGCCTGCGCCAATACCAAGGGATTTTGTCCTTTGGTCGAAGTCCACCCGGTTTCCAGAATGCTCATCAACCAGAACGAATCGTTCATCAGATAATAAAAGCGGGGGCTCGCATAAACAAAAGTGCTGGCATCGCCATTGTCAAAAATTTCCATCGACGGGACAATCACTGCTTCCAGCTTGATCTTAGTTCCGGCGAATCGATATGAAAAAGAATTCACTGCTTCGGGCTTCGTGATTAGCCCCTTGCTTCTACTCGACTCGGTGACAGGAATCGCAGTGTGGTAGCGAGCCCAATAAGAGAAACCGCCGTTTTCGTAGATTACTCCCTGCACACCGACCGCAGGATCGAGGCCTCGGACCAAAACACCCATAGTCGGCTGAAGCACCCAATGCGTCACCAGCGAATAATCCAACCCACCGAACGCTGGAAGGCTCAGGATAACTTGATTGTTGACCTCTATAGGCCCGCCTTGGGAGCCATCCGCTTTCGCCTTGCGCCCGTCCCACCTGCTCAAAGCGTTGCTGCCTGACCAGCCGAAAAGGTCCATTTTCAGACGAGAAGTCGAAGAGGCAGGCACGTTCTGCTGGATCGAAGGGATGGCTGGAGCTGCGGACGAATCAGGTCCAATGGCTGACTGGACCGACGTAGGAAATAAAACACCTGCTAAGAGCAAAAGACCCAAAGATAAATAGCGCATGCGACCTGTTCCTCCGGCCGAGTTTTTGCCAGATTTTACTTTTGTTTTCAATCCCTATCGGCGTGAGCCTAGAGAGAGGGCTCTGGACGAGCGCGTCTTTGAAGTCGAGGCCGTTTTGGAAGTGCCACGCACACCCGGTTGCGGGTTTTTTTGGCTTGATACATCGCCGAGTCTGCCAACTCAATCAGGCGCTGAACGCTCTTGGTGTGCTCTGGGTAGCTTGCGATACCAATGCTCAGAGTGGCCTTCAGTCGGGTGTTTCGGATGAGAAAGGTTCTGTTCTCGATCTGGTTTCGTAGACGTTCCGCTATCTGTGCGGCTTTGAATGGCGCTGTTTCCCGCAGCAAAATGACGAATTCATCACCGCCGTATCGAAAAACCCAATCAATAGTACGTACGGCATTTTTGATTACTTTGCCCAGAGCGGTTAGAAATTCGCTTCCTACCAAATGTCCGTGGCGGTCATTTACCAGTTTAAATCGGTCCACATCGATAAAGAGCACTGCAAATGGATGTTTGTTTAGCTCCCAGTCCGAAGCAGAGGCCTCTAAGGCAAACTGCAGGTAACGGTAATTGTATAGTCCAGTCAGATCATCGATAAACGTTTGCCGTTTAAGTTTTTCGACGTGTTTTAGGTTGAGAAAAGTGAGCTCGGCGTGTTGAACCAAGGCTGCAGCCTGTTCGTTTTGGACGGAGTTTATTTTTTTGGGAAGTCCCTCGATGAGAAATACTCCGTGGCTCTTTTTTCGGCAGGGCAAAACTACAGCACTCTTCTTCCGCGGGCGGGGAGCTTTTGCAAGCCATTGGACCTGCTGGGCGTTGAGCAATCGGGCCAGAGCACCGCAGGTTCGCAATCGCAAAGTCGATATTGAGGTACATGCAGAGATCTGGGTTAAAGAGCGATCCGCATCTGCACTAACCGGCCCACTTTGCATGCTTTCAAAACGCTGACGACTGCGCAGGAGACAGAGCGCCAGCTCATCCGGGCTGACCGGTTGAGCGAGAAAATCGGAAAACCCCTCATGGAGACAGTTCATCGCAAATGCTGCCGAATTTTTGCTGGAAATGGCAACAATATCCGCTTGCGGAAACGTATGCCGGAGTTTTTCCCAGTATGCCGGGGCCTGATTGAGTCGATGGTCCAATCCGAGCACAAGGATTTTTATTTTGCTGGAGGCCTTAGGGAGTTCGCCTCCGGCTATCCAGGTGGTGTCCAAGGATAAATGTGAGAGCGCTGTATTATGGGCCCGGCGAAAGTCTTCCGGTAGCCCAATAAACAACACGGCCGATCGTAATGCAGCTCGTTTCTTCACAGGGAATTATTCTAACACAGGCTATGCGTCCGGCGGAGAAAGCGGAGCTAGGTACAAGAACCGAGAATCCTTTATGGTTGATAACCACTGCAATTCCTGTCTGCTAAACGGGGAAGTGAGAAGCTGCAATTCCACCGGGGCTTGATTCGCCTTTGTCAGAGCGTCCAAACTAGGCAGATCAAACCAGCCTGAGTCAGACTCAATTTCCCATGCCTCTACTTCGGAGGGGTCTAAGCCCGCTGCGCTGGCCGCGCTTTCGATAGCTTCTTGGTATCCGCCCATTTCGTCCACGAGGTTTTGTTTTTTGGCTTGTTTTCCAGTCCAGACACGACCTTGAGCGACGGATTCGACGCGGGCCGAATCCAGGCCGCGGAATCGGCCCACATGGGCCAGAAAGTCCGAGTAATAGCTCTTGAGGCGGCGTTCCATGACCAAGCGTTCTTTTGCGTTCCACGCTCGGTGTTCTGAGTAAAGTCCCGGGTAAGGCGCATCCGTCAGAAGTTCTTTGTGCAAGTCAATTTTCTTAAACAGTTCGGCAAAACTGAATTTGCCCAAAAACACTCCGATGGAGCCCGTTAGTGTCATGGGCCCAGCGAGAATTCGTCGGCTGGGAGCCGCGATATAATAACCGCCGCTGGCAGCGATATCGCCCATAGAGACGGTGACGGGTTTTGTCTTGTTTAAGATCTCAAGTTCCGCAGCAATTTTTTGACTGGCCAAAACTTCCCCCCCTGGACTTGCGACGCGCAGAACGACTCCGGCTGTTCTAGCATCCGATTTGGCTAGGGCTAGTTTTTGGCTCATGGCAGGGGGAGTAACGAGATCGGTCCCCGCTATCGAAAGCCACCTGTTTTTAGTCGGTAGAATGTTACCCGCGGCGACAACGACTCCAATTCGTGGTGGCAGAGCGAGTCGATCTTTCCTGGGGGCGGCGTAAGGAGCAGGGTAGTCCCAATCGGATTTGTTGGCTGCTACTGCAGAGAACGAGCGAATCCCGTCTACTAGGCCCTCGCGTTTAGCCTCTTCCGCGCTGAGCAAACCGAGATCTAGCAGACCAGCCCAGCGCTTTTTATCGAAACCGCGCTCTTGAACCAAAAGCTCAATTAAAGTGTTTTGGAGGTCCCGCAACTCCTCCAGAGTGGAAGTTCGGGAAACTTCTGAGGACTCTTTTCGAGTGAACATTTCTGGAGCGGACTTGTATTTTCCTGCCGCAAGAAACTCTGCTTCGACACCAATTTTGTCGAGGGTGCCTTTAAGAAAATAGTGCTCAGCCTTCAGTCCCAACCAGCGGATTTCGCCTGCAGGCTCAATGTGGATGGTGCTAGCTGCAGAAGCGATGAGGTATTCCTTGATGCCGGCATTGGAAAGAAATACATCGATATTCTTCCCCGATTTCCGCACACGTTGCATTGCTAAAAAAACTTCGTGTGCCGAAGCCAACCCGAGAGGAAAAGTATCCAGCCGTACGAGCACTCGCCGAGTGTGGGGATCTTTGCGTATTCCCTCTAGGGTTTGCAGTAACCCCAGCAACGAAGGTCTAGCATTCGCAAAAAGGGTACCAGAGTAACGCTCATCCGATAAAGAGCTGCCAATCGCGACGAAGGTGGAGTGAGCTGGAGCGATTGCCGAAGCATATGGGCGTGTTCCAGACTGAAACCCCATCACGAACTTTCGGCCCGCTTGGGGAGCAAAAGTTGAAAACAAGGAGACGTTTCCAAAGTGAATTTGCACGCCCGCAAGCCATTGGTACTGGGTGTGGTAGCCCGCCCGCAACCGAACACCTTCTGCAATGTTCCAGTGCAGCATTCCTTGCCCTTCGTAACGGCCGCTAAAGTAGTTTTGATTCGACACGTCTATTGAGAGATCGATCTGCGGAATCGGTCGCAGAGTAAGGGCGGCAACAAACTCAGTCGGTTGATTGTTTCCGCTGAGTTTTGGCGTATTGACCCCGTTAGCAAGCAGTCCCACTGAGAGGTGTTTAGTTGGTCGAAACTGCAGACCAAGATCCCAGGAATCCATCGCAGCGCCGGAATCAAACCGGGATAATCCCAACCGCACACCCGCAAATAGAGATGGCGTGAGTGGTGCTCCCAGGGCGAACTGAAACCTCGACCAACGCGCGCTTTCAAAGCGTTCAGCGCCAAAACCCACCATCCCCCATGCCATTGCAAGGTTAAAGTCGCCACGAGAGTCGGGGTTCGTTCCATAGGCCAGAGACGAGGTAAAGTCTGCTCCGTTTAGCTCAGTATCAAAACCCAGAGCCGCTGGTTGAATGAGTGTGTTTCGCGCTTCGTACGAGCCTGAGATCGATGTGCCAAAATCGAGCCCATTGCGATGCGGGTCGGCGAATGCGGTCTGAAAACTAAAGAGGTAAGCTCCAAGGGCTACGAAAATATTGCAGTATCGGGTGTTGAGCATGTCTGCATATTTGCATGGAAGGCAGCGGTTTGGTAGGAGATCCCTTATGGCAATGGATCCGCTAGAAAAAGATCGGCTTCGCCGGCAGATGGCCACTCGAATGCATTTGATTTTGGGTGGAGGTGCGTCCGTGGAATGCGTCGGAGCGCACTATCAGGATGAACCGGTGGTTTGTGATTTGTGCTTGGATGCGCATGCGACAGAGCTTTTCGTAATTCGCAACCGCGCGCACAAAAAATTCCACGTTGCCGCTGCCTGCTTGAGAGAAATGGTGCGTTTTCAGGTGGGCGATGTCGTGGATATGGGCAAGTGGCTAGAAAAAATGAAAGAGATCAAGCTGGATCACGAAAAACGTAAGCGTGATGAGGATCTTTTGCGTTTGGAAGAGCGTCGGCGACTTGAGAAAAAAGTCATTGTGCGACGACGCGAAAGCCATGCGAATTGAAACCCTAGCCATTGGTGACGAGCTCCTTACGGGAAAAATCTCAGACACTAATAGCGCTTATGTCGCCGCTGAGCTTTTTAAGAATGGATTGAGGCTGGACAGATGTTCAGTCGTGCCTGACGACGAATCTGCTATTCGAAATGCTTTTGAAGAGTTGGGCGCACGGTGTCGGTTTGTGGTCTGTTTCGGCGGTCTGGGGCCTACTTCAGATGATAAGACCGCGCTGGTTGTCGCCAACCACTTGGGGACTGAAGTAGAGGACCACCCCGAGTCTTTGGCGCAGCTGCAAGTATTTGCGCGCAAGCGCAATAGAGAGCTCACCCCTCAACTTCTCAAACAAATAAAAACGCCGAAGGGTTCGCGTGCGTTATTCAACAAGGTTGGGCTAGCTCCTGGTTTCGTTTGTACTCTGGGCAAAGCCCAGTTTTACTTTCTTCCTGGGGTGCCTCACGAGATGAAGCCGCTTTTTACCCAAGAGGTGTTGCCCGAGCTGCTGCAAGCCAATACAGACCTCGGAGGCGGTTATACCCATTCCCACGTTTGGAAGTGCGTGGGGATTCCCGAGTCTGAACTGCAAAGGTTGATGGACCCCGTCGAAGCGGCGTTGCCGGCCGGGGCGTGGTTAGGGTATCGGACCAAATCGCCCGAAAACCATTTGGTTTTGTATTGGAAGGCGCCTGCTCGTGAGTTGCCGTCCAAATGGAGTGCGTTTGTGGAACGCATTCGAAGCCTCCTGGCACCGTATAGTTTTACCGAAGACAATCACGAACTCGAAAGCCTGGTGATAGCGGAGCTAAAGTCCCGGGGAGCGCGTGTCGCTCTGGCAGAGTCATGCACTGGTGGTGTCCTAGCGCAGCGATTGACCAGTGTGGCAGGTAGTTCAGAGGTTTTTTGGGGGAGCGCGGTGGTTTACCAAACCGGCGCCAAGGCGAGTTTATTGAGCGTCCGGGTGTCCGATGTTGAAGCCGTTTCTGCCCGATGTTCCCGCGAACTGGCTTTGCATTTGAGAGAAAAGAGTGGCTGCGAGTATGCTTTGGCCATCACAGGGTACATGGGGCCTACGGGCGGTACGGATAAAGATCCGGTGGGTACGGTTTATTTGGCGGTTGCTGGGCCAAGCGGCATGAGTGAAGAGCGCATCCAAATACCCACCCGCAATCGTGAAGTCGATCGGTATGCGGCGAGCACTTATGCACTAAACAGGCTTAGGCTGGTGCTGGGTCAAAGAGCTTAGTGGCTCCTGACCCAACTCCATCGTAATTTGCGCCTATTCTTCGCCGTAAGTGAAGGAACTCGAGGTCGCGCCGACTCCCGTTAGGCCAGAGCCTACCGAGAAAAGGGACGGTCCTTCGTTCGAGCGAGCGGCCTGAGCAAAAGGAGAAGCCGGTGCTTTGACTGGCGATGCTTTTTTCTTGGCTGCGGTAGCTTTCTTCTTGGGGGCAGCCTTGCGTTTTGCGGCCTTTTTCTTGGCCGCTTTTTTCGCGGGCTTCTTTTTCGCAGCGGCTTTCTTTTTTGCCGCTTTTTTCTTAGCTGGTTTCTTTTTCGCAGCGGTTTTCTTTTTTGCCGCTTTCTTTTTCTTCTTAGCCATTTCGTCCTCCGGTAAAATTTGACGGCCCGCTCCGACGTGAAACAGAGCTGGTTTAGTCGACAACAGGCAATAGCATACTTTCCAGAAATGGTACAAACGTTTTAAATTAAATCGAAATTCGGCGAATTTGTGATTGCAAAGAAAGCAGAAACCGATTATCCAATTAATATACCTTAGTATTTATTCTTTCTACTTTTTAGTCGGAACAGGGGGAATGCTTCGGGCTTGAAAAGAAGCCTGGGTATTCAGTTTTCAACGGGGCATGGGGGGGACTTATGGCCAAGCTGGCTAAGTCTAGACGCGAGAAAACGACGACTAAGGCAAAGGCATCAGTGCGCAAGCCAGATCGTGCACTGACGCTTCGAGGCAAAAACGACGCAGCGCCGGAAAAAACGGCGCCTACACCCACACCTGCTGCGGACGCCGGTCCATCCAAAAAAATTTCTCAGAAATTTTTGGAAGCGATGGAAAAGCGTAAGACGCAGGGCGGCTGGGGAGCTCGCAAGGGGGCGCTTTTCGGGGGGAAACCTCCTGGGCGACGCGGTCGCCGTCCTAAAGCGAGTGCGGAGTACACTCCAGAGAACAACTCGGAAGAAGCCTATGTGCTCGAGTCGGAATACGAGCGTATCGAATACGACACGGGCATAAGCTACAAACAGCCGGGCGGTTCAAAGGATGAGAGCTTCAGCCTGGATCGTTTTGATGACTTCGACGAAGAGTTGAATTTCGATCGATAAAGAGTTGTGATAGCGGGTGCTATGGCATCAACTAAGGCGGTAGACCGCTCTCCTGACTTGCGTGAGTTCATCAAAGAGAACGATCAGCGGGTATACGATTTCTGTGCTTATTTTTTAGCTTCGGATAATTCCGTAGACGAACTCGTTCTATCTGTTTTCCGAGAATTCGGAGAATCGTTCAACAAGGGCTATGGTCCGCTGTCCCCCGACGCTTCTAAGTCGGCGTTGAGGGTGCACCTCTTTCAAATTGCTTGGGCGCATGTTCAAGCAGCATTGCACCAGTCCCTTTCTCCTGCTCTATCCGGTCGCGATACTCGGGTTCTGAAGTCGCTGGAAACGGACCTTTTGAATCAAGAGGGCGAAGTCAGGGAACAAGTTCGAGAACGTTTAGGGTGTGTGGACCCCGAATTAAGAGCGCCCGTCATTCTTCGAGATATTCTTCGCTTTGAAGATGAGGAAACCGCGCGCATTCTCGGCTTGCGCTGGGGAGTTTATCGACACCGCCTTCACCGTGGTCGACTGGATTTTAAGGATTCACTTAAAGGCTATCCGGTCCACGAAGCATCTTTTTCCACGCATCTAGGTGGAGACTCCAAATGGTGACAACCTGCTTTTTTTGCCAGAGCATGCTGTCGGATTATCTTGAGCGGCTCTTGCCCAACGCTCGGCACGAAGAGCTGAAGAACCATCTCGCCGATTGCAAACAATGCTCTGAAATACACGAGGATTTGCGTCGAACGTTGAGTGTGGCACATTCGATCCAAAGTCGGCCGATAACTGTTGAGACCTCTTTACGAATCGCCGAGACGTGTCAGGCGAGTAGCCGTCGGTTTTCTCCTTCAGTGGTTTCTCGTTGGGCACTCTTGGGCATGGTGGCTGTGCTACTTTTCGGAAGTGTGGCCGTTTTTTTTCCGAGCCTGTTTCCGGCACTGGGTCGGTGGCGCTTGGGCAGCAATGAATCGGATTTTGTGCGGTACTTTCCCATGGTGCATGGAGCCGGAGAAATTATCGAAGAGCAGGGTAACTGGTTGCGGGTTCGTGAGCCGGCGATGCGTAGCCTTTGGGAAGAGGGGGGAATCTCTCCCGAAGAGTTTGAGAAGAGTTTTACCGGGCATCCAGACTTAGGGGAAAAGTCGGACGTCGGAGAAGAAATGAACTGATGTGAAGATCGCCTTAGCCCAGCTTAACCCGATCCTTGGCGACTGCGCGGGTAACACTGAAAAAATATCCCGGTTTATAAGTCGAGCGGAGCAGGCCGGTGCGAGTTTGGTGGTTTTTCCCGAGCTGTCGATCACAGGCTATCCTCCAATGGATTTGCTCGACGGGGGCGGACTTTGCGCGCAGAACCTGGCCTGCCTAGATCGTCTTCGAGACCTGAACTCTTCAATTGCTGTTGTGGTGGGTTTTGTAGAAAAAAACCCATCCTTTACCGGCAACCCGTATTTCAATTCGGCAGCGTTAATCCGAAATGGTTCAATTGAGGCGGTATACCGCAAACAGTTGCTACCTGCTTATGACGTCTTTGAAGACCCACGATATTTTGCGCCCGGCCAATCGGGCCTAGAGTTTGAGCTACGGGGCCAGCGTTTTGCGGTAACGATTTGCGAAGATATTTGGAATTTTCCCCGTTTTGTCGAAAGGCTCTATGCGACGCAGCCCTTGGATGCGGTTCGGGACAGCGCCGTCGACTGGCTCATCAATCTCTCCGCTTCGCCCTTTCATTTGGGCAAGCCCACGCGTCGAGAAGAATTGTTTGTGCGCGTCAGCGGTTACACTCGGGCTGGGTTGTTGTTTTGCAATCAGGTGGGCGCAAACGACGATTTGATTTTCGACGGTGGTAGCTCGGCGGTGAGCGCGCAAGGAAAGCGCCTGATCGAACCGGTCTATTTTGAAGAAAGCTTGCTGCTCGTCGACACCCAAACCACTCAGCCGGTTTCAGCCCCCCAAGTTTCTGATGCTTGCTGGTTGATGCAGGCTCTGGTTCTGGGGATTCGAGACTATTGTGACAAAACCCAATCAAAGGGAGTCTGTCTGGGACTTAGCGGGGGTATTGACAGCAGTGTTGTAGCTTCGCTTGCCGTACAAGCCTTGGGCAAAGATCGGGTTTTGGGAGTTTTGTTGCCCAGCGAGTTTACGTCGGCAGCCAGTAACGAAGATGCGCTGGCGTTGGCATCAGCGCTGGGCATACAGACAAAAACACTTTCTATTGTTGGGGTGCTTCGAGAAGCGTCTGCGGAATTAAGGAAGCACGGTGAAGTACTGGCACCTCTGACTCAGGAGAATCTTCAACCGCGCCTGCGCATGGCGTTGCTCATGGCGCTAGCGAATGAACGAGGGTATCTCTTGCTTAATACGAGCAACAAATCCGAAATCGCGACTGGTTACGCTACCTTGTATGGCGATTCTGCTGGTGCATTAGGGGTGCTGGGGGATCTGACCAAAGATCAGGTGTTTGACCTCGCTAGAGAGATCAACTTGCAGGGGGAGAAAATTCCCCAGCGGGTGTTGACGCGTCCCCCATCGGCGGAATTGCGTCCGAACCAAAAGGACGAGGATTCTTTGCCGCCTTACGCCATCTTGGACCCGATGGTCAGGGCGCATGTTGAGCGGGGCGCTGGCAAGGCGGAGCTCACTGCCACTGCCGGTGCGGCTACGCCCGTGGAAAAATTTTTGGCGCTGTTTCGATCATCAGAGTTCAAGCGGAGACAATCTCCGCCCATTCTACGTGTTAGTGCCCGAGCGTTTGGCAGAGGCCGTAGAGTTCCCGTCGTCGCTAAGCAGACGGAAGTTGCCTCCGGCCCACCCCAGGCATAAAGTGCCGGCCTAGGAGATAGGCAAATGACTCAGCTATTTGGGCATCGTCTTGCGGCGCTTACCGCCGGGGCCACTTGGTTTTTGTTGATAGCGGGGGCGCTCGTAACGAGCACAGGCTCGGGCTTGTCCGTCCCAGATTGGCCACTTTCTTACGGGCAATGGATGCCGCCGATGATTGGTGGAGTGTTTTACGAACACGGACACCGTATGGTCGCCGGAACTGTGGCTCTGCTGACCTGCATTATGGCAGCAGTCTTGGCCCAAACCGAACCGAGGGCTTGGGTACGGGTCCTCGCCTTTGGAGCGGTGGGGTTGGTAGTTCTACAGGCGGTGCTAGGCGGATTGACGGTGTTACTGCGGCTGCCACCGGCAGTTTCCATCTCCCACGCCATGCTAGGGCAAACATTTTTCTGCCTTGTTACCGTGATAGCTTGCGCGACGTCGCCTCGCTGGTTTCCAGGAGAGCCTGGCAGTCGGCCGCAGGATCGAGCCCTTTTTAGTTTTTCCTTCATTTTGTCGGTCGGTTTTTTTGTCCAGCTATTCTTGGGGGCGAGCGTGCGGCATTTGCATGCAGGGCTTGCGATTCCGGATTTTCCAACCGTATATGGTGGCTTTTTTCCCCCTGTGTGGAATGCGCAAATAGCATTCCACTTTTTTCACCGCCTGCTTGCTTACGCGCTTTGTATTGCGGCAGTGGTGCTGGCCTTTCGGATACTTTCTCGCGAACGCACGGACCGCATCCGTGTTTTTTTGGCTGTGCTTTGGATCGGCTTTTTGGCAGTGCAGATCCAATTGGGGGCGCTTACCATTTGGCTGCGGCGGCCCGTGGCCATTACGGCCCTTCATTTGGCGGTAGGGGCCCTCTGTCTCGTCGTGTCGGTAGTGTTGAGCTTTCGTTTGGGGTGGGCGAGTTTGCCCGTTCCCGCTCGTGAAAAAGCGAGCCATCGATGAGACGCCGAACGCCTCGCACACAACCTCCGGCATTTTGGCAAGATTTGCTTGAGCTGACTAAGCCGGGCATCTGCGTCCTAGCTTTGGCGATGACGGCGCTCGGATATTGCGTCGGAAATCAGGGCCCGCTGCACTGGGGGCATTTTCTCATCAGTCTTTTTGGAACGGCTTTGATTGGAGCTGGGTGTGGCGCGGTCAACCAGTGGATGGAGCAAGACATTGACGCTCTCATGCCGCGTACCCAAGATCGTCCGCTCCCCACCGGCAGGGTGTCCGGTAAAGTCGCGCTGGTTCTGGGGATACTATGTCTCTTGGCGGGCTTTTTCCTGCTTTTGCATTATGTAAATCGGGTGACTGCACTGCTGGGAGTGATCACGTTTTTGGTTTACGTGGCGATTTACACTCCGATGAAGCGCACGACCACACTTTCCACTTTGGTGGGGGCCGTTCCTGGCGCGATGCCACCCTTAATGGGCTGGACAGCCGCTTATGGCGGCCTAGCTTGGGAAGGTTGGGTACTTTTTGCCATTCTATTCCTCTGGCAAATCCCCCACTTTCTCGCGATCGCTTGGGTGTACCGGGAGGACTATGCCCGTGCAGGACTGCCCATCTTGTCTGTTATCGACACGTCAGGGGCAGCGACAAGCAAACAAGTGCTTATGTACTCCTCCGTACTTTTGCCGTGGTCGTTGGCGCCGTCCGTGTTGGGTCTGACCGGCTCTATCTATTTCTTCGGCGCACTTGTTCTGGGAATCGCTTTTTTTGTTTTTAGTGTCTATCTCGCGATATTTCGAACCAAGACTTACGCTCGACGTTTGTTCTTTGCTTCGATTATCTATCTGCCGATACTAGGCGTCCTCATGGTCTGGGATCGGCTTCCGAAATAAAAACTATTTTCCGAACAGCGTTTCCCAGCTGAAGAGCTGATCCGTTGGACGACGGACCATCAACAGGACGTTTAATCCCTGGGTGTTGGTGTCGCGAGTTACAAGCTGCGGGTGGCTGACAGCGACCGCTAACTGATAGCTTTCGCCTCGAAGGGCTTCTTCCACGAGTTTGGTAGCTGTCGCAACGAGCGCCGTTTCGTGATTCTGCATAAATTCGCCATCACGCCCCAAAACCTCGAGATCGGGTACAAGGATCGAATGCCGGGCCACCCCTGTTGGGGCGAGTATGCGAAAGCTCTCTCGAATGGCGGCGACACGGTCTTCCCGGTTTAACTCAGACAGCAGGCCGTGGCTGACCACCGACTGCGTGGATTGATCCGAAAAAGCGGAGAGACGTCTGGCGTCGTCTTGAATCGCATGCATGTAATTGCGTCCATAATAATACGAGTCCTGTTCGGCTCCGTAAGCAGTGTCGACGCCGTACACTCGAGCTTGGTCTGCGACCGCAGTGGCCACAAAGGGTAGCAGTGGGCTATTCCCCTCGCCCAAGCTGACAAATGCAGTGGAAGTCGTAGACGGGTTTTTTAGGGTCGAAAGCGGTGAATTGAGTTCTTCCTCAACTCCAGAGGCGCTTATTCGGAGTGTGTGAAGGACTCGAAGCTCGGATCCTGTGGGGGTTTTAGCTGGTTTTTTGAGCCAGTGCTTCAGACCGAGGTTCGCTAGAATATACGGCAATGGAAATGCCTGATTTTGAGCAACAAGCTGTTTTGATCCGATAAAGAGTGTTGCACCGCCAACAATCTGCTCCGCGCACAGAAGTGCTCGTTTGGCGTCGGGAAGAGGTGAGCTGCTCGCCATCAGCTGGCTGCCGAGTGCAGAGGCCAGCGCGGCCGATAAAAAAATCGTATGTGCATTAGAGATGCGAATCACTTAAACCCCCTCAAAGATGATGGCTGCGAAATGTTTTCATGCTTCTTAGTATTTTTTACAGACCGTGGCAATTGCGATCCTTTGAATGATTATAGTGCGTTGCGTTAATCTCTCGACCGTCCAAAAAACCTGTTGCCTTTCCGCGTCACTCCCGCAATTCTCGAGTCTGCATATAGTAGGAGTCTACGGGGGTTAGGTGGGCGTCTCTGGGCAACGATATAGCTCTTCTCTAGGCCGAGCTCTTGTCAGCTTGTGCTTTTTGTTTGCTTCTTTGGATGTTTCCGGCGCCGAGCTTGGCGTCGAAGATCCCCGCACGGCTGTGCGTTTGCCTCCTGCTATTGAAGGGATGCTTTTGGTGCTGATTGGCAGCGCCAATCTCCAGCGTCCTTCGGCGATCGAGCCACTGGATCACAAACCGTTTCCGGAGCACGAACAGGTTTTATATTTCGGCTCTTTCCTCAAAGAAATGGTGAGAGTTTATGAGTCTCCCGAGCCCTACAATCCCGTTGGCAAACCAATCTCCACGATGGGGCAGTATGTTTCGTTGATCGAACCGACGCGCGTTTACACGGGTTCCGTTCGAGGGGACATGACCCAGCTCTTCCACCTGATGCAAACGGATCAGTTGCCTCGAGCCGTACACGTTGAAGGGGAAGCCGCTTTTGGAAAGAACATTCCTCTTTACGTCGAAAAGCAGCTTTTTGATGCAAACCGCCAGGAGAGAGTCACCAATTTATTGCGTTCGGTCTTAGGAGAGTCGGCCTTTTCGCCGACCATTGTTGGAACCGTTCTCGCTGGGGTCACCGGCGCTCTGTTTACGACTCGCACCGGCGTCTCCCTGGTGCGCGCTCTTTCTGACCATGTGAACGGGGAGCAGGCGACTCCTGAAGTCGCAAAGTCCGAGCATAAGGCGCCCGCCCATTTGAAGGGCAAGGAGCTTGAGAACTGGTACAGACAGAATCCACGGCCCAAAGAGGCCAAAACTCAGGGCACAGCTGCAAACCCCCTCAGTCTTGTGACGCTGGCCAGTGTGACTTCGGGCGTGGCGGTGGGGCCGGCGTTGAAAGCTACTGCAGATGCCTTAGAAACTTCGCACGATATTGGTAAATCGGAAGAGAGCTTGGTTCAGGTTTTGAAGAGAATCTCCGAATCCAGCATTGCCGACCAGCGTGCCATTTTAAAAAGATTCCACGATCAGATCCATTCGGTCGTCTTGGGGCAAATCTACGGCATTGGAACGGCAGCTTCTCGTTCTCCTGAAATTCAGGGGTTGGCCCAAAGTGATGCCCGCATTCAAAAACTCATTACGGTTTTCTTTGATGAATATATTAAGCTGCTACCATCGGATGTAATCAAAAACATCATGATGGACTTGGTCCGTGCGCCAGTAGACACAACCGACTATCATTCGCTGGGGATTGTTCTCCGACACTACCCACCGATCGCGCAGCAGTTTTTCCAGACCGTTTCGGAGCTCGCCGGTGCGGGGTCGATTTCTGAAATGTTTAAGAAAATCCGGGACACCGGTCTCGAAGTACCTTTGGACCAAGTGGAACGGATTATCGCCGAAGATCCCAATCACTATCCTTTGAAAAACCTCCGCCTCACGGGCAAGGCGGGCAAGCTTTATCAGCTTGTTTATGCCGACTACGAAAACGCCGACGGTTCGGTTATCCCTGTTGCAGTGCGAATCCTAAAACCAGGTGTCGAGCAGTTGCTAGAAGCCGAACGCGCTATCTTGCACAAGCTCTCTGGGCAGCTTGCCCACGCGCTCAAAAAGAACGATGGAACTGGACCCTCCCCGCATCGATTGGAACAATTGGTCGACATGATTTACGGAAATCTTCACAAAGAATTGCGTGTAGATCTCACGGTGGCCAATCAAAACGAAGCTGCAGCACGCCTTTCCCGCCGGGTTAAAGTAGAAGTCCCTCCACACGAAAATGCGTACTTGAATATTCAGGTGCCAAAAGCCTTCGCCGCTTTGCCAGGTTCGCAGGTGATGGTGATGGAACGTGTGAACGACATTGTAAGCGCCAAAGAAATCGGCAATTGGTTTCCGGAACTCCCTCATTCGGTTTCGGAAGTACTGATGGATGTGATTGCTGAAGAGTTAATGACCAAACCCATGGCCAATAGACGTGCCAAGCCCAGTGACACCACAAGCCCGCGAGATTTGGAAGGCTTGATGCACGTCGATTTGCATTCGGGAAATCTGCTTTTTCAAAAACCCCGTGTAGATCGTGAGAAAAACTCGACGGAGTTTCATGTCGCAGTGGTCGATTTTGGGCTGGTCGAATGGCTTAAGCCCAAGCAAATTGACGAGATTGCAAAGCTAGCGGTGGGCGCAGGTTACAACAGCTCCGTCTTTATCACCGAAGCGCTCTGGGCCTTGCGCGATCCCAAGATGGACAAATGGGACTCTTGGAACTTGGGAAAAGCACAGCGAGAATTAGAATCGTTGGTTTTGGCTCAATCGCGGGAGTTAAACCGCACCAAGAAATATTGGGGCACTGCCGATTGGGTGCAGTTTGTCTGGGAAAAAGAAGTGATCGATTTCCCGCCCTGGTTGATTTCTCTGAAACAGGGGTATCGGGCCGCGGAGTCGTCGCACATCGAACTCGGACGCGATCCCCGCAGCGTCCTTCAACAAGAGCGGACTCTCACTGAGAAGTACCGGTGGTTGTTTGCACGCCACGTGCGCAATACCGCGGGGACCTTTCATGCTGGTTGGAGGCCCATAGTACTAGCGGAAGTGAAAAGTTGCATAGCCCGCGTGCTAGGAATGAGCGGCAATGGACCTACGCAAGCCACTTTGAAAAACTAGAAATCAGTAAAGACTAAAGTAAAAACTGGTCATCGAGCCGCCGCACATGCTGCCGCTGCAGCTTGTGTATCCGCCACACATACCACCGCCGCAAGTTCCGTAGCCGGGCATTCCCATTCCAGGGTAACCACCAACGGGCATTCCAAATCCCATTCCAGCGCCATAACCCATGCCACCGTAACCGTAGCCCGTCCCAAGTCCAAAACCCCCCATGCCGTATCCACCCATTCCGGTCCCAAGACCGTAGCCGTTGAGCCCGTAGCCACCCATGCCGTAGCCCATTCCGTTGATTCCAGTTCCGTATCCCAATCCGTAGCCGAAGGCTCCGTAGTTGTTTCCGTAATAACCCCCCAAGCCATATCCACCGAGTCCGTAGCCCAGGTTGGCGCCGCCAAATCCATTGAGACCGTAGCCCGTGTACCCTGCGCCACCCAATCCGTAGCCCATGCCATAGCCGGCACCGAAGGCAGGACTTAGGCCCAGTCCGGGCTGCATTCCGAGTCCAGGGGCCATTCCAAATCCTGGCTGAATCCCCAACCCGTTTCCGGCGTAGGTTCCGTAGCCGAGTCCTAGGCTGTTTGCGTTGTAGAGACCGCCGTAGTTTCCGAACCCAAAGCCCAGGTCTCCAGCATAAGTGCCGTACCCTAGTCCCAGCGGAGCGGCGGGTGTTAAGTTCGAAACTCTTTCCGCCGTCGGCCGAGAGGAAACGGACAAAGAAACGCTCGACCGCGTCTGAGTGGAGGAGTGCGAATTCAACTCTCGCGCATAAGCTTTGGCAGGAAACAAGTTTGCAAATGTAATAACCGAGACCAGGAGAATTTTCATAAGAGCACTCCACACACAGGCGATGGAAAATACCATCGCTCGGCGATACGCCGCGGGGGACCCTAGAGCATTTGCTGTACCACTCCGGAATACACCGACTCAGGCACGTTCTCTGCCGCGAGATCCGAGAAGTCCTTACCAAAATGACGTAACGCGCTAGACGGTGTTTAGAGTTTGGACGGTTTGGAGTAGGTTTGGTAAAATAAGTCTTTCCCACCTAAAACTGGAGAGGGCCCCATGAAAAGCGTATTCGCTGCTGCTTGTTTAGGGATTTTTTTGTTCGGTGCGATTTCGAGCTTAGCGGGCGATGCACCCACTCTCGTTTCGGTCGAATCCGTCACGGTGGAGAATGGCGAAACGGTAGTGCGCTATTCCGTTGCCTATAACTCAGGTGACCGCAAGACTTCATTCGAGGTGCGGGATAAAGGCCCGCGGGTTTTGCTTTGCTTGATGCACTTGGCGGCCTCCGAAAAATATGCCTCGAACAACTCTGCGTTTAAGGACGTGGAAGCGGAATCTTTGATTGCGGTTTTGGAAAAGCTAAACGAAATCGATGCCCCCAAGGGCGTTGATGAGAATTCTTTGAGCGCCGAAACCAAGAGAGCGGTCTTGGGTCGCGAGGGGCTGATTGGCACTTTGAAAAACAAAGATTTGCGTGTCGCAGACGGCAAAAAAATTCAAACTCCTGCAAGAAGTAAACTCCTGAGCGTTCAGGATGCCATTAAGGCCATGCGCTCACCTTTGGTAGAGCCTAGAAGAATTCAGTCCAATGTCCCTAGAGCCATGAACGAAGTTCCCCACCAGCCAACACGGGGATTGGAACTGAGTGAAATCGATATTTGTCGGGGTCATATGACTTTGGCCACCAGTTCCAACGAAGTTTGGGTGATGGCAGAGCAGGCTTTAGAAAGTTTTGCTTCCGTTCAAGCCGGCAGTCCCCGAACTGCGACCGCCACCCCGACGGCCAAGGCGAGCTCTCCCAGAATCCTTTTTAAAGACAGCCCCAAAAAGTAGACGTTTTGGTTTACCGGCTGGAATTTGGCGTTTTTCTTATATTCACAGAGTGAATTGTAAGGATTACAACCATACATTTCATTAATATCCAGCAATCCGTTTAAATGCGTCTCAGGTTTTCAACCAGGAGCCTGAGTCGTATGAAGTTTCCCTGTCTCTCCTATCCCAACCCGTCTTTAAACCAGCGGATCTCTTGCCCCGCAGAGCTTATTGGAGTAGTTTCCAGGGCTCTTTCTGACAGACGGGGCGTAGCGCAGGGGTTTAGCGCGCTTGCTTGGGGTGCAAGAGGTCGGGGGTTCAATTCCCCCCGCCCCGATAAAATGGCGAGGCTTTCGCCATGAGGGAATCCAAACTTCTGTCTCGAGTGGCGCAGTACTATCCCGCTAGCGCCAACACTATTTCCAAGTACCCGCACAAAGTTTTTGTTGAGAAGCTGCCTTTCTATAAAAAACACAGGCTCATTCGTGTCGTAGTCGCACTACCACAGGTTCCGCTGCTTTATGTTTTTTTGGATGGAAGAGACGAAATCGTGGTTCTGCCATCGGGGGCCGCGAAGATCTACCTGGTGAATCATTTTGAACGACTCCATCTGAAGAAACGGCATGTGTTGAGTTATTTGCGGTTCTTTTTCAGCGTCGCGGAAAAAAATCCGATCGAGATGATTAGAACTCTCCAAACGCTTGATGAAAAAAAACAAGGTTGGAAGGTCTCGTTGTGGGGGTTTGATGGGAAAGACTTGTTGGCGAAAACCGTTCGGGTAAACAGGAACGGCTTGGTAGAAATCGAACGAAGTTTTGTCGTTCAAGAAAACTTTACGCCCATTAAATAGTCAGCCGCTGATGTATTCTGGTTTGTATACACCCCTGTTTTGGTGCCTCGCAGCCTTCGTTTGTTTGGCGTGCGGCTTGCTACTCTAAGGGTCATGAATTCCAGGCCTAGTACCGCTCTTCGGTTTGTTTTGGTGGGGGTTTGTGTGCTCCTGCTCGCCTGGCCATCCCGCGCCGCCCAATGCCCAAAGTCCTTCCAGGCGCTACATACCCCCAAGCGCAAAGGGGTGACTTTGGTAGAAATGGTGGTGGTGACGGGCATTTTGGTGGGGCTTGCGGCGCTAAGCTATCCCGCGGTGAACTCGATGTTGCAAAAGCGCAAGCTGGATTATGCGGCCTTGCAGCTCAAGTTCAAAGCGGATGCAGCGCGAATCCGCGCGATTCAATCTGGCAAAACAATCGAACTTCAATACTTAGCGGGTGAACGCACCTATCGCATTCGAGAGTCGGACACGGCTTTGGTGCTGAGTGAACATGTTTTACCCGAAGATGTCGTCTTCGAAGGGGAGGCGGGGAGTTGGTCCAAGCCCTTGCATTTTTTTCCGAACGGGAGAACCGCGAGTGGCTCGATTGAAATCCAAAACCCTGCCGGCAAAAACCGCGAGATCAAAGTCGAGGGTTTGCTCGGCAGGGTCTTAGTAACGAAGCCTAACTAAGTTTAGATATCAAAGCCCACTCCACCAGTAATCGAGACAAAAGTTGATTTATTCGGCCCAGTGGCAACCAGGCCAAAAGTGGGAGAAAATGAAAAGCCTACCGCATGACTAAAGTGAAATAATAGCGTTCCCGAGGCGCCGAGGGTAAGTTGCGAGCCCGCAGCTCCAATATAGGGACCCGCGCTCATGGTGAGAGATTTTTTGCGAACATTCCAACTGGGGACGAGACCGAAGTAAGAAACTGCTACTTGCTGATTCTCCATATACGAGCTACTCCCATTTACAACGGGCACACTGATGTTTTGGAGCGCAACGCTCCCTTTGATCCCAAGTGAAAAACTCTCTGTGATGCCGACATTCATGCTTAGGTCAAAAACAGGCGAGGGGTAAGTGGCCCCAGATTCAAGGAGAACTCCCCCACCCAAGTGGAAAGAAACAGGCAGGCTAGAGGCACCATGCTCTGCTACTGTGGCTGACTCCATGGCGTAAGCGTTGGCCGAAACCATTCCCAGAGAAAAAACCAAAGCGAATAAATTACGGGATTTCATTTTTGCTCCTCCAAATTTCTAAGTCCTCATAGGACAATGGTTTGTAGAGCAAAGAAGGTGCCAAGATTTTGAGTAATTTACTCAGGGTTTTGTTTCAAGGTTGAATCGAATTCACTGATTTCATCAAACGAAAATGAATCAGTGTCGGATGGGGCAGGAGACGACTCGAATGGGCGCAACTGAGGTCCGGGCCTTTTAAACCAGCTGAAAGCGCGAGCGCAGGCCCCGCGAGGAAGAAAACGCAGAGCAAGACCGCTACCCACCGCGCCAACCAAGCCTATCAGGGCAACCTTCTTGTGAAGAGCGGTTTCCGTCTTGAGTTCGGGAGTTTTCTGCACAGGCGATATCTTAGGAGTAGGCGCTGGCAAACCCTTCGTTTCGGCCGCAGCCTGATTTTTGAGGAGCGTCTGGGCCAATTCATCGGTCAAGACAGGGAGCTTGAGTTCCAGGTGCAGATCGCGCAGGGGGAGTAAGATATTCTCGTGCAAATAGGGGTTTTTGGGCAGTGCGCTGAGTGCTTGGCGATACTGTTCCAAGACTTGCAACGGTTCAGAGTGATCCCAAAACGCCTGTTCGATCTTGAAACTCTCTCGTGGGGGAAGCGCCAACCCATCTTGTCCAGCTAAGTAAGCAAACGCGGTCATCCAAAAAGCCGCCCGTTGCAACGGCAGGTCCGAGGCGCTAAGACTTTCCGCAAGCTTTTCCAAATAAAATTCTCGCTCTAGGGGGTTCGGGATGTGTAGGTGCAATACTTCGCTGGCATGTCTAAAGGCGACGAGTGCGGAGTGCGGGTCTGAACTAGATCGCAGAATGGCGGAAAGCTGATTTTGTAATCGGGGGATAGCCAGGCGATCGAGTAGCAGTTTGAGGTACTCCTCATAGTGTGACACTAGACCTTGGTCATAAGCAGCAAATCCGCGGCGATCTGCGCGCATCTTGGAATAGGAATCGAGATAGCTCATGGCAAAGGGGCGCTCGCTGGCGCAAGCCTGGCCGGCATGCACAACCAAAAATAGAAGCAGAGATAGGTTTTGAACCAGAGGTTTCATTCTAACTCAATGGCTCCTCGGTACGGGGTTGGCCCAAGGCACCCGGGTAGGGATAAATCCGCGAGAGCCGGTGGATTCTTCAGTAAACAAGGCCTTATACTCCGGGTGTTTCCGCAAAGCTTCATGAGCGGTGCGGAAGTTCTTGCGAACGTTTTTGCTCATCTGAGTTTCTTCACATTGGGTGATCGCATCTACATTTAATTTTCCGAGGAACAGTAAATCAAAACCATCTGCCAACTCTTGAGGAACCTCGAATGCATCAATCCCGTCGTACTCGCTGACGTAAACCAGGGGCTCATCTGTTGTTGAGGTTTTTAGTTGCGAAACAGGTTTCCCGTTTACTCGGATTTCTAGTTTTTTGTGGGAAGGGACAAACTCTATTTTAGAAGCGCGGAATGTGGAAAAACGAAAACCATTCACGTCTTCCGCAATAATTTGGAGATCGCCCTGAATGTTTTCTAGCTTCCCGATTTGGCTAAACGGCTTTGAGGAAAGCAGAAGGGGACCTTTGGAGTCGCTTTCGAGGCCTGCTTGGGATTTCACGAGGGGTTGCATTGGCGTCGAACGGAGAGTGAATGGAAATTTGAGTGTATCGCGATAGGGGCGGAAGGCCTTGCCTTCCGATTCCGTGACGTTCAGAGTGCAGTTGAACTCATAAAACAGCTCTTCCGGACTTCGAAATACTTGGTGAATCGTTCGGATTGCCTCTTCGGGCAATTCGTGGATTAGCTTCTTTTTGAGCTGGGCAATTTGCTGATCCAAAGCCGCGATCCGGGCTTGTTGCGCCTCGAGCTGGTCTACTTTTTCTTTGAGCGCGTCCGTGCCTTGGGCGAGCTCGCCAAGCTTGAGGGTGGACCGGTATGAAGCAATGAGGTTTTTTTTCTGGGAGATCGCATCGCGGATGGTCTTCAAAGTAGCTTGGGAATCGTGCTCGTAGCTGTCTACGACGGCCTGCATGGCGTCGTAGAGCATCTGCATCTGCTTGCGGGTCTCACCTTCTTTGATGCTCGCTTTGAGATGGTCAATCGCCTTAATTTCGCTTGGGTGTAAGGACAGCGGGTTGGGCACTACGTCGACATCGGAGTCGGGGTGTTTTTGTGCCGAAGTGGAAATACTTAATAAGAATACTGAAAGAATAGCCCAGCGCATGCAAACCTCGATGGGGGCTTAGGGTGCAAATGCTTAGCCACATCGTGCGCCTAGTTCGAGGCTAAATTCGCAGGCGCTCAAAGGTGTATTCTAGGAGAGTCTGATCAACTTTCCATCAGGCAGTTTGAATCCACGCAATGAGGCTTCGCAGGTCTCGGCCAAGCTCCTTCAAGACCTTGTGATCGACCGGGGGGGTGGTTTGGGGTTGCTGTGCGGCTTTGCGCATTTCTTGGAGGCGCTGCTTTGCCCCCTGAAGGCTAAACTTTTGAACATGAAGCAGGTGGTGGACCGTCGCTAATTTTTCCACGTCACGCCGATCGTACACCCGCTGCCCGCTGCGCGATTTCTTGGGGCGAATGGACGAAAACTCCGTCTCCCAATATCGCAGCACGTAAGTCTCCACTCCTAAGAGCTCGGCTACTTCACCAATTCGAAAGTATTTTTTGCCCTCGGGAAATGCGACTTTGGGTATTTGAATTAGAGGAGCGGGTTCGGGCTGTTGCTCAACCACCGCCTCTTCAATTTGCCGTGGTTTGAGGAGTTGCTCTCGGAGCGAGTCCAACAAAAACTTGTAACCCTGTTTGTCGTTGTCTTTGGGAAGTTCGCTAGGGTGGCTGTCTTTCATTTTGCTGCGCTCCGTCAGAAGGTTGGCGTACGCAATCATTATATTGAATGCGATTCCTGAAAGCGAGCACGACTATTGCGAGAGAGCAGGCTGGGTCGGATCAGCCGTCGCGGAGCTGGGCACCATGTTTTTCTTTTACCGCATCGACAATCTTGCCACGTAGTTCGGAAATCTCGGATTCCAACAAGGTCCGATCATTGGAGCTAAACGACAACCGGAATCCAATGCTGCGTTTACCTGCAGCGATGCGATCGCCTTCATAGACGTCAAAAACAGTGCATTCGCGCAACAAAGGCGTCCCACACTGACGGATGGTTTCCTGCAAGACACCCGAAGAAGTTGCCGGATCAATCAAGAAAGCCAAGTCTAAGTCCACCTGAGGAAACTTCGAAGGGGCTTTGAATTGAATCCCCGTACGTTCAAACTTGCGGAGCGCCGCAATATTGAGCTCGAAAAGAGCGATGGGTTCGGTCGTTTCTAAATACGAATCGCGAATGACGGGATGCACTTCTCCAATATGGCCGATCTCGCGTGAGCCGAGCTTGATGACGGCAGCGCGGTGGGGATGGAAGATCTTCGACGCCGAGAGCGGTTCAAACGTCAGTTCAGCCGTAGTGAGCTGTTTCAACACGAGCTCCAATAGCCCTTTCGCGTGGTAAAAATTTACGGTGGTCTCCGCGCGCGACCATGAGTCTGGGAGAAGTTTACCCGATAAAAGGCCCGCAGCGTGTAGGGTCTCCTTTACTTTGGTTTCCATTTTCGGCTCTTGCCGATAGGTGTTCGCGATTTCAAAGAGACGTTGGTCCTCAATTCTGCGGTTGTGGTTGTAGCGGTAAGTGTCCAAAAGCGCAGGCAACAAGCTCGTGCGCAAGACTTTCATTTCTTCGCTCAGCGGGTTTTGCAAAACCACGCGGTTTTCGTGTAGCAACCCGTAGCGGCGCAAGCTTTCTTCCGAAGTAAAACTATAGTGGATGGTTTCTCTTAGCCCCAGGTCCGAGAACAGGAGTTTGGCGCGGCGTTCAAAATCATACCGGCTCTCATCCACGCGATCGTACATAGCGATCGAAACAGGGAACTTGAGTGGAATGTCGTCATACCCGTTGAGGCGAGCGACTTCTTCGATGAGGTCTACGCTCTCTTTCAGGTCGGGCCTAAAAGTAGGCAAGCGAACGGAGAGCACGTTTGTCGACTTGCGATGGGAGCTGATGCCAATCGATTCGAGGAGCTCCATCACCAACTCAATAGAAATATGGGTAAGGCCGGCAATCCGACGAATATCCCGCATATCCAGCGCAAGAACAGGTTCTTTTACCCCAAATTCGTTCGTGTCAATGGCGGGGTGATACACATTTGCATGAAAGGTCTCTTCAAAGAAACCGGCTGCGCGATCACTTGCAATCGCAGTAGCGGCAATATCGCTCCCCTTTTCAAAACGCTTGGACGCATCGGACGACAAACCTAACCGCTTTGCGGTTTTGCGGATTTGCTGAGGGTTGAATGTGGCGCTTTCGAGGAGGATGGCAGTCGTATCCGGTTCAATTTGCGAGTTTAGCCCGCCCATTATGCCCGCAAGTGCAATTGGACGATCGCCGTCAAAAATCAAAATATCTCCGGGCTCGAGGCGCACGGTATTGCCGTCGAGGAGGGTAAAGTCCTGGGCTTCTTTGCAAGGGCCCACACGTACGATTCCAGATTGAATTCGGCGCAAGTCGAACGCGTGCAAGGGTTGCCCGTATTCGTACATGACGAAATTGGTGACATCGACCACGTTGTTGATTGGCCGCAATCCTACGGCTTCGAGTCGTTGCTTCATCCAGTCCGGGCTATCGCCTACTTTTACGCCGTCGATCACCCGCGCAACGTAGCGAGGGCAAAGAACAGGATCGTCGACTTCGACTTTGATCACCGAAGAAGTTCGGTGCTGGGACATGCGAAACCGGGGGGGCTTCGGCTCGCGGATTTTGGTCTTGAGCATGGGCGCTATTTCTCGCGCAAGCCCAAGAACACTCAGGCAGTCAGGTCGGTTAGCAGTGAGCTCGAGCTCAAAAATCGTGTCTTCCGTCTGCCCGCCACCTAACAAGCGCGCAACCGGCTCGCCCAAAACAGCGTGTTTGGGAAGTTGCAAAATTCCTTCGGAGTCATCGGCAACGCCGAGCTCTTTGGCTGAGCAAAGCATTCCAGAGGACTCTACTCCTCGAACTGCGGCTTTTTTAATTCGAATTCCGCCAGGAAGGCTTGCGCCTACCAACGCTACGGGAACGATATCTCCTTCGGCGATGTTTTTCGCTCCGCATACAATCTGAAGCGGCTCCGCACTCTCAGCGGCAATTACGACGCGAGTTACCTGGAGGCGATCCGCGTTGGGATGGGGTTCGATTTTTTCAATCCGGCCCACGACGACGCTCTCGAGTCCAGCGGAGGGCTGGCGAATTGCTCCGACTTGTATGCCTCGCATCGTCAGTCTTTCAGCGAGGTCTGGGGCAGAAATTTTTACGTCGGGCTTTTGTAGGTAATCTCGCAGCCAGCTGATCGATAATTGCATTTAAAACTGCTCCAACATGCGCCGATCGTTCTCGAAGTAAGATCGGATATCACTGATGCCATACTTGATCATGGCGATCCGTTCTAAACCTAAGCCAAATGCAAATCCGGAGTACCGATCGGGGTCATAGCCCACTGCCCGCAAGACATTGGGATGCACCATTCCGCAACCGCCAATTTCCAGCCAATCCGAAGGAGATGTCGCTTTGGATTTGCGATCCTTACCCTCACCCCAAAGCATGTCGACTTCGGCGCCAGGTTCCACAAAAGGGAAAAAACTCGGGCGAAACCGCAGCGGCCGCGAACCAAAAAGCTCATCGACTAGATAATGCATGACGCCTTTGAGGTCCGAAAAAGAAACGGTCTCATCAACCATCAAGCCCTCGAGTTGGTGAAACATCGGAGTGTGTGTCTGATCGTAATCAGAACGGTACACTTTTCCCAAAGTGATGATCTGGATGGGCGGCTTCATCGCTCTCATGGCGCGGATCTGGACGGGCGAAGTGTGCGAGCGAAGCAACACGGGCTTGTCGATATAAAAAGTGTCCTGCATGTCTCGGGCTGGGTGATGCTCAGGAGTGTTCAACGCTTCGAAGTTGTAAAATTCTGTTTCGACCTCTGGCCCACTCGCAACGGTAAAACCCACTCGCCGCAAGGCCTGTACCGCCTGGTCCGTCACCCGGGTGATAGGATGCAACGATCCGGAATTAATAGCGTAGGTACCGGGCAAGGTGACGTCGATTCGAGGAGTCTGCGCGAGCTCACTCTCGATTTGCTTTGCCTCGAGTTCTTCTTGTCGAGTAGTGAGTACGTTTTCAAACTCTTCTTTGACTCGATTTAAGAACGCGCCCGCCTCACGCCGCTTTTCCGGAGTGAGATCCCGTAGCTGAGCGAGGAGGCTAGTGATCAGGCCTTTTTTGCCAAGGTAGTGAACGCGAAGCCGATCTAACTCGCCCGTATCAGGGGCGGAAGCGATCCGGCCTCGAGCCTCTTCTTGAATCCGTTGGATATTGTCGATCATGCAGCTTGCGGCCGCGCAAGCTCCACAAGCTGAGTGAAATGGGCAGGATTCTTAACGGCTAAATCCGCAAGGATTTTCCGGTCCAATTCGATGTTCGCCTTTTTTAGGCCAGAGACAAACTTTGAATAACTCAGATTGTGAAGTCTGCAGGCGGCGTTAATCCTTACCTGCCAAAGATACCGCATTTCCCGCTTATGCGTCTTTCGGTCCCTGTACGCATAGCGGTCCGCACGGTTCGTGTATTCACGAGCGACTTTGACGATGCTTTTAGCGCTACCAAAGAAACCTTCGGCTCTTTGGAGCAGCTTTTTACGTTTTGTTCTTCCAGCGGGACCGCGCTTAACTCTAGGCATTGCTTAAACCTTTTTAAATCGTTTGGGCTAGGGCACTAAGCCAATAGCATCCGCTTCACTTGAGCGAGATTGCTTTCATCGACCATGCAACCCTTGCGGAGTCGCCGGCCTTGTTTGGAACTTTTGTGTGCGAGCAAGTGGCGATGATAAGCTTTTTTACGCTTGATGCGACCCGAACCCATCAGCTTAAAGCGCTTCCGAGCTCCGGATTTGGATTTCATTTTCGGCATGGCCGTCTAACCTCAATCTGCTTCCGCTTCTGCCTCTTCTTGGGTTTCTGGCTCTGAGCCAGCTTTGTCCGAGGAAGTCTTTGGCGCGGGTTTCTTAGCTACTTTGGCACCGGGTCCGAAGGTCATCGAAAGGATCTTTCCTTCCATCTTCGGATTGGCCTCGACAATACCCAAAGTTCCAACCATGTCAATAATCTGCTTGATGAGTGTGTAGCCAAGATCCGCATGGGCGGCCTCTCTTCCGCGAAAACGTACTGATACCTTGACCTTGTTCCCTTCCTCCAAAAAGCGCACGATATGCTTCACTTTAAAATCCACATCGTGCTTGTCGGTTTGGGGCCGGAACTGAACTTCTTTCAAGGTTGTAACTGCCTGATTTTTCTTGGCAGTTTTAGCTTTCTTTTTGAGCTGGTACTTAAACTTGCCGTAGTCGAGGATTTTGCAGACTGGCGGCACCGAATTTGGAGAGACTTCTGCTAGGTCCAATCCCTGGGAGGTCGCCAACTCAATCGCTTTTCGGGTTTCCATGACTCCGAGCTGCGAGCCGTCTGCACCAATCACACGCACTTCGCGCGCGCGGATTCGGTGGTTGATACGCAGGCCATCTTGCGGCCGGGACTCGGGGCGGAAACGGGGGTTAAAAGGTCTAATGGGAAGTTCCTCCTAAGGGTTTTAACTGTGGTTCCAGGTATTTATGGAATTCTTCCCACGACATCGGGGGAAGGTTCTCACCTGTCGCCTTGCGCACCGTAACGGTGCGGCTATCCATTTCTTTGCCGCCTAAGACGATCATCCAGGGGACTTTCTTCACTTGGGCAGCTCGGATCTTGTAACCGAGTTTTTCGTTGCGCAAATCAGTTTCTAGTCGCACTCCCCAGGACAGCATGGCCTGGGCGAGTTCTTTAGCATAAGCCGCCTGATCCTCCGAGACTGCGATCACGACGGCTTGAAGTGGGCTCACCCAAGGGGGTAAGTGTCCCGCATGGTGCTCGATCAAAATTCCCATAAAACGTTCGACACTGCCCAAAATGGCTCGGTGGATCATCATTGGGCGTTGGGCGGAGTTATCCGAAGCAATGTATTCCAATTCAAAACGCTGGGGAAGATTGGGATCGAGTTGAATCGTTCCACATTGCCAATAGCGGCCCAGGCTGTCGCGGATGTGGAACTCGATCTTGGGGCCGTAAAACGCCCCCTCGCCTTCAGCGAGGGTGAACGCACAACCGGCTTTGGCTAGCGCATCCGCTAAGGTTTTGGTCGCCCGGTCCCAGCTTTCAATGGTGCCCAGGTAGGTTTCTGGACGCGTGGCGAGTCGGACAACCACTTCCTCAAACCCAAACACCTTATAGATGCGAAACAGATCTTGGACGATCGCGAGCGTTTCGGATTCGATTTGGTTTTCTAAACAAAATATATGCGCATCGTCTTGGGCAAACGCGCGAGTTCGGAATAGGCCGTGGGTCACCCCGGCGCGTTCGTAACGGTGCAGGCGGCTAAATTCAGAGTAACGTAGCGGCAAGTCCTTGTAGCTATGGTGAGTCGACTTGAACAGAGCAGCATGGCCCGGACAGTTCATGGGTTTGAGAGCCATCGGGGTTTCGGTCTCACTGTGGGCTGCTGTGCAAAACATATTGTCTTGGTAATGATCCCAATGACCGCTCGTTTTCCAAAGTTCCGAGTTGAGCAACTGAGGGCAAATGACCTCTTGGTAGCCGCCCCTACGGGTTTGCTCCCTCATATAATCCGTGAGCAGATTGTAAAGCAGGGTCCCTTTGGGCAGATAGAATGGCATCGCCGGTGCGATAGGCAAAAAGGTGAAGTATTCCAGCTCGGGTCCAAGCTTTCTGTGATCTCTTTTCTTGGCTTCTTCGAGTCGATTCAGGTGCTCATCAAGGTCTTTTTGGTTTGCAAAGGCGGTTCCATAGATGCGCTGGAGCATCTTGTTTTTTTCGTCGCCTCGCCAGTAGGCGCCTGCTACCGAAAGTAGTTTGAACTTTCCGAGGCGTTCCGTATTGGGTACGTGGGGGCCTCTGCACAGATCCGTGAATCCGCCCTGGTGATAAACGCTAACAATGCTTTCTGGAAGGTCGCGGATAATTTCAGCTTTGTAAACTTCGCCCTGTTTTTGGAAAAAATCGATTGCCTTGTCGCGTGGCCACTCTTCGCGGGTGATTTCAAGCTTTCGGGCCGCAATTTCTTCCATCTTTTTCTCGAGCTGGGGAAGATCCTCTGCGGTAAGTTTTTTGTCGCAATCAATATCGTAGTAAAAACCATCATCAATCACCGGGCCGATGGTGATTTGGGCGCTGGGGTACACCTCTTTGATCGCCTGGGCCAATAAGTGCGCCGTGGAGTGGCGCAGTACTTCCAAGGCTTCTTTACTGTCGCGAGTGATGATTTGGATGTCACAATCGCCCGGCAGGGGGCGGTTGAGATCGTAAATATCGCCGTTTACCTTGGCGGCAATGGCTGCCCGCTCCAGGCCTTTACCGATGTCCGCGGCCAATTTTCGGGCAGAAGAACCCTCTGGTACTTCGCGAACGGAACCGTCGGGAAGGGTGACTCGGACCAGCTTCATAAAGAATGGCTAGACGAGGGCTGACAAAAACAGGCGAGGAAATTTTGCATCCAACCCACTAGATAACGCTGTGAGTGAGCGGAAATCAAGTTATTTGGTCCACCTTGCCCACATTAGACATAGGTCAGCCAGTGGCGAAACGGCGGGTGGTCGCCGCGAACCGTTTTGAAAAACAGATCCGTTAAAAGGCGCGTCACCTCGCCGGGTTTTCCGGCTCCAATGGAATGGCCGTCAATTTCGCGGATCGGGGTGACCTCCACCGCGGTGCCCGTAAAAAAGACTTCATCCGCCAAGTAGATTTGATTTCGGGTGATGTGTTCTTCTTTGACGGTCAGCCCCTGGCTCCGCGCTAACTGCATCACGCTATCGCGCGTGATCCCAGGCAAGATAGCTCCATGCGGAGGGGTGATTAGACATTTGTTTTTTACCATAAAGATATTCTCACCCGAACCCTCGGCAATATACCCCTGAGTATCAAGCAAGATGGCTTCATCCAAACCGTTCAGCGAGGCTTGCCGTCGAGCGAGGACTGAGTTCAGATACCCACCGCTGAGCTTTGCCCAAGGTAAACCCGTCGCCACGTCGGGACGTCGGTAGCTGCTCACGGCTACTCGGATCCCCTTGGTTGCCCCCTCATCGCCCATGTACTTGCCCCAGGGCCAGGCGATCAAAGCGGTTTGGGCTTTTGCGCGCGATGGGAGCTTGAGCCCTCGAAAACTATCATCCACATAAGCCAGGGGGCGCAAGTAGCACTCTTTGAACTCATTAGATCGGATGACCTGTTTTGATGCTTCGATCCATTGAGCGGCGCTTGTCTCCATGGTGAGATCCAGCGCCTTGCACGAAGTCTCCAATCGTTCAAAGTGTTCTTGCGCACGGAAAATCGCAGTGCGTCCATCGACAGTCGCGTAGGCCCGAACGCCTTCAAATGCCGCGGTGCCGTAGTGCAAACTATGCGAAAGGATAGATACCTTTGCTTCGTCGTAGCGCAGCATTTTTCCGTTGATCCAAACCTGCCTGATTTCTGAATTGTCCTGCGACATCGCGCCTCCAATGAAGGAGGAGCCTATTGGTTAGAGCTTTTCTGGTCAATCCCTTGCAGTTCCCCTATAATGATGGATGTAGCCTTCTAATCACTCAAAACAAAGCACCATGAACAAAAGCTCATACATCTGGTACCCGTTCGTCTTGATCTTCGTGCTTTTATACTCTTCGCAGCCTGTTATGGGCGCGAACATCATTGAAGAACAGCTACAAGAAATTGGTTCGGTTCCCGACAAAGAAATTGTCGTCGTTCAGCGCAAGTACACTCGGAAAAACAGCCGTTGGGAAATCACTCCGGTGGCATTTGGTGGCGTTCCCTACGGTACAGTGACCCGCAGCCTTTTTGGTGGGACGAGTTTAACCTACCACGCCAACGATCAATGGGCTTTTGAGGTTCCTAATTTCGTTTACACAAAAAGTTTTTTCAGCAGCTTCACTTCCGACATCAACGTGGGACAGGCGGCTAACTCCAAACCCACGATCAACGTCGATCAGCAAAAGCTGCTTTTCTTTCTGACGGGCGGGATACAGTTTACGCCGTTTTACGGCAAGCTCTCTACCTTCTCCCAGTATATTGCGTATCTCGAGCCGTTTATTACGGTCGGTGCAGGTTTGGCAAAAACCGAAACCAGCAATTATTTTACTTTTTATCCTGGGGTTGGCTTTCGGATTTTCTTTAAAGAATGGTTCTCCATGCGATTTGATTTGCGGGATTACATCTACACCGAGGTCTCCGCAAGCCAAGGCACGCGTTTAAGAAACAACTATGCATTTACGGTTTCCTTGAGCTTCTGGTTGCCCAAGATGCCGACGAACTAAAACAGGAGTCGTAATGAGACGCTTGTTCCTCGCGCTAATTGCAGTGTCGTCCGTGGCACTCGCGGAGCGCCGCACGACGCCACTTCAGTCTCCGTTTGAGCTGGCAAAAGCTCAATACGAACGCGGTCGCTATGCCCGATCGATCGAGTTATTTGGACAAGCCATTGCATCCAACGAAGGCGCTAGTGTGCGCACGCAAGCCTATTATTACCAGGGTTTGGCTATGTTGGAGCTGGGCCTTTATTACTCCAGCTTCACCGCTTTCCAAAATGTCTTTCAGTCCGGCGATACCTCGAACAAGGCTATTTACGAAAAGGCTATCAGGAACGCTGTAAGCGTTGGAGATCGTCTGGATATGGTGGATCGGCTTGGCAAATCCCTCGAGGCTTTGCCAAGCGGCGTAATTCCGCCATCGGTAAACTCCCACGCGCACTACGCTATCGGAGCGCACTACTTTAATTCCGGAGACGACAAAAAAGCAGCCGCAAACTTGAAATCAGTTGGTCCTGAAAGCCCCTACCATGCAAAGGCGTCTTTTTTATTGGGCGTGATTTCCACCCGATCGCGAAGCTACTCAGAGGCAATGACCTACTTCGATCGCGCTGTCCAATCGAGTGGGAGAGAAAAATCCGCACTTCGAGAGCTGGCGCGACTAAACCTTGCTCGCTCGGCTTACTCCGCGGGCCAGGTCGAGAAGTCGATCGAGCTCTATTCCCAGTTCACTAGCGCTTCGCCGCACTGGCTCACCATTCTGCTCGAAGCAAGTTGGCCTTTATTGCGTGTCAATGACACGACAGTTTCTTTGGGAAACCTGCACACGGTCTTGTCTCCGTTCTATCAAGAAGATCTAGTGGGCGAGGGTTACGTCTTGCGAGCAACTATTTTGTTTTCGCTATGCAAGTATGAGGAAATGCGCCAGACACTCGCGCAGTTTTTTGCGATTTACGATCCGTTGTTGCGTTCGATGCAAGCCGAAAGCAATAGCCTTGGGAATGACTATGCCTACTACGAGGCATTCTCAAGCGGTAAAGGCTTAAACAAAGCATTTGCGAACACTGCCCGAAGAGACGAGGGCGTTTCTAAGCTGACCAAAGTGATCGAACTCCTTCGCCGAGAGCGGCGTGAACTTGCGGCCATGGGTCGCGGGGATGGACTCTCCCGAATGGGCAAAGCCGTCGAAGAAGCGATCGTCTCGGTGCAGCGTGAACTTGGCAAAGATCTCCGCAAACTCCACGCTCGAAAACTCAAGGAACTTGTCGCTCAGCGAGAGCAAGCCAATTATCTCAAAGTCGAGATTGTCACCGGAGAAAAGGAACTGATCGAAGGCCAAAAAGGTTTGCCCGCGAAGCGTGTTGTCGATGTCGAAACCAGCGTTGGGGAAAACTACCACTTTTGGCCGTATATCGGTGAATACTGGGAAGATGAGTTGGGCGCTTACGTTTATACTACGGAGAGCAGCTGTGTTAACTAAGACGAATTACATTTCAGCTGTGGTTGTGGCGGCTCTGTTTGCCGGAAACGCGGACGCGGCTCGATCCCGCACTCCCTACGCGAACTTTGAACTGCCGCAGATGCGTACCACTGGGCCGGACGGCTTGGGGAAAACCTATGTCTCGGAGAAGTTTTTCCTGAAAAACGCGGTTCGGGAGAAAACCCCGCGCGTCGATGCAAAGAAATTTTTCTTCGCAAAAGAAGCTTTTCTCGCTGAAAAACGAGAAGAGGCGATCAAGCTCTTGCGCCAGCAGATGGATTCGGGATTGAAAGTGAATCGCGAAAACATGCTGCTCAGGCTGGGCCAGTTGTACGCGGAAAAGTACATGGAGCTCAGTTACCAGGAAACTGAAGTTTATACTTCCAAGCTTCAGGAGTATGAGAAAAAGAAAGCTGCTGGAGAAAAGGTCTCTGCTCCGAAAGCGGACAATTCACGTTCGAAAAAATACTTAAAAGATTCGCTCGCGCTTTTCTATGAGTTGGAACGCAAGTACCCAAACCACGAAAAAATCGACGAAATTCTCTTTTTCATTGGATTCGTGGAAATGGAAGGGGGGAACGCTGCCAAAGGGGCAAAATACCTAGAGCGCGTGATCCAGAAGTTCCCCAAAAGCCGTAAGTATGAAGAAGCGGTTATTTACCTGGGAGATTATTACTTTGATCGCAATAAGTTCAAAGAAGCGCGATCAAAATTTGAGATCCTCGTTCGAAAGAAGGACTCTCCTCTCTACCACTTTGCGGTTTATAAGTCGGCCTGGTGCGATCTGAATACTCTAAAAGGCGCTCAGGGGTTGCGCAACATGAAGCAGCTCGTGCGCGACCTTGAAGGGGAAAAAGAACCGGCAAAATTCAATTTGCGTGAGCAAGCGCTAAGAGACTTGGTTACCTTTTTTGCAGATGCTGGGAACATCGATGATGCCATGGACTTTTTCTCCGAAACACAGGGTCGAGAAAAAGCGCTCCAAAACGTGCGTGTGATCGCAGACACGATGCATTCCAAAGCCCGTGACGCAGAAGCGATTCAAGCATACCAACGCCTAATCAAAGAGCAGCCGGACTCGCCCGAAGCCCCGATGATCCAATTGGGTATTTACCAGTCTCTACAAAGTCTGGATAAAACCGCTGCCGCTGTGGATAGTCTGGTTTTTGCGATAGAGAACTATGGCCCCAAGTCAGATTGGGCGAGCGACTTCAAAGGGGATAAAAAAGAACTCGCGAGCACTTTAAACGCCGTGCAAGAAGAAGGATCGAAAACGGCGTTCTTTTTTCATGCCTCAGGCCAAAAAGGTTCCAACCGCGCGCTCTATGGTTACGCGCTCAAGCTGTACGACGCCCTGATCAAGAGCTTCCCTGCGCACCCCGACCTGAAAAAATTGCATTTTTATCGAGCTGAAGTTCTATACAGCCAGAAAAAGTGGATGGAAGCCGCCGATTCTTATGTAGACGCATCGAAAATCGCTCCTAAGGATAAAATGACGGACGAAGCTGTGTACAACGCTCTGCTTGCGCTGGACCAGCTGACCGCACGAGTGGATAAGATTGAGCGATTCACCGAAGAACAGCAGAAAAACATGGATATGCAGGAGCGCGATATTCCCGAAGGTGAAAAGCGCTTCATTGAAATCGCTCAGTCGTATCTTAAAGAATACCCAAAGGGCGACCGTATCGTGGATGTCCAGTTTCGCATTGCGGCGATCTACTATCGCTACCACCATTTCGGGACCGCGCTGCCCCTATTTGAAAAGATTGTCGCTGAACACCCGAAACACCGCAGTGCTGTCACATCAGCCTCCATCGTGCTCGACGTCCTGAACATGCAGAAAAACTACGCCAAGCTCGATGAGACAGCTCGGCGCTACGGCAAAATTGCGGATTTGGGAGACGCGAAGTTTAAGACAGAAATCAAGGCCATCAGTCAGCAAATCGGCTTCAAAGAAGTGGAGAAGCTCGAGGGAGACTCGAAGTGGAAAGAAGCGGGAGAAAACTACCTAACGCTTTATAAAAATGACCCAAGCGGGGCGCTCGCCGAGAAGTCACTCTACAATGCGCTAGTGAGTTTCGAAAAAGCTGGAGATACAGCAAAGGCGCAAGAGTTGACCCGCCTTTTTGTGGGCAAATACCCCAAATCCAGCAATACAGAGTCGTTGGTGTTGTCGATGGCAAAAAATGCCGAAAAACTTTACGACTTCGAAGAAGCTCGTAAACTTTATCATGACTTCTATAAGAACCACCCCAAGAGCAAGGAAGCTCGTAAAGCGCTGTACAACTCGGCCGTCTTTTCGGAACTACTCGAACACCATGCGGCTGCTATAGAGCGCTACAACGAGTATTTGAAATCGGGGAAAGTTTCCCAAGAAGAATACAAGGCGATTCAGATCAGTTTGGCAAAACTCAGTCGCAAGTCAGGCAACTGGGCTGGTGTGACGCGCATTTACAGGCAGTTTATGAAGGATGCCTCCAAGGTGGATGAAAAAATCTCTATCTTAGGGGATCTCATCCGCCAGTATGAAATTGCGGGGCAAACCCAAGCCAAGGCTGATGCTGTCCGCGAACTCAGGGGCCTCTATGCGGGAAATAAAGGCGCAAAGAACATTGGCTTTGCAGCAAAATACCTTGCGGAGTCTGAGTATCAAAGTGTCCAGTCACAACGGCGAAAATACGACGAAACAGTATTGAAGTTTCCTGTCAGCGATTTGGTCTATTTGGTCGGCTTGAAACAACGCCGATTAAAAGCGCTTGGTGAAGCTTATGATCGGGTTATCGAGGTGGGGGTTCCGGAGTGGGGAGTCGCTGCACTTCATGACAAGGCCGATGCGTTTGCCGGCTTTGGGATAGGGTTTAGAAAGCTGGAAATTCCCAAGAAAATGCAAGGCGATGAACGCAAAGAAACAGAAATTGGCCTGAAGAAGCTTGAGACCGATATCGTCGCGGCTTTGGACAAACAGGCAGAGGAAATGTTCAAACTCTGTGTAGCAAAAGCGGCTGAGTTCCAGGTCGCCACTGAGTTTGCAAGCAAGTGCCGAAGTCGGGCGAAATCAGGAGCGCCGGTGGGCGAGGTGCAAGGACAGGTTCCCCAACCGACTTTGGCAGCGAATCGTTTTGGCGTGTGGGAAGGAGCAGCGCCTTCCCCCTCAGATTCTTCTTACGTAGATTACCTTGCCTCGCTAGTGGGCGGCCGGGGTGAGGCGGCGGAGCGAAAACTCAAGGACTACCTGTCCAAGCATACAGAGGATTGGCGCGGTGTGTTCTTGCTCGCTTTGCACTACCAGAAAACAAAACGCGAAAGCTTGGCGATGTATTTCTACTCGCAACTAGAAAAGAACCCCGACTTCGAGTGGAAGTCAGACCTTTACAATCAGTTGGGGTTAATGGCGACTGCGGATCAGAACCGGCCTCTGGCTACGGAATATTTTGAAAAAGCAGTCAATGCGGATCGCCCCAGCTCAGCTGCTTATGCAAATCTTGGAGCAGTGCAGCTGCAGAACCGCAACTATGCCGATGCGGAAAAGATGTTTAAGCGGGCGGTGAGCATAGATGACCAATCCGAAGAAGCGGCTCTTGGTTTGGGTGTTGCGTTAGAGGGATTGGGAAAATATGACGCTGCACACCGCGCATATGCAGATTTTCTCGCCGACAATGGCCGCGCTATGGCGGTTTTGTTTAATGATTCAGTTTTGTTAGGAAATAGACTCGGCCAGAAGGAAAAAGCGGCGCAGCAAATGATGCGCTACATCCAAGCGGGTGGCAAAGAGTCTGCGAGAGCTCAGGAAACGATTCGAAACTGGCGATAAGATTAAGAGAATCTCTTGAAAACAAAACTACACATATTTTCCGTCTTGCTTGGTTTGTTTGCGATAATGGGATCTTTGGAGAGCTTCGCAAAAAAGAAATCCAAAACTCCCGTTGCTCCTCCTAGCTCTCGAGACTCGGGGGATTACGTTACTGAAAAGCGGTCGGATGGTACGATCATCAAGTACAAGAAAAAGAATACTTACGATTTTGAAGGCTTGGGAGTCGATGGAATACATAACAAGCCCTCGGGTTCGTACGTTTCGAACATCAAGGATGTAAAGGCCAGAAGTATTATTCGAATGCGCGAGAACTTTGACGCCGAAGTGCTAGATAGTCCTCGCCAAATGAAATAAGGGTTCGTATGGAAGCGAAATCAAATGCGATCATTCCCCTTCGGCTCGACGTATTAGACGAGAAGGGAAAAACCGTACATGCGAGCGAGTTCGTAAAAGAGAAAATCGTTCTCGGACGAATTCTTTCTGCGGATGTGCGAATTGATGATCCTCGAGTATCCCGCATCCATGCTCTGGTTGAAGTTCGAAATGGCGTGATTCATATCACCGATTTGGCCAGTTCTCATGGAACTTTTGTCAACGGCAAGAAAGTCGTTGAGTCAAAACTAAGCTTTGGTGATTCGCTTAAACTCGGAAACATTGAAGTAAAAATTTCAAAAGGCTCTGGTGTGACGATGACGTCTCAGCCTGCGGTTGATAACCGTCAGGTGAAAGACAGCGCGGCCACCATGCTGGATATTCCACGGGATACGAGTGAGGATACGGCTGAGCGTCGTGCCCCGGCAGAACGTCGAAAAAAAGATGCTTTTCCCGATGAAAACCGGATGGACGATCGCCGAGACGGTGACCGCAGAAATGATCAACGCAAGGGCGAGCGTCGAAAACCCGTTGTGCCAGGCGCCCCTCCAGAGCTTCCTCCGGGGGTAGAAAAGGACAGGCGAGCTAATGTCGACCGCCGTTCGGATCTGGACTACGAGCGCCGATTGGGAGATCGGCGGCGTGGAGATCGCCGAGTTTTCGACATCACCAGCCTTGAGCGCCGAATTGAAGATCGCCGCACACGTCGATCCGACGATGACTTGCTCCCCGAAGAATTGGAAAAAGCTTTTGAGGCTCCGGATCACGCGCGTGAGTTTGAGCTGACTGCACTCTGGGGAGATCATATCCTGGATGTGTCCAACTATTTTGATCCCGTCGTACTTACCGTCGGGGAGTCCCCTTCGAACGAATATATTATCCCGAGTGAGGGAATTCCAGACGAGTTCCCGTTGGTCACCATCGAAGAAGACGGCTCTGCCTATCTGGCCTTTACCGAAGGAATGAGTGGGACGGTCCGCGCACGCGATAGGATTTATACGCTAAATGATTTGCGCGAAGAAAAGTTCGTCAAAAAATTTGCCAATTACCACGTGGTTCCGCTGAAGCAGGATGATTTTGCCAAAGTTTCCATCGGCAACATTAACTTTTTCATGCTTTACGTGCGTCCCGCTCCGCGCATTAAAGCAGCCCCGTTTTTTGACAATGATGCGTTGATCTTGCGGACGATGATTGGCTCGTTCCTTTTGTTGGCGTTGATGATTGTTGGAATGAGTTTTATTGAGGTGCCAAAGCCAGTCACCATCGAAATGGTTCCGGAGCGTATCGCAAAGATTGTAATCCGCAAGAAACCGAAGATTCCGGACGCTGTGGCGATTAAGGATGCGCAAACGCTAGAAGGCGGCTCGGTGAAGGGAGAAGGCGGGCGTGCGGCCGGCCCAGAGGGGGAAGTTGGCAAGCCCGATGCTCCTAAAAAGCCGGAAAAGCCTCAGGCAATGGCGCCCAAAGCGGCTGAGAAAAAACCCGAACCACCCAAACCGACACCCGCACCTAAAGCGGAACCTGCGAAGGCGGCTGCAGCACCTCCAAAACCACAACCTCAACGGAAAGTGGTCGATCAACAAAAAGCCAAAAAGGTGGGAATGCTCGAGGCTTTGAGTCGTAGCGGCATACAAAAAGATCTAAAGAACTTGATCAATAACTCTTCCGGCGCAGCCGGCGGCTTTGAAGATTTTGATAAAGCCGTCTCGGGCATGCAGGGCAAAACGATTGAGCAAGGTGCCGGTGCTGGCGGTAAGGGCCTCAAAGGGGTCGACGCTGGCGGCGGTGGACAGACAATAGGTATCGACGGTCCGTCTACCAAAGGTCTGGGACGAGGTTACGAAGGTAGCGGCATTGGCGAGGGGATTTCCGGGCCTGGTCGTTTGGGGCAAAAAGGAGAACACTCCGTCAATATTGTCTCGGAAAACGTCCAAGTTCTGTCGGGGTTACCCAAGGACGTTATCAACGAAGTCGTTCAGCGGCACCGTTCCGAGATCCGGGCTTGCTACGATGCGGCCCTGCAGCGTAATCCGGGTCTGCGAGGCAAGATCGTGGTGGCGTTTAACATCGCACCCAATGGGATCGTGCAGACGGCGAGTGTGAAAGAATCCACGCTGGGAGATGCCGCGCTCGGGACCTGTATCGTTGCCCGCGTGAAGTCTTGGGTCTTCCCCAAGCCAGAAGCGCCCGTCGTCACCGAAGTCAGTGCGTACCCGTTCTACTTGAACCCGGCTAATTAGTTGAGGTTCTTGTGGGGCTTTTGAAGAAACGCGCCTAAGTCGCTTTTTAAAGCAGGTTTGGTGCTGGAAGGCTCGCGCGACGGCAGGTTCACAGCGATGTAGCGATCTTGCCCTTTTTTGGGTAGCAACGACGGTGGATTATAAGGCCGTACGTTGATCAACGTACTTCTCAGCGCTTCCTTCAATGCTCCGCGAACGGCCAAGGCTGCAGCTTCAGCGGTGGTCAAAGACTTCTTTTTCTTCTTGAGAGGGTCACTTCCGCTCTCGAGTTCTTCTTCGATCTCTTCTTCAGATTCTCCGCTGATCCATGTTCGAGCTTTACCCATCAGTTCATCGGTAAATCGCTGGATGATGGGCGCCAGACCGGCAGTGGCTTCTTCGAGTTTGTTTGTTGAGCTGACAGCAGGTTGCGAGAGAGTCGGCCGCGGTGCCGAAGTCTCTTCCTTCCATGCAGCCCCCCCGGTTGATACAGAGCCCGTTTGCGAGACCGAGAACGCCGGAGCTGTCGGGCTATAGAGGGCGTTTGCAGACGTGTTCTGGCGGCGCTCTCCCCAGGCACTATCAGACGATCTATCAAAAGCAGGCTTTTTTACACCCGCGAAAGACGATTGAGGTGGAGCCGCCGAAGCGACTGCGCGCGGCTTAGGGCGACTGGAAGCGCTGCTGATTTGGGGTGTCGCTCCCCAAGACGCCGCGGAAGTAAAACTGGGTTTTTTGAATGTCGGTTTTGCTTGATCGGTGGCCGCTTTGAAAGTGGAGGATTTTAAGCCGGACCGAGGCAGCCCCCCAGTGGGGATTTTAGTCGGGGTGGCAGTAACCCGCTCAGATGGGGCAATTACTCCAGCACCCTTAGGCTCCATCGATCGCTCGGGCGCCAGGGCCAGCCGCTTGGACGCGGTACCGGGTAATGAAGGAGGAAGTGCTCCTTTCTCCAATGTGTGCGGCGAGGTGCGGCGGCTAATTTCTGCGATTTTGGCTTCGAGTTCCTGGCGGGCCGCCTGTTCGGCTTTGTCCGGCGTCGTCGGCATACTTGCGGGCAATGCGGGTTTTGCTTTTTCTTCGGTTTTGGAGACAGCAGGAAGCGTGGTCCCTGTTTTCCCCGCATTCAAAAACACATTTGCCAGGGCATTGCCCGTGGCCGTTTCGCCAGGTGTCGCTGCAGGAGTTGCCGGTGTTTGCAAAAACTCTGCTATGGGATTTGCGATCACTTGTGGCAGAGCAGGCAGCACCTTGGTGATAGCTTCGGTGATTTGGCCGGCTATCGTCTTTTCTGCGGGCATTTTGTTGCGCCCATTTGTTGCATCTCCGCCATCCAGTATCCTAGTCGCTTTTTGAATCGCTTTGTCCACATCAATCGCATCGTGTCCCGTCAGTCCGAGCTCATTTCTCTTCACCAAGAGAGCGCGGCGCGCGGCAATGAGCTGGATGCGATTAGGCTTTTGTTGGGTGGTGTCCCCTAACAAGAAGCGAATCGCGTTTCCAATTTGCTTAAGGTCCTTTAGCGCCGCGAGTTCATCGATGTCCATCGCGTCGGCTTTTTCGATAAACTCCTCGTACGCTTTTTGAATGGCTGGAAGTTCTTTTGCAAACAGGCGAGAAACGAGTTCTTCCGCACGGGAGTTTGTCTCTGGGCGTTTTAGGAGTTCGGTCAGTGCTGAAGCCAAGCGATTGGCTTCTTCTTTCTCCGTGGAAGCAGGTTCTCGCTCTTCACTGCCTCGGCTGAGAGAATTTATTTGCGCTTTGGTTTTGAGAAGGCCTGTTTTGATTCCGGCGGCCAGTTCGGTTTGTTCAAAACTCATAGCGGCGATAAGGGCTTGTTCAAGTGCGGTGCGAATCGCAATCGCCATTTCGAGGCTGATCGCTTTGCGGGGTTCCGTTCCATTCAAAAAAAACTGTCCGGCAGAGCGAAACTCAGCACGCTCAGTCGGATCGCTGAATTCTTTTTCCATGGAGCCTAGGATTCGCTCATAGAAGTCTTCGACGTCCACCGGTGCGCTCTCGGCAGCTGTCTCGGAGGTCGTGATCGCGGAGCTCGGGAATTCGTGGCCCGTGTTGGCGTAGCTAAGGCAGGGGAGCAGGGCGATTCCTGCGCACACTACAAAATGGAATCCCCCTCGTTGCATAAATAAGCTCACACCTCTTACCCAGAACTCTGTGCAAGCGGCGCGCCGAGTACGGTTTTAGGCTGAGTTTTGGGTCGGGACTAGGGGGGCCGGGGGCGTCGGTTTATTTTTTTTCACAAATTCAATGAGTTAAATCCGGGTGTATTCTCCCATTTCGTTGGAGAGAGGCGTTGTTTGCATAGTCCCTGAACACCCGATCTAAATGCCCGAAGACAAAGGGTGTTCTCTGAGAATACAGCACGCGATTTTGAAAAAACGACTAGGTGTTTACAGTAGGGGAGTGGTGCGTTGCTCCGCAGCATGGAGATTCTTTGCTGGAAGTGGGGCGGGCTGTTAGCATTTTAGAATGCTGAAAAACCTGGTTTTTCGTCCCTTGGGCGTGTTGGCATTCCCTCTCTTTCAATTCCTATTTCTGAGGTTTTTTTGTCGCGATTTCCTGGGGCTCAGGATCGGCTACCCCGGGATGACTGATTATGATTTTGTTTTGCCGTGCCTCATCGCGTTTGCGGTTTTTTTCTATGTTTTGGATAGGGAGAAAAAAGTCGTCTTTTCGTTTCAGTTTCGGGCGACGCTGCTAAACGGAGCATTGTTTTTGGTTTTTTTGATGGGATGCTTCTTTTATTTGCATCTCATTTCTTTGCTAGGGGAGGGTTACTTTTGGATTTGGACGGCTTTGGCGATCGCCACGATTTTTTCAGGGCTGTTTTTGATGGTTTCACCTCGCTATTTTTGGACGCATCCCAACCGGTGGATGGTCCTTCCGGCTGTGTTCATCGGACTGAGCAAAATACTGGGAAGACACGTTTTTGATGTGTGGTGGAAACCCGCAGCGGAGTGGACCGCTAAGGCTGCGTTTGCGATCTTGAGCTTTTTCTCCGCGGCTTTTGAGCTGAGATTAAATCAAGTGTTTGGGGGGGAGCTCTGGCAGGTGATTTCCCATCCAGGGCATCAGGTTGCGATTGGATTAGGTTGCTCTGGGTTGGAAGGTATTTTTTTCTTTTTAACCACTGGAGTACTCCTATTGATGGTTTTCGGTAAGCAGTTTAGGTCGTCGGATCGCGTGCTCTTTTTGGCTTTGGGGTCGATAGGCATGTTTTGGCTCAACATCGTTCGCATTGTCCTGATTGATGCAGCCGGGATTTTCTTGACCCGCTGGACGACGCCAGAAACGGCTGCGCAGATTGTGGCTGTGTTTGTTCATAATGGGGCGGGCTGGCTGCTCTACGCGGGCTTCTTAATCGCCTACGTGAAGGCCTGGGGATACCTGCTTGTCCGACGGCCGAGTTTGAAGACTGAGGTGGTGTATGGCGTGTAGTGATAGTTGTTCTAGCAGCGGTGGGTGGGCTTACGATTCCTCGAATAAGAAGTTTTATGGATCGGGGAGCAACTGTCACATTTCTGACCGAATTGACAACCAAACTTGCGCCAATACAACCAACTACGCTGGCGAAAACCTATCCTCGTGCAATATCTGCAGTATCTGCGGCGGTGGGACTCCCTACTTTACGACCAATGGCAGTGGGGTAGTGACTTGTTACACGGGAGCCGGCTGCGGCTCCGCGTGTACTGGGGTGCCGGAGCCGGTTTCTTTTTTGAAAAGCTTTGAAAATCCATTTTCGTTGAGCGGAGCCCTGGTGGTGGCGCCGACGTTGGTTTTGGTTGCCTTGGTCTTTCGGTTTTCGTTTCGCTATTTCAAGCGCTGATTACCCTCTTAAAGTCAGGCGAGTTTTGACTCCCTTGCCGCCTTTAGGTACCTACCTAAGGCGTGCTTCGATATTTGAATAAACTTGCTTTTCAGGATTTTGCCTTGCAGCGGGCAAAGGCCTTTTACCGTCGCCTGCGGCAGAGGGCCTATCGGGAGCTGGCGGAGCAGGTACGCAGTTTTTATGGGCCGGATCACTCAGGACACTACCCGGACGCGCTGATCTTGCCCCAATCCCCTAAGATTCTGATTTTCAAGCCGGATGATATCGGCGACGCGGTCTATGCGATGCCTGCGCTACAAACCCTAAAACAATCCTATCCCGACGCGAAGCTCTACCTCCTTTGCCAAAAAAAAACGGCCCCGCTTTACGAGCGATTGGGCGTATTTGAACAGATAGTTGCGGTGGAGGTGCAAACACGTTGGCTGCGGTTTTTGCGCTTGGATCTCAATTCCGCATTGAAGCGTTTTTCTGTCTCTCACTTCGACTGCGCTGTGTTTCTCAAAGTCTACGCACACTTGTTCAAAGCGTTTCTCAAAGTTCCAGCCACAGTGCATGTGCACCCACGCGATCCGCTCATGCCAAGTGTCTCGGCGTTTCAGGCGTGGGTTTCCTTGTGGAGCAGGCCCCGCGCGCACCAGGGCGTTCTCTTGCAGCAAATCATCGCTCGCGTGACGAATCGGCCTTTCGATGCCCCATCCGATTTGAATCGCCTTGTTTTCCCCGCTGCGCAGTGGAACGAGGAGGATAGGCGGTGCATGGACAAGGCGTTCGGGACCCAAACGCCCCCCCGCTACGTCGTGGTGCACCCGTTCAATCGGTATGAAACCAAACGCTATCCACTGGCGTCGTGGGCGATCGTTCTGGATCATTTAAAACGCGCATTAGGCGTTGAGTTAGTAGTTGTCGGCGGTAAAGAAGACGGAGATTTTCCTATACCGGGAGTGCTTTCTCTACAGGGCAAGCTGTCGCTGGGACAAACAGGGTATTTATTGTCGAAAGCTGCGGGTTTTGTCGGAATTGAAAGCGGCCCCGCACATTGGGCAGCAGCCCTCGGCGTCCCCACATTTTGTATTTTCGGCGGGCACTCGCTATTAGAGGAGTGGCGCCCCCTGGGAAACGTTTTTATCGCGAAACATTCAGTGCCTTGCGAAGGATGTCACCGCAGAGCCTGCCCTCGGTTTCGAGTGCGGTGTCTGAGTGAGTTGGATCCGGGGTTGGTGGCGCGGCAGGTGGTTGGGTTTTTCACTAAGTCGCAAAGATAGGTGTCGATGCCCATGTTGTCGCGATAGAGCTTAAGTATTTTTGATCTAATAGGCTTCGAACAAGCTCAGAAGTTTTCGAAATTCGAGCATGCCCTTTTGCGGATGTTTTGGGTTTCGTAAAGCTCTTCTTAGATAGCCTTTATACCAAATTAACGATCCACGCGGGCGGCATGCACCACGCAACGGACCGAGGTGCCGTAGGAGAAGAAGCGGATGCCGTAGCCCACATCACCGTCACGATCAGTGAAGATGTAGGCAAAGTCAGTGCCGTCAGTCTCCGACGAGGACCAATACCATCGATTCAAAACTTCGCCTTCTTCATTGATTCTAGTCAGGTTGGGTAAAATCTGGGCGGCATACCCTTGCGGAGTGTCATGGCCAGCCGCATACTCAGCCCCCATATATTTACGAAGGCGAACAAAGTCCGAATCCTTGTCAGGATATCCATGTTTTCCGTTTTCGTCTTCTTGCCAGCCGCTCGGCAACTCCGCGCCCAGGCTCTTGCAATAAGCCTCGGCATCTATATGGTTCATGCACAATGGAGAGCCGTCTTCTTTCTTCGCGATATCGCTCCAAATCATGCCCGACGGATCTTCCCACGCCTCCCCAAATTTCTTCGGGTCTTTGATTCCCGCCGCTTTCAAATCTTCTTCCGAGGCCCGCTTAAATTCAGCGCCGCTCGCCGTTTTCTTCGTCAGCCGCCTGGCTTCTGGGGCGGGTGCTTGTTGCTCCGAACAACTGATGAGAGACGACACGGTCAGCATCATCACGGCGACCAGGCAAATGGAAAAAAACTTACGCATTATTAACTCCTTAAAACGCTAGTTCCTGCGTCCAAAAAAGCGAATCCCGGCGAGCTGACGTCGTAAAATCAAATCCACCGACGTTGGACTACTATATCGGCCCCCAGCCTTGAATGCCTTCTCGCTCCGCAAGCTGCTATCCGGTAATTGCGTCCGTACAAGTGTCGTTTACTCCGAATTGGGTTGTTTGTCTCTTGTTTCTGATTCGCAAGCGAGGGGCTTGGTAAAATATTTAATGGTTTCATGTGGTTAATAGAGCAATCGGTGCCTCTTAATAGCAGTATATCGAACAAGAGATGTGGAGATTCCCGCCACCTGCGGCTGGCAGAAAAGTGGCGGAATTATATCCGCCATCTTGAAAATGGCGGAAAAGTGGCGGATAATCAGCGTATATGAGCAAGTATCCCCATCTTGGACAACACAAAATCCCGCATGAGATTGTCTTAACCGACACGTGTGTGAAGTGGTTAATGCGCATCGCCGAAGTGAAACCATTTCTCGATGAGTATTTAGGATCTCCGATGGAGGTCCAACTTCTTCGACGTGCCAAGGTGAGAGCGATTACTTATTCCAACCAAATCGAAGGCAACCATCTGGGAGAAGGCGATGTTACGGCGGTTCTGGATGGCAGAAAAATCAAAGGTTCCGGGAATGACATTAGAGAAGTCACGAACTACCACGCAGCCTTGAACTACGCAGAGACTCTTGCGATCGACAAGCGAGCACTACGAATTGCAGATTTTTGTGACCTCCAAAGACTCGTAACCTCGGAACTAGTAAACGAAAAAGAGTGCGGAAAGATTAGGGGCATTTCAGTCTCAATAGTGAACGCTTCCACCGGCGAAAAAATAGACGATTGCCCTGAGCCTCACGCCCTAAAAGACTTATTAGAAGATCTTTGGCACTGGCTGAAAGATACAGAGGGCTCAAATCCGTACGTAAGGGCATTTGCCTTCCATTTCATAGCCGTGTCCATCCATCCCTTCGCGGATGGAAATGGTCGAAGCGTGCGTTTGATGCAGCATCTTCTGCTATTGAAACAGGATGCGATGATTGCACGGTTCGTTCCTAGTGAAACCGCCATTATGCGAAACCGTGACCGTTATTATTCCGCCATTCGACAATCAAAAACATTAGGTTCGTTGCATCCCATCTTGGAGTTTCTCGCCGAATGTTTTGCTGTCTCTGCTGAGGAGATAGCAAAAGAGGGAAAATTACTTTTGCGAAGCACTGCGGAAAAGAAGCCAAATATTAGGCATCAGAAGATTCTCGCGATTGCGAAAGAGGGGGAGATGTTTTCTATTCAGCGGGTAGTCGAAGAGATGCCGGATATTCCCCGAAGAACTCTAGAGCGGGATCTTGAGGTTTTGTCGAAATCGAAGGCACTGAAAGCTATTGGATCCAAGAAAGCTCGTGTTTATGGTCTTGGAGCAAATTCGCGTACGGGGATCAAGCTGCGGAAAAAGAAAAGTCGTAAATGAAGGAGTCTACGCCGCTGAGGCTGGCTCTACATCATTAAAGGGGGCATGAGGTCCCTGGGTTAAGATTGGTTTGTTC
>CAZTDN010000012.1:0-85513 GCA_964611895.1 uncultured Pseudobdellovibrionaceae bacterium
GTTTCAAAGACAGGCAGAAACGCATTTTGTTTCAGTGCGTTTAAAGCGTTGAGTGTTGCCACTCGTGTTTCGACCCACTCGGCTTTGGGCAGGGAAGAATAGGCAGAAGACAACCAAGGGCCAAAGTCACTCCACTTGAGTTTTTCGACGATAGAGGCAATCGCTGCAACCGTGGCGGGGTCTTTGCGCTCTAATAAGGTCCGCATCGATTTTTTTGTACTCTCGTTGAAAGCTTCTTCAGGCCAGCCTCCCATGCTTTCTAAAATTTCTAAAGGCATGCCCGGTTGCGGGTCTAAAAGAAGCGTAGCCAGCACTTCAGTATCCTCTGAGGTAGGCGCGAGCGCCAACGCTGCTGCCGCGTCATTCCGTCTCAAGGACTTTGAGTCTTCGAGTTCCTTCAAAACAACGGGCCGCCACAGTGGGGGATCGGTCACCATTCCCGCTCGCAACGCGCGAGACTGGACCCATACTGACGCGGACTTTCGGTACAGCGCTAGAATAGCAGGGGCGAGCTCTTTGCAGGCCGTTCCGTGGCTCTGAATGGTTTCAAGAGTTTGTGCGACCAGCGACGACAAACCAGACTCTAACGCGCCTCTGAGGACCGCTGCGATAACGGGGCTGATCGGATGGGCGCTAAAAGCTTTTACCGCTTCTATGCGAACGGCCAGAGGGTTTGTGGTGCCCGCCTTTTGCACCAGTAGTGCCGTGGCTGCGGGTAAGGGGATTTTCGCCAAAACCCGCAACAAAAATACATCTGCTTCTGGGTTTTGAAGCGCCTCCACCGTCTTGGCCACGTCCGCAGCGGGAATACCCTCTCCCTTGCCCTTGTATCGAGAAAAAGCAAACGAGCAAACGCTCGCAAGGTCATCGCTCTGTCGAATTCTTTGCAAAAGCAGAGGAAAAACAGAGGTCGGCACTTGCCAATCTTCGGACCCGTCCTTGGCCCAAAGGAGCCCCAGCGCATAACAGGCCGACCCGATTACCTTTGGATTCGCGGAGTTTTGAATCATTCCGACGACTGCGGCGAGATGTTTTTCGTTTCCCCCTCGACCGATAGACATCAGCAGGTCTGAAAGCACATCCGGGTCTTTCTGCATGGCCAGGTGCTGAACAGCGATGGTAGGGGCGTTGTCATCGGGCAATAGGCCGAGTGCGAAGATCGCATCGGTTTTTTCAGATCGTTTTCGGTTGAGTGTGTCCGACAATTCACCAAGCAGGCTGGTCTCACCAATGCGCCCAATGGCGTAGAACGCAGCCTGCCTAACCGAGGAAGCCGGGTGATGAATACTTGAAGTAAGAAAAGCATCTTTGCCGTTGCGCAGATTCTCAGCGGCCCAGATGCGGCTAAGAGCGTCGCGAACCGCCGAGCCAGAATCGGCGGCTGGAGTCGCGGGACTGCGTCGCCCTTTTCGGCGAGCCAGTGCCTCCCCACCCAGAAGACAGAGTGTGCCGGCAATCAAGAGTAACAGCAGAACCCTCTTCCCACACACTTTAGAACTCATGGTGAAAGGTTACCGTTGATTGCAAGAGTGGCAAAGTCTAAGAATAGAGGCGGTCCATTTTTAAGGGGAAAACGTGAATTACCTAGCTTCTTTGAACGCCGAGCAACGCCAAGCCGTAGAATATGGTGCCGGGCCTTTGCTCGTGCTCGCGGGAGCAGGATCAGGCAAAACCCGCGTTCTGACCCATCGCATTGCGCACCTAATCCATCATTATAAAGTGCACCCAGGAGAAATTCTGGCGGTTACTTTCACCAACAAAGCTGCAGCGGAAATGCGGCACCGCGCTCTGGCGCTCTTGCAAGATCACCCTTATTTCAAAAGTGGCGGTCGGGATATTTGGGTGAGCACTTTCCATTCCTCGTGCATGCGGATCTTGAGGTCCGAAATTCACCAGCTAGGGTATTCGGGGCAATTTACAATTTATGATGATAGCGATCAGCTCTCGGTCATCAAGGCTTGCCTGAAAGAACTGCATCTTTCTGAGAGCAATTTCTCCCCCAAAGCATTTCAAGGCCGTATCAACAAACTCAAAAACGACGGAGTGGAGCAAAGCGCTTATCAGCCTTCTTACGGTGGGCCCTTCGAAGATGCATTCGCCAGAGTGTTCGAGCGCTACACGCAAGTTTTGCAAAAGTCGTCGGCGGTAGACTTTGCCGACTTGATCTTGCTCACCTTGAAAATTTTTCAGAACTTTCCGAGGACACTTTCAAATTACCAAACGCGCTTCCCTTTTTTACTTATCGATGAGTATCAAGATACAAATCGGTGTCAGTATCTCTTGATGAAAGCCCTGGCGGGCCAAGATGCGAATATCTGTGCGGTAGGAGATGAAGACCAGTCCATCTACCGATGGCGTGGAGCCGACATCTCCAATATCTTGGGCTTTGAGCGAGACTTTCCTACCGCCAAAATTTTTAAGCTAGAACAGAATTACCGTTCGACCCGAAATATCATCGAAGCGGCGAGCCACTTAATTGCCCACAACACCGAGCGGCGGGACAAGCAGCTTTGGACCCAGAACGGTGAAGGTTCGAAAATCTCCTTGATCGAAGCCTATGATGAACACGACGAAGCAATCAAAGTCGCCTCAGAGGTGATGGGAGCACTGAACGAAGACGCGACTCTGAATCAGATTGCCGTTTTCTATCGCACTAACGCCCAATCGCGGTTGCTGGAAGACATGCTTCGCACCAAAGGGCTGAACTACCAGATTTACGGCGGGCTAAAGTTCTACGATCGCTTGGAAGTCAAAGACACGCTTGCGTACCTGAAACTTGCGTGTAACCCAACAGACGATGTCAGCTTTCGAAGAGTGGTGAATGTCCCTGCGCGGGGGGTGGGCGCTGTTTCTTTAGAAAAGCTGGGTGAGAAAGCGCGGCAGCAAGGGGACAGTCTTTTTGAGTTGTTGGAAAAAGCTTATGGCCCCAATCCCAGCCTAGCGCTGGACCTCGGCAGGGCCGAGAAAGGATTGCGAGCTTTTTATCTGCTGATGCAACAGCTTAGGGCTTCTAAAAGAGATCTTTTACCGTCGGATCTCATTGCGATGGTTATCGAAGACTCAGGGTATCGAAAAATGCTCACCGATGAGCAGTCTGTCGAGTCTCAAAGTCGCTTAGAGAACTTGGCAGAATTGCGCCAGAGCGTGGTGGAGTTTGAACTGCGCAGCGGTGGCGAGAATCCAGAAAAACCATTGACGGTAGAAAATTTCCTAGAAGAAATCGCCTTGGTGAGTGACATCGATCGCTTTGATGCCGATGCCCCAGCTCTTAAAATGATGACGATCCACATGGCCAAAGGGCTGGAGTTTGATACGGTTTTTTTAGTGGGTTTGGAAGAAGAGCTTTTTCCCAGCATTCGGCCTTGGGAAGCAGAGCAGCCAGCAGATATCGAAGAAGAGCGTCGTTTAATGTATGTGGGCATGACTCGGGCTCGCAAAAAACTGTACTTGCTCTACGCCAAGAACCGAACGGTGTTTGGAAACACCGGTTTTCGAGTGATGAGTCGTTTTATCGATGAAATCCCTCGCGAATACATTGAAGAGCGTAGAGCGGACTATTTTTCTCGTCGAAAAACGGCGGTGGAACGTCCAGGACTGATCCCTCAAGATGACTGGAGCCAGATCCCCGAATATCCCGAAGACGTGGACGAGGACGAGGGCTTTCGGCAGGGGGCTCGGGTCATGCACCCTCTGTTTGGAGAGGGGGTCGTTAGGCGGAGCATTGGCCCCGACAAGCTGATTGTGGAGTTTGCAGGTCGGGGGATGAAAAAAATATCGCTGAAATTTACTCAGCTTAAGGTCCTTTGAGGCCGCAGTTGCCGCCGGGCGGGACTTATGGGTAAGTTATCGCCCTTATGTTCAGTCGAGAAGAGGTCCTAAGAATTGCCAAGCTTGCCCGTTTGAGCCTTTCCGATGAGGAGGTCGAGCGTTATCAGCGTCAGTTGGGCCGAGTTTTAGACTACGTCAAAGAGCTCCAGCAGGTTCCCACGGAGGCGGAAGGTTTTGTAAAACACATTCCCCGAGACGCGGTTGCCTTTCGCGGCGATAAAATGCTTCCCTTTGCCGGAACCCGCGCCCTTTTGGAAAATGCGCCCTCGCTGGAAGAAGACGGATTTCTCTTGCCGACTGTGGTGGAACACGAATGAGCCAGTTTAGAAAACAGGGTATTCAAGATCTGGTTGAGGGGTACCAACGCAAAGACTTCAAACCTTCCGAAGTCGTTGGGTCGCTTTTGGAGCTAATCTCCGCCTCGAACAAGCAGCTAAATGCCTTTCTGCAGGTCCGCCCTGATGAGACCCTGGCCAGGGCCAAGGATTTGGATGGGCGCATGGGAGAAGCTACCAAGCTTCCCCTTTTTGGTGTGCCGATCGCCATCAAAGACAATCTACTGGTCAAAGGGTGGAAGACGACCGCCGCGTCTCATGCTTTGGAAAACTACGTTGCACCTTATACGGCTACCTGTATCGAACGGCTGGAAGCTGCCGGAGCGATTGTTCTGGGAAAAGCCAATTGTGACGAGTTTGCGATGGGCTCCTCGAATGAAAATAGCGCGTTCGGCGCCGTAAAGAACCCCTGGGATCTGACTCGTGTGCCTGGAGGCTCCAGTGGAGGCTCGGCTGCGGCTGTAGCTGCGGGCTTTGCTCCTGCGGCATTGGGAACAGACACGGGCGGGTCTATCCGGCAACCCGCAAGTCATTGCGGCGTGGTCGGCATCAAGCCTACTTATGGGAGGGTCAGCCGCTATGGAGCCGTTGCTTTTGCCAGCTCGTTGGATCAGATAGGCCCTTTTGGACGCAGCGTTTGGGATGCGGCCAGAGTGTTAGAAGTGATGTCTGGATACGACGCTCGCGATGCGACTAGTTCCCGGGCGGTCGTTCCCCGTTTTACTGAGACGCTAGCCTCCACGTCGGTGGAGTCTTTGCGCAACCTCAACATCGGCATTGTGCCGGATTGGATGTCCGGCCTAGAGGGCGAGGCCAAAAAGGTATTTGAAAACACTATAGATACTCTTAAATCCCTCGGGGCAAAAATAATCGAAGTCAAAGTGCCCCACACCAAACACGCACTTTCGGTTTATTATTTGATCGCCGCTTCGGAGGCGAGCAGCAATTTAGCGCGCTACGACGGAGTTCACTACGGAACTCGTGCTGCCAAAGCAGTCGATCTCGAAGAGCTCTACTCTCGTAGCCGTGGCGCGGGCTTTGGAAAAGAAGTTAAACTACGCATTATGCTCGGAACCTTTGCTTTGAGCTCGGGTTATTACGACGCCTACTACGGCAAAGCCAATCAGGTGCGCCGGCTAATTCAAAAAGACTTTGAAGAAGCGTTTGCCAAATGCCACTGCATTGCCACTCCGACCTCTTCGACAACAGCCTTTAAACTGGGCGAAAAAGTGGAAGATCCTCTTACGATGTACTTGTCCGATATTTACACGCTTCCTGTGAATTTGGCGGGGCTTCCCGGGTTATCGGTTCCTTCTGCTTTGGACTCACGAGGATTGCCCTCGGGATTGCAGCTCATAGGAAAGCATTTTGACGAGACCCAGCTGCTGCACGTTGCGCACGCTTTTGAGAGATCCCGCGGTCCGCTTGCCAATGCTCCGTGGAAAGGAGCGCGCTCATGAGTGATTGGACCGAAAAATACGAAGCGGTTATTGGGCTAGAAGTACATTCGCAACTTCTCACCCAGAGTAAAATGTTTTGTTCCTGTGCTAACTCCTATGGTGGGGGGATAAACACCCAGATATGTCCCGTATGCACCGGGCAGCCAGGCGCTTTGCCGGTAATCAATCAAATGGCGGTTGAGCTTGGCATCCGTGCGGCGCTGGCTATGGGGTGTGAAATTCATGCGGAGAGTATTTTTGCTCGAAAGAACTATTTTTATCCCGACCTTCCAAAGGGCTATCAAATCAGCCAGTACGAGAAGCCCTATTGCACGAACGGAAAGATCGAAGTTCCCCTCAAAACGGGTGAAACAAAGTGGGTAGGAATCACTCGGATTCATTTCGAGGAAGACGCCGGTAAGTCGATCCACGCCGGCCATGGCACTCAAGTTAATCTCAACCGTGCGGGTGTGCCTTTGATTGAAATCGTGAGCGAGCCTGACATGCGGTCCTCTCATGAAGCAGGGCAGTACTTACGTTCTGTGCATTCCATTGTCCGTTTTGCCGACGTTTGTGATGGAAACATGGATCAGGGGAACTTCCGTTGTGATGCCAACATTTCTGTTCGCAGGCGGGGAGAGACAAAGTTTGGGACTAAGGTCGAGCTAAAAAACATCAACTCTTTTCGCTTTGTAGAAAAGGCGATTGACTATGAAATTGAGCGCCAAATTGACTGCATCGAACGCGGCGAAACAATCATTCAAGAGACGCGCAGCTGGAACTCAGCCAAGGGCGTGACCGAGTCGATGCGCGCAAAAGAGCAGGCGCACGACTATCGCTATTTTCCGGAACCCGATCTTCCAGCCTTGTTGATACCTCAGAGTTGGATAGACAAAGTCGCTTCAGAAATGCCCGAATTGCCTGCCGCTAAACGCGGGCGTTTTAAGGAGCAGTACCAGCTAAACGCCTACGATGCGGGAGTTCTCACTGCCTCTAAAGAACTTGCTCAGTATTTTGAGGATACGGTGGCGCAGTCTGGCAGCCCAAAAGCCACGGCCAATTTCGTCATGAATGAGCTGTTGGGTCGACTCAACGCCGAAGGGCGAGGGATTGAAAACAGTCCGGTTTCAGTAACGCACTTGGCAAAACTGATTCAATCCATCGAAAGCGGCAAGATCAGCGGCAAGATCGCCAAGGCAGTTTTCGAGGAGATGTTTTCTACCAGTCGGGATCCGGAGGCCATCATCAAAGAAAAAGGGCTCGTTCAAATCAGCGATCCCGGAGCCCTGGAAACCACCATCCGCCGGATTGTCGGCGCGAACCCCGGTCAAGTAGCTGATTACAAAGCTGGAAAAACGAAGCTCTTGGGCTTCTTCGTGGGGCAGGCCATGAAAGAAACCAAAGGCCAAGCAAATCCGGCGGTTTTAAACGAGCTCGTCAAAAAGATCCTCGACGAGTAGAATAGTCTCTTAAGGAGACATTCTCATGCGTGCATTGATCACCGGGATAACTGGGCAAGACGGTTCGTATCTCGCAGAGCTGCTTTTGGAAAAAGGCTATGAAGTCTTTGGGACTGTGCGCAGGTCTTCAACCGAGAATTTTGAGCGCATCCAGCCAATCCGCGATCGCGTCACCCTTTTGCAGGCTGATTTGCTGGATCAAGTGTCCCTTACTCAGGCGCTGCAGTTTGCCAAACCAGACGAAGTTTATAATTTGGCAGCGCAATCCTTTGTTCCTACATCCTGGCAGCAGCCCGTTTTGACCGCAGAGTTTACCGCGGTGGGAGTCTCCCGTTTGCTTGAGGCGGTTCGAGCTGTATCACCGGAGGCAAAAGTTTATCAGGCCTCGAGCTCCGAAATGTTTGGAAAAGTGCGAGAAGTTCCGCAGACAGAAAACACGCCGTTTTATCCGCGTAGCCCCTATGGAGTGGCAAAAGTATACGGGCACCATATTGCGATCAACTATCGTGAGAGCTACGGAATGTTTGCGGTTTCCGGTATCTTATTCAACCACGAATCTCCCCGCCGGGGCCTGGAGTTTGTGACCCGTAAAATCACCGATGGAGTCGCTAAGATCAAGCTTGGCCTAGCGCAGGATCTCAAACTGGGCAACTTGGATGCCGCACGAGACTGGGGGTTTGCCGGAGACTATGTGCGAGCCATGTGGATGATGCTTCAGCAAAAAGAGGCCGAAGACTATGTCGTCGCGACGGGCGTGGCGCATACGGTAAAAGACTTTCTTGAGATCGCGTTCGGTTCGGTGGGTTTGAAATACCAGGACTACGTCCGGACAGATCCCGCGTTTTTGCGCCCAGCAGAAGTCGATCACCTATTGGGAAATCCTTCTAAAGCGAACACAAAATTGGGATGGAAACCCGAAGTCAGCTTTTCTCAAATGATCGAGATGATGGTTCAGGCAGACATCAAGCGTCACTCGAAGTGAAACTAGCGTAAATCTGAGCTATTTTTTCCGCGTCTAGGCGGGGCAGTTTGGTGGCTTGCATCGAATCGTGCACGTAGTCCGCCCGTCGCATTCCATTGAGAACACAGCTCACTCCGGGCGTGTGAATCAGGACTCCCAGGGCTTTTTGAGACAATGAAGCGCTCTTCCATTCATCGGGCAATAAGGGATCGAGCACGCTGCTCACCCGAGCGCTGACCTTCTGGCTGCGCTTGTGCGATTCGTTGCGGAATAATTCCAGGACCGTTTGCAGAGCCGGGGCATAGCGATTGAACCAGGCGTCCCAGTCAGCGTCCTTTTGGTGCTGGGAAATCTGCTTGGCGGCTTGGGTAACATGGGCAGAGATCTGGTCTTCGATTTGGGACCACCTGTCCGCGCTGATGGGAACATTTTCAATCTGCGAAAGCTCCTGAGCCCAATGAATAGGCGCAATGCTTGATTGAAACTCTGATTCAATATCGGCCAGATCCGAAAGCGCTTCCCGCAAATTCGGTGTGGTTTTTTGTACAGCGAAATCCGCTAAACGCACGAGAGTCGACTGCGTAAAGGCATTCAGGGGCCGGTTCACCAAGACCGCCAGTCGGTTTTTAGAGGCGAACTCCAGCGCTGTCTGTTTTTGGTTTTCGCCTGTGTTTTTTTCAAGATAAGGGCCGGACTCGTACAAATTCAAAGGGAGCTGGATCACCTGAAAATGGTGCTTAGAGGACACCGCTTGAGCAGCCTCAAAAAAATGGCTTAAAGAGGTACTGTCTGCCCGGTCTGCGGGCGCTCCGACGGTGTTAGACGAAACGCCGTATCCCTGTATTTTTCCTGCGGCGACTTGAGTCTCTAAGAACGCAAATGCCCGCTGCACTCGAGCGTAAAACTGCTCCCGTGTTTTGGAAAGCTGGGCGGAGTTTCCTCGTTTGGCTAGATCCATCAAGAAATATTCCGGATTGTGAAGCAGATAAAAATCAATGCAGCTCAGGCCCAGTCGTTCGAGAGACTTTTCAAGTTGTGCACCAATAAATTCGGGGTGAATACAGTGCCAGCAAGCGTCCTGGTATTTCACCATATCGGGAATCGGTTTGCCGAGAGCTTCCTGCTTTTTCGCCCACTCTAAAGCCTGTCCCTGAACGTACCCGACTTTGCTAACGACAATGACCTGCTCTCTATCCAAAACCCCGACTTGGATGAGTTCAGCCAGGCACTCTCCTACCAAGCGTTCACTGCCGCCGTCGGTGTAGTTGGTCGATGTGTCAATCAGGTTGCATCCGGAGAGCAGGGCAGTCTTCAGAGCCTCGGCAAAGGCGGGGGTCTCGTCGTCAACGCGGTAGCCTCCAAATCCGACCCGCGAACAATGAAAACTTGGGTCAAGCCACCCCCCCAGTTCGCCCCTGGAGTTGAAGTAACCCGCTGTGGCTTCGGTGTTTGCTTGCCCGGTAATCATCAAACCTTCTCCCTAGCGACAAGATACCTGTTTTCTGGATGCCTCGTCATTCGTTGATTTTCCCCATGATTCAGGTAAAGAAGGGGCATGTTTTCCTCAGAAAAAATCAAAGACGCTGTCCTTCAAGCAATTGCAGGAGCCGAAGTTCAAGTGCATGACATGACCGGTACGGGAGATCATTTCGAAGTAGTGGTGGTATCGGACGCGTTTGAAGGCAAAAAACCGGTGGAACGTCATCGGATGGTATATGCTGCTGTCGGTAAAGCGGTCGGCAATGAGATCCACGCTTTGGCAGTCAAAACATTGACTATTAAAGAATCAAAGGCATAGAGAGGGCCCCATGATCTACAAAGACGAACAAGAAGTGCAAAAAGCCATTGCCGATGCAGTGGCGACGAATTCGATTTTGCTATTTGTGAAAGGGACGCCCGAGGCGCCCCAGTGCGGATTTTCAAAAGGAGTGATGGATATATTCACCTATCTGGATGTTCCTTTTAAGACCGTGAATGTGCTTTCAGATCCTTTGCTCCGTGAAGGCATCAAGCAGTTTACTCAATGGCCGACCATCCCCCAGATTTTTATCAAGGGTGAGTTCGTGGGTGGGTTTGATATTGTCCGAGATCTGTTCGAACGAGGAGAGCTCGAGCCTATGGTAAAGGCGGGCTAAACTCTCTCGTCGTAGAGAGACTCAGGGAGTTCGACGCCCTTTTTCCCTTGGTTCAAAAGCAGGCAAGCGAAATCCAGTTCTGTTAAAACCCCTTTTTCAGCGGAAAAAGGTGAATTGGAGAACTGGTTTTTCTGATAGCAGGCGCTTCGCAGAGTGGGGCGTGCTTTCCTCAGTGCGGTGGCCCCGGTGCTCCCCTCGAACACCGTCGATTGGAACGGCGAACGTTTCCGCAGGTTTTTAAAAAACCGAAACCACGATTCCTTGGTGCGGCTCTTGCGATCGATTTTTCTAGTGCGACAGAAGAGAAAAGCCGCTTCGGGGTGGCTCTCCCAAGCTTTTTTGAAACGCCCCACATATTCCGGCTGGAGTTCGTCGCGAGGGTGGAGGATGGTCACAAAAGGCGTTTCGGCTAACTCTAAGCAACGGTTGTGCGTGCCCAAGTTCCCAATCCTGCCGGGACTGCGGAAATAGCGGATACGGCCATCGGCCAGCCCAGTTACCAACGACTCCACTCGATTGTCCAGACTGTCGTCGCAAACAATCAGGCGCCATTCCCTGTCGGTTTGACCCAATGCGCTGCGCAGAGCCTTGTGGAGGAATTCTCGCCCCTCGAAGAATGGTATCGCTAAAGTGATCATTACCGGCACATTAAAACCGAGTTGAGTTCCACGCGCAATGCTGAGACGTTTACGCCATGACTAAACTGATAGGGACTCTGTTTTTCTTCGGGTGTGCGTTCGGAGTTAGCGCTAAACCAGTTTCTCATTTGTCCATAGCGCCCGTTCCGCCGGTAGTGATCGCCCCGGGCGGAAAAGGCGACCTGACGCTTCAGCTCAAGGTCGCTCCAGGATTCCATATCCAGGCCAACCCAGCGACGCTACCCGGCTTGATTGCCACCAAAGTGGACCTCGCAACTATGCCGCCCTACCAAGCCGGAAAACCCCTTTTTCCCAAGCCGAAACCCTACAAAGTCAAAGGGTTATCTGTTTCTATCGACACTTTCGAAGGGGAGCTTTCTATCCGAGTCCCGCTCACTGTGCTGGCAGGGGCAGCAGCCGGAAAGACTTCGCTTTCGGGTAAGATTCGGTACCAGGCCTGCGATGCCTCGCTCTGTTTCCCTCCTCAGTTTGAGAACTTTGTAGTTCCCGTGGAAGTTCGCCCCTAAGTGTCCTAGGATGCGCGCATGTTGTACGGAAAAAAACTGGTGGCGGTTCTCCCAGCTTATAACGCCGAGAAAACTCTCGAAAAGACACTCCTAGACGTCCCTCCAGGCCTAGTGGATCTCTTTATCCTGGTCGATGATTGTTCCCGCGACGGCACCGTCCATGTTGCGGAAAAGCTCTCCTCCAGGTTTGCGCTCAAAGTGATTCGGCACGACAGAAACAAGGGTTATGGTGGCAACCAAAAGACTTGTTATCGAGCCGCACTCAATGAAGGCGCTGAAGTCGTCGTGATGCTACACCCCGACTATCAGTACGAGCCTAAACTTCTTGGGGCTTTAGCTGGGTTGGTGGCAAGCGGGGTGTACGACGTTGCATTGGGGTCGCGCATTTTGGGACGGGGCGCTTTGGCGGGTGGGATGCCGCTCTATAAGTATTTTTTTAACCGAGTTCTGACACTGGTTGAAAACCTGCTCATTGGCCAAAAACTCTCGGAGTATCATACGGGCTATCGAGCATTTTCCAGCCGACTTCTCGAAGCCGTCGCGTTTGAAATCAATAGCGACGATTTTGTTTTCGATAACGAAATTCTCGTTCAATGCCACGTTGCTGGATATAAAATCGGTGAAATTTCCGTCCCCACTAAGTATTTCCCCGAAGCGAGCTCTATTGGCTTTCGACGGAGTGTTCGGTACGGGCTTGGGGTGTTGCGTTGTTCGTGGGAAGGCTTTCTCTGTCGAGTGGGCTTGCGTTCGCACCCACGCTTTCAGCCCAGAAGCGTTACCGCCTAGTTGCGGTTTTTCCCATGCAGTTGTTGGCCTCGCCCACCCAAGTGGGTGTGAATGCTTTTTCGGGAAATACCTGGGGTTTTTGCGCGCACACTTCTTGAATTTGTTTTTCTGTCCACAGCGAAACCGACAAACCCGCGAAGCCCGATCCGGGCGGAGCGCAGACTCGGGCCGTGATTTCATCACCGCCCGAAAGAGGCCGGGGCAGCGGAATAAAATAACGAATGCTTTCTGGAAGCTGTGCCAGTTCCGCCCCATCAAACCAATCTCTACCGTTGAGACGCAGCGATACTTCCGGCCCACCGCCCACGGCTAGCCAGCTCGCGCCCCGGTGTTGAAGCATTTCTCCATTCGCAGGGCGCAGAGTCAGGCAGCTATTGCCGTTGGAGAGAGTCTCAATCGCTTCGGGCTTTAGGCTGCGGAAGTCCCCCAGGTTGAGATACGCTTTTTCAGAGCGCACTCTTGCCCAGGCGTTAGCGTCGGCTTTGCGGATTTCGAATCGCTGAACCCAGTTAGACAGAGGTTCTTTGCGCACGGTGTAGACGAAACGTGTTTGCAGAGGAAAAACCGCATAGGAGTGTTTGGGTTCAGGATACAACCTGGTGAAATGCGGGTCTCTTTCGAGCAGCGAAATGACAGCAGGTTCGTCACACAGGACATAGTCCGCTTTGAACACCTCGGTCAGCAAAGCCTGGGGAAAGGCGATTTCTCCTCGATTCAACATCTCGCGAAGGGCGTACTTCGAGGGCTCGGTGACTTTTAGAAAATAGGGGTCCAGAAGGTCCACAAACCGAAGGTTGGGCCGCTGGTAGAGAATATAAGAACCGTCTGACCACGTGCAGTTGAAGACCTTGCCGTCTTTTGTCGACGGTAGAGCGTTGACTGCTTCGAGCACCGCTTTTGAGTTATTCCACTGGAGCTTGGGAATGGGCAGGGCGTAGGCGCTTATAGCTCGCGGCAAGAGCGCGAGAACTCCCAAAACAAGAACGGCAGCGCGAGCGCGTTTGAAATCGGCACTCAGCACTTGAAGCGTCGGGCCCAATAAGACGATCGCAAAGCCCGCGGCGTATTCCGCGCCACGAGGTGTAATACCAGCCAGCAACCAAAAACTGGTCGCGCACCCAATCAAAAAAGTCAGTACAGGATCTTTGTAACGAGAGCGTCCCCACGCCACGCCTGCCAGACTGAGAATGAGTAGGTAAACACCAAAACTCTTCAAAAATTCCGCGGAGGAAAAGGGCGCCATTTCCAGAGTCCCTTTGGTGGGATCGGAAGAAAATGAAATCCAAATACTATTCCAAAAAACGAGGACGTTTCCCGGAAAGTAAGGGTGAATTACGGTGCCGAGGAAAATACCCCCCATAGCAGCGAGTCCACAGCGCACGGTGGATTTCTGTTTTGCAAAAGCGAAGCAACCCAACCCAATAACGAGCAGGGGTACATAGTATGCGTAATAGCCCCAGGCAAAAGCCCAACCCGCGATAGCTGCTAATCTGGGACTTGTGCGCAAAAAGGCCAAAAGCAGCAATAGGACCGAAGCTATAGCAAACACGTGGGGACGCGGACTCAAAAGTCGGCCCGCGAGGTAGGGATTCAACAAGACGAACGTCAGAGTGAATCCCACAGCCCATTTGCCAGGGAGGTACGATCGCAAAAGAACGAACAGCAGGTAGAGGACGCAAGTGGAAAAGAACAGGCAGAGCGTAAGAACACCTGTTTCTCCAGCCAGCCGATAGGCCGCCCCGGTTAGCGCCGAAAATAAAAAGTGCTGCCCAGGAAAACTTTCGGCCCATCCCAGGTCTTCGACTTGGGGGATGCCGGTTGGAAACCACCCCGTCTGGCTAAAAACCCGCGCTATCGCCAAGTGGTAGTACCGATCTGGATCGTGGACATTTATCGGCGATAGACGCTTGGCCAGAACCCAACACAGCGCATAAACCAGGGCAGAAAAACTGAAAAATGTTTTCAAAGTGAATCCAGTATATCCAGGTATCGAGTTTCAAGCGATGCCCATCATGGTAAAGTACCTACGGTCGGGGGAAATGTGGCTTCAGAAAAGAAGCAGCACGTTGCTGTCATCGGGGCGGGGCCTGCTGGATTGACCTGTGCCTACTTGCTTTCAAAAGAAAACGTTCCCGTCACTGTGTTGGAGGCCGACCCCGAGTATGTCGGAGGGATCAGCCGCACTGTGCATTACAAAGGTTTTTTGTTTGATATCGGCGGACACCGATTTTTCAGCAAGTCTGCAGCGGTCGAAGCCCTTTGGACCGAGATCCTTCCTCATGATTTTCTAGAGCGGCCGCGCTCCTCGCGCATTTACTATCGAGGCAAATTCTTCAGCTACCCACTCAAAGCCTTTGAAGCGTTGCGCAAGCTTGGCGTAGGGCAATCCCTGCTTTGTGTCCTGTCTTACCTGAAAGCGCGCCTTTTTCCGGTAAAAGATCCTAAGTCGTTCGAAGACTGGGTGAGCAATCAGTTTGGCCGGCGACTGTTTAATATTTTTTTCAAATCCTACACCGAAAAAGTCTGGGGAATGTCCTGCAAGGAAATCTCGGCGGACTGGGCTGCCCAGAGAATAAAAGGTCTGTCTTTGTTTTCGGCGGTGTGGAACGCTTTGTTTCCTCAAAAACAGAGACAGGGAGGCGAGGCGGTCATCAAGACCCTGATCGATCATTTTCGCTACCCTCGAAAAGGGCCCGGAATGATGTGGGAGGCATGCACCGCAAAGGTCCGAGCCATGGGCAACGCAGTCCATCTCGGCTGTACGGTCGAGGCAGTGAGCTGGGATGCTGCCCGCTTTCAATGGACGATAGACTACCGCAATTCTCAAGGTTCAATACAGCAGCTTCGCTGCGAAAACCTGGTTTCATCCATGCCGTTGCGTACCCTTGCGCTGTCACTGCGGTCGCATTTATCGTCAGCATCTCTGGAAGCGGCGCAGAGCTTGAGGTACCGAGATTTTTTGACAGTCGCCATCATGCTCAAAGACCGCGGCGTCTTTTCAGATAATTGGATCTATATTCACGAACCCGGGGTCAAAGTGGGCCGCGTTCAAAATTTCAAATCCTGGTCTCCCGAACTCGTTCCCGACCCCAGCCAGAACTGCTTTGGCATGGAGTATTTTTGTTTCGAAGGCGACGGGCTATGGTCTTCATCGGATAGAGAGTTGATTGCACTAGCGACGAGAGAGCTCGCGACATTGGGACTTGCACGTGCTGAGGATATCCTGGACGGCTACGTAGTGCGCCAACCCAAAGCGTACCCCGTGTACGACGATGGCTATGCGGAGAGGGTGGAGTTGCTGCGTCGCGAACTCGAAACGCAGTTTCCCACTTTGCATTTGATTGGCCGCAACGGAATGCACAAGTACAACAATCAAGATCATGCGATGATGACCGCCATGCTCACGGCCGGAAACATCCTCCACGGTAGTCGCGTCTCGGATCCCTGGAAAGTCAACGAAGACGCCCAGTATCACGAAGCGAGGTCTACTGACGGTACGGAGTCTGTGGATCTCCGTCTGGTGCCAACCCGAAAAGACTTCAGCAAAGCGATTTAGGAAGCCTCATGCCAATCGCCCTAAAACACCCCCGTTTGGTTTTTGGTTCAGTCGGAGCGGCTTTTTGCCTGGCCTTTTTAGTAACAGGTGGTTGCGTCGATGAAGCCGAGCACGCGCACGTCGCTTGGATGATGGCGGTCAAAGGATGGCGTCCGCTGTTTGATTTTTTTCAGCATCACACTCGACTTTGGTGGGAGGTAGTCGCGCTGTATTACCGAATGGGGGCCAGTGGTCCCGAGGTCTTGTATTTTGCCAGAGTGCTGGCGCTACTGTGCCTGGGGCTAGGCATTTTCGCTCAAGTGTTCTTGTTGGACAGAGTGGCCTTTGTGGTGGCGTTTCTTATCCAAGTGTATTTTTTTTCCTCCTTTCCGGAGCTGCTTTCGGGGCGCCCCGAAATGCTATCGATTCCCTTCTTGCTCTGGGGTTTGTTTTTTTGGGCTCGGCGATCGCGCAACTGGCAAGTGGTTTGGGATTTGGGGGCGGGCGCGTTTTTTGGGTTGGCTTGTTACTCTTCACCCAGGTTTGCGCTTTGCGCTCCGTTGTTTCTCTTCTTAGGAGGAACTCCGCGCCGGGTGGCGGTTTGGTTCCTGGGGGCGTTCTGCCCGGTGCTGGCCTTTTTCTATTTCATACCCAATGAGTTAGATTATTTTTTGTTTGCGCTGGAGTTCTCTTCCAAGCTGCAAAAGCAGGGGGTTTTCGAGCCACTTTCCATTTCTGCACTACTGACTCTGCCCTTCAATTCAGTGCTCTTTCTCGTCTTTGGGGTCTTTCCGTACTTCGTTTTCAGGGCAGGTTTGAAAGAACACCGCAGAAATGCGGTTGCGTATCTCTTGTTCAGCGTTTGCCTATTCCTAACAACGGCCTGGCTGAGTTGGCCGCATACCTACAGCCAAAATTTCATCCCTTTTGTGATCAGTTTCGCTCTGCTCGCTTCCAAACTCTGTTGTCAGGTGACAAAGAGACAGCCGGTTTTCTTTGCAAACGCGATAGCAGTCTTTGCACTGCTGATTTTCTTGAACTGCTTCTGGCAAGTAGGTTTGAGCTTAGCGGTGAAAGAAGATCTGCGGAGTCAGGTGCGGTTCCGCCGAGAAATTCTTGAAGCCATCCACCCCGACCAGCCTGTAATGCTCTCGTATCTTTTTCACCCGATCGATAGGCTTGATTCAAGCTACTATGGCGGTTGGCTTAACGACGGCGTGAACCGCACTTGCGAAGGGTCCAAGATCGTCGCAAATGGAATGAAACTTCCTCCTTGTGATTACTTGAAGGTGCTCGAGGAAACCCAACCTGTCCTGGTGGATGGGTTGGTGGAATTGGCCATGCCCCCCGAAAGCTGGGCATAAGCCCGCAAGTACTTGCAAGATCGTTATAAAGCCCGGAGGTTTCCGGGCCTTCCTTCCCGATTGGGAGGCGTGCCCTTCTATGTTTTGAATCCGGTAAAACACCAGTAAATTAAATATCTTATATCAAAGCATTTCCAGGTCATGAACTTCTGACGCACTGCCGATAAGGCAGTGATGCGCAAGTCAGTCTACATGGGCATTTGCCTGCTCTGTCTCCTGGTGTTTCAGGGGGTGGCCTGGATGCTATTCCATGCCCAGGGCGATCGTGGGCTTGCGTGCAAGCCCTCTCCTACCGCGCTGATAACGCCTGCACTGCGTTTCGAGCGTACGGGAGACAGTGTGAGATTGATCGGGAGAGTCGCGAGTCGCGACTTGGTCCTGCTCTTCGAAGACGCAGCACGCGGCTCACTGCCCGCATTTCAGCTTTCAAACGAACTTGAGTTGGATCCGTCCGTTTCAACGCCTGCGTACTTGAGGGGGATGCATACGATGGTTGGCCTTCTCACGCAGACGGCTCCTGAGGGCACGATACTGCTCGAAGGCCAGCGTGTGGTTTTGTCGGGACAGGTTCCAGACGCCATTACCAAACACGAGCTCGAAGCCAAGGCTCGGGGGCGTTTACCAAGAGGGCTAGAACTCACTGTGCTTTTAGTGGTTTCAGCTGCGGGTTCTCGTCAACTCGCGCAACAGGCCAAAGCAGAAATTGAGTCCACACGTCTAAACTTCCGGTTTGGATCGACGCGGCTCACGCAAGAAGCCTTGTATCAAGTTGAACCTCTGGTGGAACTGGCCAAATCCGATTCTGTGAACGGTCTGCGAATCGTTGGCTACACAGATTCCAAAGGCCCCGCGCTGTTCAACAAAAGACTGAGTATGAAACGATCGCGAGCTGTGGCGAAGATGTTGGGCAAGTTGGGAGTCAAAGGAAAACTCGAGGTTGATGGAAAAGGGGAGCGAAATCCTGCTTCTGACAACCGCACTCGCGCAGGACGAGCAAAAAATCGGCGAGTGCAGTTTCAAGTGATCGAGGGAGGGTAAAATGATGGCAGATCTTGCTCTCCAAGCTTGTGGGTTACTGGCTGTCGCGGCAGCGGTGTTTTTTGGATTGGGGTATACATACTTTCGCCTTTATGTAAGGCCGGCGTTGTTCGCGCGAATTGAAAACTTACGCGCTGAAAATGAAACTGCGTTGCTTGCTCTTGAGGAGCTGACATCAAAGGCGCATCCTGTTGACGAAGCCCCCATAAGTTGGGCGGAGGAACCAGAATCCGAAAAAGAAATGCTCGTGCAGTCGGTTCAGGATCTGCGTCATGCACTGGAAGCCAAGAATAAAACGATTCATGAGCTGGGGGATCAAATTGAGATCTTGGCGACAAAAGTAGACCCAGAACTATTGGGGCCAGACAATCTGGAACAGGTCAATGGAATCGGTCCTTACATCAAACGCATGCTCGAACAAGAGTTTGGGATCACTACCTTTGAACGCCTAGCGCACCTGAGTGCGGACGAAATAGCGCAGATTTCCAAAAAACTTTTTTTCCACGATAAGATCCAAAAAGAAAATTGGGTGGCGCAGGCAGAAGAGCTATACGAAAAAAAATACGGCCAGAAAGTACCTCAGTCTTCCACACTTAAGCGCGCGGGATGAGCGTTCCATCAGAGGTGAGTACTGCGCCATAAAGCTCTGGGCGGCGATCGCGAAAAAAGCCCCAAGCTGCGCGAGTGGCGCGAACATAATCCAGGTCAAAGCTTGCGAGCAAAACGCCTTCTTTGCCGTTTTCGAGTTCCTGGATCTTTTCCCCGGCTTCATCACAAATAAAACTATGCCCGTAGAAACTCTGCGTAGTTTCCTGCCCCGTGCGATTTGCGGCGACAACGGGGACTACATTCGAAACGGCATGCCCTATCATGGCTCGCTGCCAGCGGTTTTTGGTAAAAAGCGCATCGGGATTGCCCGGCTCGGATCCAATCGCGGTAGGATAAAAAAGAATATCCGCTCCTTGCAGAACCATAGATCGAGCGCATTCGGGGAACCACTGGTCCCAACAAATGCCTACCCCGATTCGACCATAGCGCGTTTGCCACACTTGGAACCCAGTGTTGCCGGGGTTGAAATAGTACTTTTCTTCGTAGCCCGGCCCGTCTGGGATGTGGCTTTTGCGGTACACTCCCAAGCAGGTCCCATCTGCATCGAGTACGGCGACGCTATTGAAATAAGCCTGCCCTTCTTTTTCGAAAAAAGAGACTGGAATCACCACTCCAAGTTTTCGGGCCATCACCGAAAAGTGTTCGATCAACGGATGACCGTTTGCCGGAAGCGCTCTGGAAAAAAACTCTGCTTTTTCCTCTTTGCAAAAATAGTGGCCTTGAAACAACTCCGACGGAAGAATCACCTGAGCGCCCTCGCGGGCCGCCTGTTCTACCCAATGCGAAATTTTCTGTGTGTTTTCTTTAAGGTCGTCGGATAAAGCGCACTGAATGCCCGCGACAGTTATCACGGCTTTAGGCATGAGCACCTCCAGTAGTCTCGGGCGCAGGTTGTTGCTGGGTAATGCAGTGAAAAGCCCCGCCCCCATTTAAAATAGCGCGGGCGGATAGCCCCACAGTTTTTCGCCCCGGGAAGAGTTTCGCGATTGCTTTGACCGCGGCCTCGTCCGCCGGCACACCGTAAGTCGGCACGACGACAGCGTGATTGGCGATATAAAAATTGACGTAGCTCGCAGCCAAAACCCGGCCATTTTCGTCTACTACCCGTCCTGGAGAGGGGACAGTTGCGACTTCGAGTTTGCGTCCTCGGGCGTCTGTAAAGCTCCGAAGTTTTTCTTGGATATCGACAAGTACGCCACAGTTAGGGTCGTCTGATCCTGACGGTGCCATGCAAACGACTTTCCCTGGCGCTGTAAAACGCGCAATCGTGTCGATATGGCCGTCCGTGTGATCGTTCACCAGCCCGTCCTTTAGCCAGAGCACTTTTTCCGCGCCCAAAGCAAGGCGGAGGGCATCTTCAATTTGGCTGCGATTCAAACCAGGGTTGCGGTTGGGATTGAGCAAGCATTGTTCAGAAGTCAGGCAGGTTCCTTCCCCGTCGATTTCCACCGAACCGCCCTCCAGTACCCAATCGTAATCGATCTTGGTGTATGGCAGCGTTGCAGCGATGCGGTGGCTTACTTCGGGATCGTGAGCCAAACTATATTTGCCCCCCCAACCATTGAACCGAAAACAGGCTGCGGCCAAAGTTCCTCCATCCGTTTCCACAAACAAAGGCGCGGTATCTCGCAGCCATATATCCCCAAAACCAATAGGGTGAAATTCTACAGCCGGGACGTCTCTCAAAGCCGCAGAAGCTCTCTGGTGCTGCTCCGAGTTGGGCACGAGGATGTGCAACGTTTGTGAGCGCTGGCCAGACGGGGCGTAGGCGATCGCTTTGCACAGAGCAGTAAACTCGGCCTGCACTTCGGCAAGCTCGGCCTCGCCCCAGAGCTCTGCGTGGCTAGGCCACGCTAACCAGCAAGCTTTTTGGGGGGCCCATTCAGCGGGCATGGAGTATTTCATTGCTTCTTTGCCTATCATATGCGACTCGCGGATTCTATGGATGTTCGTTCCGCGACCTCGAAAATCAACCAGCACTCTATCTTGTTAGTCTACCCGATTCAAAACCGCCCACAGCCGGCATCTATTTGGTCGGTATTTTTTCCCCGGTTGAAAATGCGTTGGGAATGGGACGATGAATCCGACAGCCGCGTTGCGGACATTTGGCATCTTAAGACCAAGCTTTCGGGATCTGGCAGAGTCGTCTATGCGAAATGGTACCAAGGCCGTGCGACTTTTTTTTCTCGCGAGGTTTTCCCTTTCGTGGTTGCTGCGATTGGACGCTCGACAGCCTCGTTAAGTCCTTCGGCCAGGCGCGTTTTGGCCGTCCTGGAAGAGGATTCGCCGCTTTCGACAAAAGCGCTCAAGGAACGTACCGGGCTTCGGGGGAAAAAACATGAGCGCGAATATGAAAAAGCGCTCAAGGAACTCTGGAGCGGGTTATTCCTGGTGGGGTTTGGTGAAGTCGACGATGGAGCTTTTCCGTCACTTGCCATCGGGGCAACCAGTTTGCTGTTCAGCGACCTCTGGTCACAAGCCGAAGAGCTACGTCCCGAAGACGCTCGCACGGAACTTGAAACGCGCTTGGGACCGGAATCTCTGTTCTTAAAGCACGTAGATAAATTGCGCTCTCAGTCCGCAGTCAGACTCCCCAAAACATCCCGGTTTTTGAAAACCGTTCGCTACGAAGATCTAGTCAAAAAATAAGGCCTCAGGGGCAGGCAAGGGGAATGTACCCCACAAGCGCCCCCCGGCGAGCGTTCTTGGGGTTGAGCTCAGCCAGCAACCCGTCTATCCAACCCGGGTTAAAAACAGCGACTTGTCTGAAGTGCCGGCCCCAGTCGGCGGGTAGGGGAACGTCTCTGCGCACTACGGCGAGTCGATCGCAGCTTTGATTGGAATAGACTTGTGCTGCGGAGTGGTTGGTCCATTCTATCGACTGGAGAAGAAAAGCCTGGGGGAAAAAAACCAGAGAGCCATTCAAAGAATCCACTGCACCGGTCTCCGGGTGGGTAGAAACCCACTTCGCGAGCGAGATCAGGTTGTTCTGGGTCGTGTTGCTGCAAGTTAAAACCAATAGCACTAAATTGGCGCCAAGGAACCACGCTCTTCTCCAAGTGGAGCCCTTTCGCCACAGGTACGCTGCCAGAGGAACCAACGCAAAGAGATACAGCGGGAGTATGGGAACAATGAAGCGATCTTCTTTGTGAGGCGATAGCGAATGGGCAACCACAAACACGACAACATACAAAACAGGGCCGATCAAACGGCGGTAGGCAGAGATCCAGTTCAAACCACGATAACGCGAGATAAACGTCGGAGGAAGCGATAGAGCAATTATCAGAACTAAAAATGTATAAAACGGCATTTTTCCAAAATGCGCTCCCGCAAAGGAGAGATTGTAATTTACATAAGTCCATAAGAGATCGTGAAATCGCCCTCGGAAAAAAATGTCCGGAACACCTGTTGCGAGAAAAAGGACTCCGGATGCGATGAGGAACAGGCCGAGGTCCTTCCAGTTTTTGCGATACAAAATCAGCGCGACAAGTCCCAGCGCACAGACGCCTGCCTGAAAGCGCATGAGCGAGGCCGTCGCTAGAAAAAACAGGCCATAAATTAAACCGCGCTTTTTGCCAGTCGCCGCATAATCGCCCACCCAAACCCCACTCCACGTGAGCAGTGGAAGGCAAAGAGTTTCAATGAGCGGGCGCGTGGAAAACAGGGGCAAGAGAAAATAAAACCCGACCAAAAAAATGGCGATAACCCTCTCCAGGGAACCCGTCGGAAAGACCTGACGAACGCATGCCTGTAAGGAAAGGTAAACACCAGTGCCAAGCAAAGCGAGACTGCACCTTAGTTGCCAAAGGGGGTCCGAAATTCCCAATCCGTAAAAAAACTGGGCGATTGCGCGCAATAGAAACTTCGGTAGATAGGGGTGCACTCCAGAGGTTAGGGACGATAGCGCAATCGGGTTTTGGGCCGGGATCATGACTGCAAAACCATGATTGTAATCATCGATCGCAATAATGCCGAGATTCAGGAATCCTGTCAGAAAAGTGAGCGCGAGCCCCGCCCAAAAAAAGAGAGATGAAAGACTAGTCGCCATGGTTGGGAAGGAGACTAACGGGGAAGTGGAACAGAAAAAAGCGGTTTCTCTGTCTCTTTTTTGAAAAGAAATAGGTAATTGAATCCCCGCAAAAAATAGTTTCCCTCAACCGCGGCTTCGTGCCAACGATCCTTCTTGAGCGTTTTGTTGTGCCGCGTGACACAGACGATGTCCACCGGGTGAAAACGGCGCTTGGCGAGTTCAAATAGTTCAAACCCAATGGGAGAAAAGGGTTTTCCTTTTTTGAACGAGTCGCTCACATAAAAAGCAAAATATCTCCTGTTTTTGAGGACGCGGAACGCCTCCTGGAAAACCTGATCCATCGCTTCGTAATAGGCTGTGGAACGCGAATCTAACTCACCAATGCACTGAGGGTCCCCGGAGTATTGGATGTGAGTTGAATAGGGAGGGTCTACGAAGAAAAAGTCGGCGCTGTTATTTTCCAAGGGGAGCTGCCGGGCGTCGGCTCGCCCAATATCCGCTCGAGATGGGGCAATATCAAAGCCGATTCCCTTGCGATTGAAATCTCGGCAAACATCCAACGTCGTTCCACTGCCGCACATGGGATCTACTACGACATCTTGCTCGCGAGTGTAGCGCTGGAGCAGGTTCCAAATCACGTAGGAAGGCGTGACCCCTTTGTAGTCTTTGTTGCCCTGAGTCCCGCCGCCGTATTGCTGCGAAGGGAAATCCCAAAGCGTTGTGGTCTGTACTTCGAGCGGCGCTCGCTTCCAAGGTATGTACGCTGATTTTGGGGGTTTTCGGTCCATCGGCGGCAGAATAGAACATATCTGCGTTCGAGTTGCAAAGGGCGGGGTTTTGAGGTCTCTTGCTTTCCATCTATGGCAAACCAGTCACTGAATTTAGAGAAAGTCCTGGCATTTCAGCGAGAATTTGTTCGAGAGAGGGACTGGGATAAGTTCCACACCCCCAAGAACCTAGCGATGGCTTTGGCCGGGGAGGCCGGGGAGCTAGTTGAGTTGTTTCAGTGGCTTACGCCCGAGGAGTCCTCGGATCTGGCACTCGATCCCGTGAAAGCGAAGGCACTGCGCCATGAGCTTGCGGATATCCTTTTTTACCTGCTTCGCTTGGTGGATAAGTTTGAAATCGATTTGGAAGAGGCGCTTTGGGAGAAGCTTCACGAAAACGCCCGAAAGTACCCCATCGAGCTTTCCAAAGGCAGCGCCAAAAAGTACACGGAACTTAAGGACGATCTCGGAAAATAAAGTACACGGCTCCCACCAAACACAAACTCGCCCAAACCATGTTTTGGGTGAGCTTTGCACCCATGTACACGCGGGCAAAAATCACGAAAACCAGCAGAGTTATCACTTCCTGGATAACTTTAAGCTGAGCGAGCGAAAAATGCCGATACCCAATCCGATTGGCGGGGACTTGGAGACAATACTCGAAAAAAGCGATTCCCCAGCTCATACCGATGGCAATCCATAAAGGCTTTGAGCCCAGAGTTTTCAGGTGCCCATACCAGGCGAAGGTCATGAAAATATTCGACAGAATCAGCAAGATGAGTGTTTGAAGCATGCGGATAATATAACAGAGGGGCTTCCCCCCAAGCACGCTTTGGAGTAGATCGCTGTCACCATGACAGACGCGCACTTGCTGACACTTTTTGTTCAGTCGATTCCCTTGGTTTTTGTGGCGCTTTTCCCTGTGGTAAACCCCATCGGGTCCGCGATCATTTTGCTGCCTTATACTAGTGATATTGATGAAAAAACTCGGCGATTTATCGCCACCAAAGTCGCGCGAAACACTCTGGTTTTGCTTTCGGGAGTGCTTTTGGCCGGGAGTCATCTTCTCGCTTTTTTTGGCATTTCAGTGCCCGTCGTTCAGGCTGCGGGGGGGATGGTTTTGGTTTCCATGGGCTGGAAGCTCCTCATGGCTAACGATTCTGTAGATCATGAGCGTCCGCAGGGCGCTCCGGCGGCCCTGGCGGACCAGACGTTTTACCCGTTCACCTTTCCAGTAACTGTGGGGCCGGGCAGTGTTGCTGTCACGCTCACTATGAGCGCGCATACGACCCACTCGCGTCTTGCCGAAACCGCAGTCAGTCAGGCGGGAGCACTAGTCGCATTTATCGGGATAGCGGTCACAGTGTACCTCTCGCTGGCGTATACAGTGGCGCTCCTTAACCGAGTTGGGTCTTCGGGGACCAAAGTAACTTCACGTCTGATGGCATTTATCATCCTGTGCATCGGAGCGCAGATTAGCTGGAATGGGATCCACGCGTTAATTCTGAGTTTGCCCTGAGTCCTTCTCAAGTTTGAAACAGCCCTTCTCACCGTTGATACAAGTCGATAGCTAGAACCGCTGATAGCTGCCTAAATCCCGCACTTATGCATTGGCCAAAATATTGCTTGTTATCTCGGAGGGAGATTATTGAATGAGCAATCCAAATGCGTTTTTGTTTGTCCAACGCGGAGATACACTTAGCGGTATCGCTAGCCGTTTTCCTGGGGTTTATTCTCAGAGCCAAATCCAAAATAAAGTTCGCGAGATTCTAGCGATCAATCCACACATCAAAAACCCGAACAGAATTTATCCCGGCGCATTACTAAACCTAGGTTCTAACCGAGGCGTGGGATCGGTGCCCTATGAGTCGGACATGCTTGAGATGCAACGCATTCTTGGCGAGGATCCTGTGCTGACGGATCGCCTACTCGACAACTGGGAAACCGTGGACACGCTCACCGAAATCGGCGCCCCAGCTGTTCTGAACCCACTCAAACCCGCATATAAATTTGGCAAAGCCGCCCTGACCACTGCAAAAGAAGCGGCAAAGGGACGGTTCAAGAATCTACTCGACGTTTCTCCTCACGCGTGGCGAGAAGTGGAAGGGAGTTTGGTTCGGGGCGTACGAGACCAGGTCCGCTACCTCCGATCTACCGATGGGACACTCGGGCTTATTCCCAAGGGCACGAGAGCATTTAGTAATGGTTCCAAGGTATTCGTCGTCAACCCCGCGCAAGGATCGGGCTTTAGGGAGTTCTCTGCCAAAGTCGCTGCTGGGAAAAGCTTTTCTAAAAAAATTCTCGACCCTGCAAAAAAAGCGGCTCGCGTCATCGATCTGGGTGTTTCGGGGTACAATATTTACCAAGACTGGGGCACCTCCCAGCAAAATAGAACTATCGTAAAGGAGGGCTTAAAAACAGCTACCAGTTTAGCTCTAGGTACGTCCAAAATAGCTGCATCGACTGGTGTGTGTACGCTGCTCACGGTTTCTACAGGAGTGGGTGGTGTGGTTTGCTTCGTCACAGTATATTTGGTTTTTTCGTATGCGGAGTCCGAGATCGTCGATCTGGCAGGAGACAAGCTCTATGAAGGGGGGAATCACTTGTACTACAAAGTCTATGAATCCAATTCTCCCCAAGTTATTCTGCCCTAGGTAAAGGAGCAAACGATGCATCCTATAGTTTACTGCGTCTTTTGGTTAGTGCTGCAAGGGTTTAGTTTGCTGGCAGTCAACTGGGTACTTGCACGGCGGCTCAATCCACGTCTGGATCCCTTGTTGAAAAAATACGTCTGGTTTGTGGATCTGATACCGGCGTTCACAAGCCGGTATTCCCGAGCGGCAATTTACGCGGGATTGGTAGTGAGGAAAGCCTTTTTCGCCAAAAAGTATCCCGAGGTCATGGCGATGGATCTGAAGAAAGGCTTGAGCCGATCCACCGTCACACTATGCTGGGTGAGCTTTCTAGGGGTTTACGTGATTATTGCGCAGCTTATGCTGTGCTTTTTGCTGCTTAAGCTGGGCGTCTTTGGCGACTAGGTTCAGGACCCAGCGCAGCACCAGCAGCAGTGGCACAAGTCGAATGACATAGAAAAACATCCACTGTGGTCCAGTCTCTGCAAACGCTTGGTGGCCCAGGCAAACTGCAAACACAGCCCAGATGTTCGAGCGGATGTTTCCAAAAAAGTAATGATTCGCCATAAAATAAAGCAGCAACAATCCACCGTAGATCAAGAACACCATCTCCCAACCACCATAGGCAAAGGCCTCTGCAATCGGTGTGAAAGCGATCGACGTATCTTCGTCCAACTCGTTAATGGTGCCGGTCCATTGTCCAAGGAAGTTCTCTGGGTTTACTGTCGGGCCAGAGTCACTGAGCGCACCTGGAAGGAGATTGACCGAGTCCGTCAGATAGCTCAATCCAACCGTTCCTTTGGACTCCACCGTGTTCACCAAAAAGTCCGCGGGCTTAATAAGAGAGAGTCGCTCGAGGATAAACATGTGAAACCCGTAGTAGGAAGAAAAGTTTCCTTCCATAGACTCCGCCTCGACCTGTTTTTCGATCAGTTTTGTCGGGTCGCTGAGAGAGGCATTCTCCACGGCGAGAGAGTACAAACTTGAAAGAGAAAAATCTCCCGTCATTTGTCCGAGTTTTCGACTCCCGTATAAAAAGGGATAGACGAATAGCAAGCCAAAGCTAAGAGTTCCAATCCAGGTCAACCAATGACTCACGCGTGGCTTGAATGCGAAAGCCCAGCAGGTCAGAGCGTAAGCAAGAAAAGCGTCAAAAACGCCTTGCTTTGAAGTCAGTGCCGTTCCTATGAGCAATTGCTGTGCGACACACGCGAGCACGAGTAAGTTCGCCGATTTCTTTCGCTGCGTTCGAATAATTTGAGCCGCCGTTGAGGAGACTATTCCAAGCAGGGGAGCCATTAGAAAATAACTCGCAAACCCTTTGGCCGTCGGCATGGAAGAAAATGTCGACTTTCTGGAGATTCCGTACACGAGACCCACCGCCCCCAAGGCGAGGCATGCATAGGCAAAACGGTTCAGGATCTCCGGGTTTTTTTCCTTGGGGAAATAGGAAGCGCGATCGGTTTTGGTGCGCATCACCACTGATGAAATTGGAATAGTTAGGAGCATGCCCAGTGCTAGCAGCTCTATTGTGGTCGAAGGAGAGTAAAGGTACTTGTCCGCTGGTTGCCAAAGCAGAACTTTAATCAACTGGCTGATAAAAACCGTCTTGGTTGCGGCCGAGAGTAAGAGCAGTCCGTTTGTTGAGAACAAATGCCCAAGACGATAAAAGGAATGAAAAAACGCAAAACCATACAGAGCCACAAAGATCGCAAAATCAAAATCCGTTCCACAGGCGAGCTGCACTCCGAAAAAGCAGAAGATAACCAAGAGGGAGCGCGAAGGGACATTCAACGCGCCCCAAAAGCTCCATCTGCGATCCAAAGGTGCCCCCGTTTAAAGAGATTTAGTCAGTAGAATAGTCGAAGTAACAATCGACAGAATTGTCGTTAACACTGTTAAAAACGAAATCGTGTCCTGGGTAACTAGAGGTTCCTTGGCGTAAACTAATACCATGTCCCCTGTTTGAAGCAGGGGCGATTGGACATTGGCCTTTTCAGCAATAGCTTCTACATCAATTTCATGGACTTCTTCCTTGGCCTGATTGCGTCGCTTGATCAGGATCTTGCGCAAATTAGCTTCCTCTCGCGTACCGCCAGCAAGCGAGAGAAGTTTCACGACATCGGTATTGCGAGGAACATGGTAAACCCCAGCTCGGGGAACGGATCCGATGAGCTGGACTGTAATCAGAGTCTCTCCGGGAACCTCTTCGGAGAAATATTCATCCGCTCGCTTGTACATGGACTCGCTGCTTTTGTCCCTTGTGCTCGAAGAAGTGAGATCGAGCTTGTCTTCTCGCTCCGCATAAATCGGCACGCATAGCAGTGCCCAGATCAGCGTGAGGTGAATTGATTTTGCAGCACGCGGTAACAGCAATGGCACGATGCGCCTCTAGCTTGGATTTAGGAATAAGTTTCCCTCTCCCTTTTTCGACTTTATTCCGAAAAAGAATTAGGAAAGGTTTGAGCTCAAGAGCCTTGTTTTAAAAGTGTTTACATTCAATAACATAGCCCTGTATTGGCGGCGGCGATTTTTGTTTGTTTCGTTGTTCTCGATACTGGGCGGTATCGCATTCGTGCATTGGATTTTGAACAAATCCTATGTGGGCCAGTCCGTTTTCTTGGTGCATCGCTCGGACAGTGGACTGCTTCTGAGCGGGTTCTCTGGATCTGCGGCATCTGGTGCTGCCATGGCGATGCTTGGAAAAGAAAAAACCCAACGCTATCTGGAGTATTTGCGCAGCACGCCCTTTAGCTTTTTTGTGGCGGACAAGGTCTTAGAGCATCCCATTGGGAAAAAAGTTGTTGAAGAATTGGGGTTGGAACGCAAGATAGACCTCTCCGTCTTTGCTTGGTTTCCAAGTTTCAATTTCGTCTCCGCTTCCAAAGAAGACGCCGCATTCAAAGCGCCAGACCTGCGAACGCGGCTTGCCAAAAAACTCAGTGCTAGAATTAAAGCCCGAGCCTCCGAAGGCCACATGATCGAAGTGCGAGTGAGCTTTCCGCACCGAGCAATCGCTCTGGAGCTTTCCCAACTGGTTACTTCAGCGTCAATTGAGTTTCTTACTCAGAGAGAGCTGCAGGATCTCGATCAATCCAAAGGGTACCTCTCTGGCAAGCTGCTCGAAGCAGAGGGACAGCTAAAGCATTTAGACGACAATTTTTCAAAACTGGACACTGCTGGCGATTTTCTCGCCTCGATCGGATCTTCGGGAAAGGGTGGGCTCAGCCCACTGGGGATTGCCTTTCAAGAGGCGCAGTTGAAGCTGCGAGAAAATGAGAAGCTTATCCAATCCATCAAGTCTCAGCTCATGGAACTTTCTCAAGAAGAGGGAAAGAAGCTTCAGATAGATCCAGACTTCATTTTTTCACTGCGCAAAGAAGCTGAAACTCTCACTCTCAAGCGCAGCAAACTCAAGGCTGAGGGTTTTGCAGAGGATTCCTACCAGATGAAAGTAATTCAGTCTCAAATAGAGACGGCGGAACAAGCTCTGGATCGCTTGGTTGCGAAAGATCACAAGGACGGCAACTACGAAACTCCATGGAGCTATGTCAGCCTGACTCGCAAACTCAAAGAACTTAACCAGGAAAACCTTTTCTTATCAGCGCGCCTGGATACCGTAAAACGGATGTTGGGGCCGGACGAAACAGGGGTCACGCCTTCCAAACGCATGCGCAATATGGACTATTTGGCCAAGCGAACAGATCTCCAATATGTTTTCTATTCGGAACTGACCAAACGTCTGTTTGATGTGGATGTACGGCGCATCTGGGTGGGCAATCAGCTGGTTGTGGTGGAACCCCCTTCGCTCTCTAAGCTCAAGCGGGATCCAGCATTGAGTCGCAATCTGCTTATCGCGTTCGTGTTGGCCCTAGTCCTGTTCATGACCTCTTCTCAGCAGCTAGAAGCCATGAACCCCCTCGTGCTCACGGCCAAGGAATTAGAGGGCATGATGCTTAAAGTGTTGGGCTCCGTACCGGACTTGACCCCGGGCTGGAAGGAATGGGCTCGTAACAAGAAGCTCGCCGACATTGAACGGTTGGCGATGAATAACCAGCGTTCGGATACCAAAGAAGGGTTGGTGTTCAAACACTTGCGAACGCGTCTGATTCACGCCATCGAACGCACGGAGCGTGATGTAAAGTACATTACTGTTTCGAGCCCGAATACGCATGATGGCAAAACATTTGTTCTGCTGAACTTGGCGGTAGCTTTGGCGCGATCTGGAGCGCGGGTCTTGATTGTTGATGCGGATCTTCGATCCCAGCGTATCAGTCAGACACTGGCACCCAAGGCAAGCCGTGGGCTAGTCGGAAAGTCGGGAGATTTGGATCCCCAAGCAGCGGATAATATTGTCCGTGATTGCCACCCCGGCTTGGATATTTTGCCTGCGGGCCAGGTGCCAGAGGATCCATCTGAGTTTTTTGAGGGAGAAGATTTTGCAAAGCAGCTGCATGCATTGGGTTCCGGATATGACTATGTATTCGTCGATACCCCACCCGTCGTCCAATTTCCCGAAGCCATTACGCTAGCAAGCATTACCGATGCTACTTTGCTGATCGTTTGCCGAGGACAGACGCGAATCAAACAGGTGGCTAATGCTGCCGAAAGCTTTTCTTCGAGCTCAAAAACCTTGTGGTGCGTTTTGAACAAGGCTGGAAATGCCGGCAGTGTTGCTTACCCAGCATCGTATCCACACTCCTCCAAGAAGGCTGCCGCCTAATTGCCTGTCTCAACCCGGACCATTTTAAAAGTGTGGACGGGAGATACCAATTCTTCGTCGTGCAAGCGTGCTCGGACTCGAGCGTAGTAGATGCCGGGTGTGTTGATCAAGAGCACTTGACCGTTCTTGGCTTGCTTAATATCGATTTTGTCGACGAAATCCTTGGATTGAGACACTTCAATTTCGAAGTGTGTTTTCTTCAGTGGAATGGGTGACCAAGAGAACTGCACCCAAAGCGCTGGGCGCTGGATGGTGCTAAGGTTTTTGGGGCTTAGCAGTTTCAGGTTAAAAAACTCAAGTCGGTCCAAAGGCAGCAGAATGGGCTTTTGCGGAGGGGGGAGATCTTTTGCCAGAGGAGATCGGTTCGGCAGAGCAGGTAAATCCTCATATTGCGGCAGTTCGCCGGGGAGTGCAGCTTCTGGCCGGCAGGTATTGGCAATGTTGCGCACCAGCTGAGCAGCCTCGAGGTCCGATTTGATTCGGGCTCCGTTGGCGCTGCCAAAGACAATTTCGACTTCAGACTGATTGGAAGATGACTCCACCAGCTTCACCAGAGAGTTCGGTTTGAGCTCTATCGTTTTTCCGTTCTTGAGCTCAATATGGGCGAGAGTATTTTCTGGGGTGTAGATGCTATCGTTCTGGTAGACGGGGAACTCCAGGGAGTGGCTGTTCCATTCCAAGGAGCGACTCGCACGTCGCCGAATCTGCCCTTCGGGAATGACCGTTCCGATGGGATTGGCTTTGCCGTCGAGCAACGACGCGGCTTCACCACTCAACAAAAACAGAAGCACGAGCAAAACCATGCTCGCGATAAGCACGAGCCGCAAGTCCTGGTCGCGGGCGTTTTGCAATTCTGCTGAGAGTTCATTCATTACCTAGGTCTTATCGACAGAAACACTTGATTTCTAAATGACTTTTGCTTGGTGTACACTCGGCAAAGGCATGGCACGAAACCGATCCAACACAGCGAGTCAATCCACCCGAACGAGAGACACTTTTATACAGCTTGTTTTCAACTACGCTGGTTTTGCCGTGCTTCTGGTCAATGGGTTTGTTCTAACCCCGCTCTACATTACGACACTCGGTCCGGGAATGTATGGCGCCTGGTTGGCTATCGGCAATATTCTGGCCTGGGTGGGAACACTCGATCCGGGAATTTTTCGAATCACCACGCAGCGAGTGGCATTTCAGGTGGGGGCCGGAAAGCCTAAGGAAGCGTTTCAAAACTTTGTGGATGGAATGGGTGTGGCTTGTGTGCTTGCGTGCCTTCCCGTCTTGCTGACATTTTTTTCCCGGTATCCAGGGTACTGGCTTTCTATGTCGGCTGAGGATCAGCTGCAGTTGGATGTGGCACTGCGTTGGAGCTTGTTGGGGTTTGCGGTGGCGGTAGTGAATGGTCCATTGGAAGCTCTGGTGCGGGGGCTTCAGAGGCCTTTATTTGCAGGTGTGGTCCATTTGTTGATGCATTTGTCCGCGATCGTACTGTCTGCTTATTTCCTCTTAGTAAAAGGGTATGGAGTTTCGTCGCTTGGCATAGCTTATTTGGGCAAATCCTCTCTGGCCCTGACGCTGAATCTGGCTTTTTTGTTTTCAATTCAAGACGGCTTGCGATCCGCCCAAGTGAAAATGCCTTCGCTACGGTCCTTTTGGCATGGGTTTCTGAGCTATCGCTCCGGATTGGTAATTGGCGTCTCGACTGTGTTGCGCACCCAATGCACGTACTTTCTTGCCGCGCGGATCCTATCGCCCCAAGCGGCCGCAATGCTTGCCGTGACGGGTTATTCCTTAGAGCCTCTGAATCAGCTTGTGGATCGGACGATCCAGGCGCCGCTTTCGGCTTTATCTCACCTGACAGGATCGGGCCGTACTGCTCGAGTGGCGGAAGTTTTTCGGAGTGCACGTACGCTTTGCCTGTTGCTCGTCTTTGTGGGCGTTGCCGGAGTGCTAAGCCTGAATGCGGTCTTTGTGGACAATTGGGTGGGGCCTCATTTGTATGGGGGCCTTCAAGTCACGACGGCGCTCTGTTTTGACGTTGCCCTATCGCTCATGATCTTGGTCCACCACGAACTCTTCTTTGCTTTAGGGTACGTGCGCGAGATCGCAATGGTTCGATTCACAGAAGGGATAATCCGAGTGAGTGTCCAACTAGGTTGTGGCGCTGCTCTGGGACTCGTGGGGATTCCCGTTGGCGGTGTGATCAGCAGCTTGGTCACACGGCTTCTGCTGATTCCTCCTTTGGAAACAAAAAGTCTGGGCGTATCTCTAAACCAGGCGGCGATGGGCGCCTGGCAGGAGATCAGAGTCTTGTTGAGTGCGGCTTTGGTTGGGTACGCGGGGTACCTTTTAGTGACGAGATTTCAACTGGGGTACGGTTGGCTGGAGTTTGCGGTGGCTGCCCTGTTGGGAACCATTGTGTGTGGGTTATTGGGGTTGGTCCGCGTGACTCAAGCGAGGGCTGAACTGAGCAAACTTCTCTCTTTGGCGCGCGGCCGTCGCTGAGCTAAGCGCGTGAGAGTATGCGTGTAGCATTCGTTCTCCGTAGTCTTTCCAAGAAAATCCAGTCGCCACGCGTTCCGCAGCGGACGTTCGCATCTGTTCCAGTGCGACCTTGTTTTTAAAAAGCCAGAGAAGTTTTTCCTTCAGCGCATCGACATCCGCGGGAGGGATAACAAAGCCGTCTATTCCGTCTCGGATCAGATCTTCTCCACACGAGCGTGTTGTCGCCAATACCGGCAAGCCAGAGGCCAGGGCCTGCGGAACGACAAGCCCAAATCCATCTTCCACTGAAGCGAGACAGAGAACACTGCTCTGAACAAAGAGTTTTCGCAGCTCATTCTGCGGTTGCGGGGGAATGACTTTGACCTTGGGGAACGAGCCTTTACGCAAGATCGCACGCATCTCGGGAGAGAGTGCCCCCACCAAGATCAACTCGCTATTGGCCAACGATAGCTGGGAGAATGCTCGCAAGACATAAGGGATGCCCTTGCGAATGGAGATCTGGCCGCAGCAAACCACTCTAAAAGTAGAGTCGGTTTTTGTGCCGGGGTAGAAGTCCAATGTGTCCGCCCCGAGTGGGTTTAGAATCAGTTTGGAAGCAGGCACTCCCATTTGGAGCATCGTTCGGTGGACAAATGTACTTGGAACGCTGAGATAGTCCGCCTCTTCGTACTCTTGGAGCTCTCTTCGTAGAATGGTTTTGGGAATGCCTTCAAATTCAAAGCCCTGCTTGGCATACTCCTCCGTAAGGATTTTTTCTTGTAACAAAATGTGCGCATTGTGGCGTTCGATGATGGTGACAGCTCCTCGTTGCTTGGCAGCACGCAACGAAAGGAGCGAACTTCCAGACCAACCCACGAAAATATCGGTTTCATCGGGGAGTCTCGACGCCACGCGCCGATCGAAGTAGAGCGCGCCCAGGACTGGGCCTGCTTGCCGCCACTTTTCAGACACAGGCAGCCGGCTAAACAACCGATTAATTCCTTCGGCAACGGGGGTGTGCCGCATCGCATGGTCGGGCAATCCTAGATTTTGCATTCGGAAGCGAGGGTAAGAAGTGAACAAGCGGTGCAGTGCACCATGTCGATAGAGCTGTTTTGCCAGCTCAAAGGCGTGAAACTTGCCCAAAACCGAAACACAGACTTTCATCTTGGTGGTTCCCTCGCCCGAAACTTAAGTACCAGCAATCATAAATCTAATTCATCCAAAGGAATCTGCCGATAAGAAAAAAGATGCTCTTTCGGCCGAAATTTTTTTCGATAAAACACCAAGTGCTCGTTGCGCTGCTTCTAGTGTTGACGGTGTCTTTTGCCGCTTTTTTTTACAGTGCTCGTCGTATTCTGGTTGCTGACAAAAAACTCCTCATTCGAGATTTGAATCTAGCACTCATGGACGGAACCTATGGTGCGGTGACCAAAGCCATTATTCAGCGAGCTACCGAGGTTGTGCAAGTCGCAGGAACTCAAGCTATCACGCGGGATGCGGGCCCTCAGTTCGCAAAAAAGTTTTTCGAATCTTTTCGTCCACCGTTTTCCAACGAAATTCTTCGCGTTACCTTCTTGCGCCGTGCGCCGGGTGGACAGTTTGAAGTATACACACAGCTTTCCAACAATGCCTTATTGGAAAGTCGAGCGTACGCCGGAGATTTTTTTGAGCGAGTGGATCAGGCGCACCCGGTTTTAGTCTCTGATCTGAGCGATAAGCACATCCGTTTAGAAAATCTCTCTTCGTTAGTTTCGGCGAATGAACGCCCGGCAACTTTCCTGGGAATCGCCATTTTTGTTCCTGCACGAATGCTACGAGATTCCAAAAACTCCTGGATTGTGCGGGTAGATATCGATCAGTCTTTCTTGATCCAAGCATTGAAGGGCTCCGATCTTTCGGAGATTTTCATGGTTTCCAGAGAGGGTCGCCTGATAAGTCATAGCGACTCGGCCCAGCTTTTGTCCAAGGACGCATTTGCTCACCCGCTGGTATCCAAGTTGAAACAGGTTGGACAGTCGAGTGAAAGCGTTGAAGTCCAGGTGGGAAAGCAAACCTTTCTGGCGAGTGTACGCGAAGCAGGTATAGCCGACACTTTTTTGATCTCTCAAATTCCTGCGTCCGAGGTGTTTCAATCGATGCGGCAGTTGCTGCGCAGTACGTCCACCACCGGATTGATTATTCTCTACTTTGCTTTCATAGGGAGCATTCTATTTTCCAGCAGGTTGACGATTGACTTGAAGAAGCTAGCTTTTGCAGCAAAGCGCATTGGTCGGGGGGAATTTGATCTGCAGATTCCAATGAAACATCAAAACCGCGGCCTGCACGACGAAGTCGGCCAGCTCTCCCATGGTTTTGAAGTGATGGCTCAGGAAATCCAGCAGCTTCTCAAGCAAACCGAGGAAAAGGCTCGGATGGAAAACGAACTCAAGACGGCGAGTTTGTTGCAGTCGACCGTGCTTAGCACTCCGGCTTTAACATCGGCAGACTTTCGCCTGGTGAATTATTACCTTCCCGCTACCGAGTGCAGTGGCGATTTCGTGGATGCTTTTGTGGTGGGGCGCAAAGCTTATTTTGTGGTCGCGGATGCTACGGGCCATGGAGCATCGGCTGCAATCGTAACCGGCGTGGCCAAGAGTTGCTTGCTCACGGTAAAGCTGCTGCAAACATCTCAGCTAGAACAACCCGGGCAGGTGCTACAGGCCATGAACAAAGTCATGTTCGATTCCTGCAAAGGCAAGCTCCTGATGACGATGTGTCTAGTGACATTGGACTTAGATTCAGGAGAGTTATTGGTTGCCAATGCGGGACATGAGTCGCCTCTTTGTTTGACGAGAAATGCCTTACGCGAATCCAAGCCCAAGCCAGAAGTGTTGTTTGCGCGCGGCGAGCGGTTGGGTTTCTCGGCTGATAGCCAGTATGAGCAACAGCGGTTCCAGCTAAACGCAGGAGACTTTTTACTGTTGTACACCGATGGGATTTCTGAGGCCGTCAATTCCGCGGGAGCGGAGTGGGGAGAACGGCAGCTTAAGAAAGCATTTACCAGAGCGGTTTCGAAGTCATCTAACCTAGAAGCAGTTAAAGAATCCATTATTTTAGACCTCCAGGCATTTACTGCAGGCCATGCAGCCAAAGATGACGTCACTTTTAGTCTGGTGGAGTTCACCCCAACGGTGGTAAAAGCGGCCAATGCTTGAGATCTTTGTCGACGGCGATGCCTGCCCCTTTAAAGAAGAAATCTATCGAGTTGCCAAACGCTATAGTCTCAACGTTTTCATGGTGTGCAATAGTGAACAACGTATTCCACTCGCTAGCTGGATCAAGCCCGTCGTGGTAGGCATGGGCTTTGACGCGGTAGATGATTGGATCGTCGCCCATGCTTCAGTTGGGGATATTGTAGTTACCAACGATTTGCTACTCAGCCAGAGAGCGCTTGATAAACAATCCCGAGTTGTGGATACCCGAGGCAGAGAAATTACCCCAGAAATTATAGGGGAATTACTTGCCACTCGGGAGCTGATGGCTACGTTGCGCCAGATGGGGACTCCAAATCTCGGCCCAAAACCCCAGAAACCAAAGTACCGTTCGGATTTTCTCAGTACCCTCGATCGCGTGATACACTCTGTAAAAAAGACTGCACGCTAGAGAGGTGGGTATGTTTTTCGGGTTTGGGAGGGCTTCATTTGTCGTCCGGACATTGGAGATTAAAGACTTTGATAACCCCGTCCTAATGGAGTCTTTGCTCAACCTTTCTCCACACCGAGGACAGACACAAGAGTCTTTTAAACAGATTTTTCTTGAGCGCGTGGGCAATACGCACACTTTGATAGCACTCAAAGGCGAAGAGGTGGTGGGAATTGCGTCGCTTTTGGTGTTCAGATCTTTCCGCGGAAAGAAACTCGGCATTCCGCTAGAGCTTTTTGTGGACGAAGCACACCGTGGAAAAGTCGGTTTTATAATGTTGCGAGAGATTTGCCACATTGATCGTTCCATTCGGCGGTACTTTGGGCCGGTAGGTTTGGATTTGTTGGGGCTCTACAAAGCGTGCGGTGGAACGGTGAAAGAGGGCGTTGTCTATGTCGAGAAGGTTTTACCTGGCGCGTCTACTCTGGGCCCACTCCACCAGCGAGAAAAGGCTCCAGACGTGGGCCCATAAAACGCCTGGTTCTTGTCGACAGAATGCTTCGAAGACCCGCTGAGCTGCTGGTCGAGAAATTCCCAAAGCGTCCCAGCTAGATTGGTAATCCGAGCTAAAGGCTCTTTGTATGCGGCGATTCAAAGGCCCTCGGATTAACTCTTTCCACGGAAAGACAAATCCGCTCTTGGGGCGGTGGACGGCTTCGTGCGGAAGACCTTTCCCAATCGTATTTACCAAGAGGGGCTTGTTCGTCTGGCGAGGGAGTTTGTACCGTCCTGGAATGGTTGCTACCAATTCTACTAAGCGGTGGTCCAAAAAGGGGGCTCTCACCTCCAGTGAATGGGCCAGACTCAGTGCATTGGTGTCTCGGAGTAGAGTGTTTTTCAAATAGATTTCTACATCCAGGGCACAAACGGCATTGATTGGGTCGCGGACTGAGTCTATCCAGGGAACGGTTTTTCGGATGAGATCCGATGCCGATACAGTCGGATAGTTCGGCAGCAATTCGCAGCGAAGGGGGTCCAAAAAATAGGAGCGCGAAATAGCATAATACGAGCTGATATCTCGAGGACCTTTGAGAAAGGCCCGCAGTAATACGGAAGACCTAGAATCCGCTCGATTTCGGCTTAGTCGAGTCGCCGCGAGGAAGGCGGGCGCAAGCCGGAGATAACGAAAGTATTTCGCACGTCGAGCAAGGGGGTAGCCTGCAAAAAGCTCGTCAGCACCAACACCACTGAGCGCTACGGTATACCCATGCGCATGTGTCGCTTTGGCGACGGTGAAAGTGTTGATGCCGTCCGCCGTGGGTTGATCCATAGCAGCAAAGGCCTCGAGCGCGGTGGTTTCAAATTCAGAGTTGGATACTTCGATATCTTGATGACGAGTGCCCAGTGCACTGGCAACAAGCCGCGCTGCTTGTCTATCGGGAGACGGGGCAATGGTTTGGGAGACACAGAGCGTGTCGACGCCTCTGGTACGGCCCCGGTGAGCGGTGGCGGCAATGCTGCTAGAGTCAATACCTCCAGATAAAAACACAGTCAGTGGGACATCGCTGACGAGCCGGCACTCTATCGCATCGCGTAGCAGCGACCCGATTTCTTCTAAGCATGGTGGAGTGAGATGGCCTATGGTTTGAAAGGGGTTTTTCCAGTAACGTTTGGTTGTCTGTTCCAGCGTTAAGGCATCGACTTTCATCAGAGTCCCGGCTGGTAACATGAATGCGCCAGTAAATATGGTTTCAGGCTCTAAGACACTGCCGAACGTGAGATAGGATTGGACGGCCGAAGGCGAATAGCCAGGCCCTGCAAAACCGCACTCGTACAGAGGTGTGACTTCCGAGGCGAAAGCGAACTCCCCCTCGGTAAAAGCGTAGTAGAGCGGGATAATACCGAGGCGATCTCGCACAAGGGTGAGTGTCTTTTCGATTCGGTCCCAGACCGCAAAGGCGAATTCGCCTTGAAGAATCTCTGGAGTGTGATCGCGCCATTGAGTCCACGCGTGAAGCAGCACTTCAGTGTCGCTGGTACCTTTAAACTGGGTGATCCCTTTGGCGGCGAGTTTGGATTTAATTTCTTCGGTGTTGTAAATCTCGCCGTTGTAGGTGAGGACGTAGCGACCCCCGGGATCGTGCATTGGTTGTGCTCCAGCCGGAGTCAAGTCACGAGTGGCGAGTCGTCGGTGTCCAAGTGCGACCTCGCGATGGTTAGGAGAAATTTTCTCGTAATAGGCGCCAAAGCCGTCGGGCCCTCGGCGCTTCATTTTGTCGCGGAGCATGGCGGTGCGTTGTTCGGCGTGGTGGGTGGCAATCATGCCGACAATAGCGCACATAGACGTGTAGTTTAGCCGGGGCGAGGTACCGCAATCAAGTTTGCTGGGTGGTCGTTGCGGTGTGGGGCGGGGAGAAGAGTTTCAAACCCAACGGAGCCCAAGAAGTCGACGATGGGTTGAGAAACGAGCCGGTTGTCCATCCAGTGAGCTTCGAAGATGATTGCCTTGGGGGGAGAGTGGATCAGGGTTTGCTGCATTCCTTGGAGGATTTCGAGTTCGGCTCCTTCTGTATCGATTTTGATCAAGGTAGGTGAGGGAGAGCGACCTTGGGCGATCCACCCGTCCGCACAAAAAGTGCTTACTTTAATTTCGGGGCCTTGCCAGTGCGGAAAGAACCCACCGACGCCGCTGTTGCCTTCTAACCCGCTGAAAAAAGATCGCAGTTCGCTGCGCTTGGCCAGAGCGGCGGCGTGCAGATGTACGGGGAGGTGAGGGTTGAGCGACGCATTTTTTGCAAGCTGAGAAAAGACGGTGGGGCTGGGTTCAAAGGCATGAACTTCCTGGACGCCGGGGTGAGTTGCCGCACGAAAGGCAAAACTGCCGATATTGGCGCCGATGTCCCAGATTACCTCTTTAGCGTCGATGTAACGAACCAGGCTTTCCCAGACATCGAGTTCGTATTGGCCATTCTTGAGTATCTCAAACTGAATAAAGTCTTTCATGTTGAGGCTCAGGCGAGCTGTTTCGGCGTAGGGGACTATAAAGCGCGGTCGACCCAGCAATCGGTACAACGCGTACCAAAGCCGCTGTTTTGCCGGGTGATCCGGCCCGAAGTAGTAGGCGAGCAATGGCTTAGAGATCCAGGTGGGTAACGACCAGGTCATCTGGCCATTCTACACCAGACAGATGCGCTTCGTACTTTCTCGCCACGCAATTGAAAATAAATTCTAGAAACTGATGGCTCCCGGGGAGGGAATCGAACCCCCGACAGGGTGGTTACAGTGGTTCCTCTTGTTGTCCAAGAGGTCTGGACTATCTCATCACCCACGCGAGATGCGTTAGGGTGTCGGGCGCTGTTAGGGCTTATCGCTTGCGCTGCTCATCCCTTAGTCTCTGCACGTTTCTAGCTACTTTTGGCGCTTCACTAGACTTCGCTCAGGATTGCCCTTCTTTTTATCAAAGCGAGGGATTCCCTGAATTCACCCGATTTTTCAATCCGCCTCTCGGCGGAAAGCTGCATTTTGTGTTACAGCCACCTGCTCTACCGACTGAGCTACCCGGGAACAATAAGCGCAGACAATGACAAACTCCCCCTGTCTTGTAAAGGGCTACCCACTGCGAACTCTCAAAACACGCTACCCTTAGCGTCTTGCATTTCCCGGGTCTGAGACCTACGTTGGGCCCATGGATAGAAAACTTCGAAACAAGTCCCACGGAGATCTTCCTGCCAGTGTTCGGCTGGTCAAGCAAATCCGAAGTGAGTTGCGAGCAGAGCTCCGTTCCTTGGAGGCGAGGCTCGACTCTCTTGACTCCAAAATGGAGTCTCGGTTCGATCAAATGCTGGTCGTTTCCCACCGCACCCAAGTGCTGATGGAAGAGCAGCGCAGTGAAAACCGCATTGTCCTGGATGGGCTGAAAACTGTCTTGGATCGCCAAGATCGCATAGAGCGAAAACTGGGCCTGGAACCCACGAACTAATTTATTAGTTGATCTAACTAATAAATTAGTTAGACTCAATCCATGGTGAGAAAAAACTCTGTCCCCTCCGAAAGACTCCTGACTCCCGTGGAGCTTGAACTGATTTCCATTCTTTGGCGGCAAGGCCCTAGCACTGTGCACGACGTGCAAACGGCACTCAAACCCACTAGAAATCTGGCTTACACGTCCATTTCCACAGTCCTGCGGATTCTAGAGTCCAAACGATTCTTGAAAAGTGAAAAAAGCGGTCGCGGACACAAGTACTCTCCGCTGGTCTCTAAAGACGAATACGAGTCGATTACATTGCGCGATGTGGTGGGTCGGGTGTTCGATGGCACGCCAACCAGTCTGGTGCGCCGGCTCTTGGAAATAGGAGATCTCACTCCAAGAGATCTGAGTGAAATTCAATCAATCCTCGACGAAAAACGAGGCTAAGCATGCACGCTTGGGGGGCGGATCCGATGAAGGTTTACTTCGAAGTGGGGTTGCTTTTGGGGGCGGTTGCGTTCCTAGCTTCCATCGCAATTGTTTTCTGCAGGGCGCGTATATGGCTTAAGTTTGTCTACTCTGCGGTTGCAGCGGCGACAGTTTTTCCGGCGATTTTGCTCTTATTGCCAGAAAAAGATTTTCCTCGGCCTCTCCCTCAAGTGTGGTCAGAGGCGGTTGAGGCAGCACCTAGCTTGGCAGCTTTTTCTGCTTCTGTGCAACACGCTTCAAGCCTTTCACCTTCTGTAAACTCGTTTGCGTTTACTATATTGTGGGCAGGGTTGGCGATTTCTTTTCTGGTTTGGGCTCTGCATCAGAGCCTGCTTTGGAGTTTTGTTCGCCGTCAAACGCTGATTCGATCTCAAGGGCGTCTTCGCATTTATGCTACGAATTCCTCTGGCGCGTTTTCTTGTCTCCTAGGAAGGCGCGCCGTCGTCGTTATTCCGTTTGATTTTATCGAAGATCGTGCCCGTTTTCGCATGGTGCTAGCCCATGAACTGCAGCACCACCGCCAAGGAGACACGCTGTGGTCAGCCTGCTTTGCTTTTGTTACTGGATTGTATTTTTGGAATCCGGCTGTCTATGGGCTTGCACGTCAGGTGGCTCGGATCCAAGAGTTTGCTTGCGATGAAGCGCTGATTGGCCGTCGGCAGTTTTCTCCGCAGGCATACAGTCGCTGTCTACTGGAGGCAGCAAAACTCGCCCTGAACACTGGTCGTCCCCCGGTTGGTACCACCGGGATGGCGAGCAGCCGTTCAGGACATTTACTAAAACGGAGAATCCAAATGATCCTCAATATAAATGCGGTACCTCAGCGAAAGGGCACATTCGTGCCATTGCTCGCCGTTGTTTTGATGGCAGTCTGCGCGGTGGGCGCAAAAAGCATGGTCCAAGAGCGCTCGTTGGATAGAGCGCACGTGGAAGCGCTTGTGAGAGCTTCTGCCTCAGAGATTCCACTCGAACTCAACGACCGCGTCTATGAAGTCCTCAGGAAATTCACGACGACAGAGAGTGGTCGAAAGCATTTTTCCCAAGCCCTGGATCGACTGCCCATTTACCGCAGCCTGATTGAGCGAAAGGCTGCTGAATATGGCCTGCCCAAAGAACTCATTGTCATCCCGTTTTATGAGTCTGGATTCAAACTCAATCTGGTCTCCTCGGCACGTTCCGTAGGGATTTGGCAGTTTATTCCCGAAACCGCCCGGCACTATGGGCTGACAGCGTTCGACGCGTGGGACAAATCCAACCTGGCCAAAGAAGATCGCCTGGATCCGGAAAAAGAAACCGACGCAGCCATGCGCTACCTAAAGCACCTGCATGGGATCAAGGAGTTTCAAGGCGATTGGCGCTTGGCTATCAAAGCGTACAATGAGGGCGAAACACACGTCCTGAAACAGATCAAAGCGCATGGAACAAACGACCCATGGAAACTCGAAGCCGTTGCACCGCGAGAGGGTTACCTTACGGGCGCTATGGCCGCATTGATTCTCTATCAAAATCCGTCGCTAATCCGCTGAAAACCCGCTCCCCTCGGGGCTTTGGGTTTCCTGGGGGGGAGGGTTTGGTTTAGGTCCGAAGCGACTTAAAAATTCCCTTCGAGACTTCCTTCAAAGTATCAAAGACGCCTCGACCCTGCAGCGCAACTGCCTCTAGTTCCGGAGCGCCAAATGTATTGAGCTCTTCATGCAATACTTTGATCGGAATAGGGTTTGGGATATCGCGCTTGTTGTATTGAAAAACGAGAGGGATCTGACGCAGATCGTAGCCTTCTTCTTTGAGATTATCGTCGAGACTCTTCAAGCTTTCGAGGTTTTCCTCCATGCGATCCACTTGAGAGTCGGCCACAAAAACAATCCCATCTACACCTTTGAGAACCAGACGCCGGCTCGCGTCGTAAAATTGTTGGCCGGGTACGGTGTAAAGGTGAAAACGAGTGCGGAATCCTTTTATATCCCCAATATTGAGGGGCAAAAAATCAAAGAACAAAGTCCGCTCGGTTTCATTGGGTAGCGAAACCATCTTGCCACGATTGGCAGGCGCGGTTTGTTCATAGATATATTGAAGGTTTGTCGTCTTACCGCCCATTCCAGGGCCGTAATAGACCAGCTTACAAATGATTTCTCGAGCAGCGTAATTGATAAAAGACATTAGAGTGAAACCCGGTTTTGTAACGCTTTGCCCAACGTGGCCCCGTCTAGGTATTCGATCTCAGCGCCAACAGGGATTCCGTGAGCAATGCGGCTAACTTTCACCCCATTGTATTTGATGAGGCGTGCGATATACAACGCTGTTGTGTCCCCCTCGACTGTAGGGTTGGTCGCCAAGATAACTTCTTTTACAATGCCTTGCTTCAATCGTTCTTGGAGTTTTTCGATCCGTAGTTTGCTTTCGTCCATTCCGTCCAGAGGAGATAGCACGCCATGCAAGACATGGTACTTCCCCTGAAAATGGCGGCTGCGTTCAAAAGCCAAGATATCCGAAGGCTCTTCAACAACGCAGATAATTTCGTCCGTGCGTTGCGTGTTGGAGCAAATGGCACAAACAGGTTGCTCCGTGAAATTACAACACTGTACACAAGAGTGGAGCGTGGTCCGCGCGCTCTGAATGCTTTCGGCAAGTCCCAGTGCAAACTGCTCGGGCTGTCGCAAAATATAGTAGGCCAATCGAGTCGCGGTTTTGCGCCCAATTCCAGGCAACTCCATCAGCTCCCCAATCATGGCTTCTAAAGCCAAGATTCCTGTGTTTTCTTTGTCCAATCGTACCTACTTATAGTTCCACGTTGACGTCGACAACCTCTGCTCCAAGCGCTTCTTGCATTTGCACAACAGAGGGGTGCTCTAGTGCATCTTTCTTGATGCGGGCGGTTTCGTCTTGCCGCGATTTTTCCATGCTTTGTACATTTTGGGCTTCTCGGCTATCCAGAGCAAGGGACACCTCTTGCCCAAAAAAGGCTTTTAACTGCTCTTCTATATCGGCCCGGTTCTTTTTGTCGCGCGCTTGACGCTCGTAAAAACTTCCCTGGGGAAAAGTGAGTAGAACTTTTCCTCCTGGTCGAGATTGAAACTCTCCATGGCAGAGGAGTGCTCCCAGCAGGGGCCGTCTTTTCATCACGGCGTCGATAAAACCCTGCCAATTTGGGCCAGAGCTAGAAACTGAGTGCGGGGGTGCGGGAGGAGGCTCCGGCCGTCGCGGTGGCGCCGAAGCGGTAGCCGGCGGAGCCGTGAGTGGCACGGCCGGTCGTGCAGCAGCCGGTTTTGGGCTAGCCGTTACTGGCTTGCTGACCGGACCTGTTGGCGTTTTTCCGCTGAGAGTCCCTTCCAAACGTGCGAGTGGTTCAAGCTGAGCCATGCGCACAGCAGCCATTTCTAAAATAAAACGGGGGTGATTTGCCCACTCAAGCTGCCCTGTCGTGTGGTTGAGGAGTTGCGCCATGCGCTCCAGAGCCACCCGGTTTGTTTTTGCTGCAATTTGTTCCAGTTGTTGAAAATGCGAACCGGCAATGTCCAGTTCGTCCTGCGTCACGGGGGCGCCGGTTTCTTTGGAGAGCGCCAGCAAATATAGCAAGCGAAGCTCTTCTAAGCAGCGTTCGGAAAAATGCTTGAGGTCTATCCCCGCCGCATGGCAGTTTTTTAATAAAGCCAAAATACGGGGGATGTCCTTGTCGACGATAGCTGCCCAAAAATCTGTAATGGAAGTGGTCGGGCTAATCCCCAAGGCTGCTACCAGACGTGCTTCGGTGAGTTCTTCTTTTGTTTGTTCATGAGAGAGAACCTGATCCAAGAGAGAAAGAGCGTCTCGCAAACTCCCATCCGCATGACTAGCTAGGGTTCGCAGCCCTTCTTCTGTAATTCGAACTCCCTCGGCTTGGAGGATTTGCTTGAGCCTGTCGACAATTTGAGTTTGAGACAGCCGACGAAACTCAAACCGTTGGCACCGAGAAAGGATCGTCACCGGGATTTTTTGAGATTCCGTGGTGGCCAAAACAAAAACCACATGCGCGGGAGGCTCTTCGAGCGTTTTTAACAGGGCGTTGAAAGCGCTGAGAGAGAGCATGTGCGCTTCATCAATAATATAGATCTTATAAAAACCAGAGGCCGCACTGTAAGCGACATTGTCTCGGATGCTGCGGACGGCCTCGACTCCGTTGTGAGAAGCTCCGTCGATTTCGGCTACGTCCACCGAGCGGCTTTCAGCAATAGCAGTACATTCTTCGCACGTATTGCAAGGCACAGCCTCTTTGGCGTTGGGGCACCGGATAGCTTTGGCAAAGATTCGGGCGACCGAGGTTTTCCCTACGCCACGAGCACCGCTAAACAAGTATGCGTGAGAAACGCGCTGAGAAAGAATGGCATTTTTGAGGGTTTGGACGACATGGCCTTGGCCTATGAGATCTTCGAACTTATGAGGACGCCACCGTCGTGCAATTGCCAGGTATGCCATAAAGAGAGAAAAAAAGAGGCTCGGGTATCCTGCGACGCACGCTTCACATTGTTACCGCTGCTTCCTTCCGGACCTGACGGGGTTCACAAGGATTTGCCGCGCAGGGCCGAGCCACATTTGTGTCCAACTATATTCGCTTTGACCCACGGGGCAATAAAAATCCCCCCTCTCTCTCAACGAGGTGCGTTGAAAAAAAGGCGGTAGCACAAGTGTAAAGGGGATGTTTAAATAAATCCGGGCAAAAACAGAAGCAGATCGGATGCTTAGCTAATTGGGGGGGCTGGGGCTTGAATCGACTTCAACGGATTTTTCTGACGTTGGCCTTGTGCCTAGGTTTGGGGCAATCAGCCGCAGCTGCGGGCTCTCCCGTATCGCTCTTTAACTTTCAGGTATCTGGCATCGGTGTCTGGACACCCACCGCGAGCTCTCTCTTTGTGCACGGAGCATGGTCTCCCTATTTTGGTTTGGGGGTTTTAGGCATTCGCGGGGAGATCGGTGTCACTGGCTTGGATTTCGGCGGTGGCCGGATACTGATTTCCAATTACGAAGCCCTTTTGCATATAGCCTTGTTTCCGACGTTAGCCATTGAGGGAGGGGGAGGCATGCATCTCTGGCACAACCAAGGGGTCCCGGCCATGGCGTTCTCGGGCAATCTGATTTTCTCCGGAGTGGCTTATGTCGATCGCCTGTTCGCGGGCTATACGCGCTACACGGGGGCCGGAGGCGCCAATATTCTCCGTGCCGGAGTGGGGTTTGAACTTTAAGGGGTTGGGGAAAGATGGTCTTAGATAGTCAAAAGCATTTGCGTCGCCAGTTGCGGTTTCAGTCTCAGCTCGAAAAACGGCGAAGGTATCGTAGCTGGGCGCAGGCCTTTCAGTTGGGGGCGCTTTTCGTATTTGCGGATCAGATAGTCCGAACTTACTGCGCGGGGCAAGTGGCTGCCGATGAACAGCACTGGATTTTTGGAATGAGTTTTTTACGGTTGGTTCGAATTCCCGACGAAAGCGCGATCGAACTAGTCCAGCGACTACTCTCTCCTCAATGGCAGGAGTTGCCACATTATCTAACGCTAGCACTGTGGCTCGCATTCTCTGGGCTGCTCCTCTCTCGCATGCGGCATGCAAGGTTTGGAGAGCTTGTCGCATTTGCATTGGTATTGGCGGGAGGTTTTTCTAATTTGCTGTCCTTGCGTTTTACCACCCATCAATTTGATGCGCTTTTGCTTCAAGTCGGCAAGGACTATGTAACTTTCAATTTGGCCGATTTATTTATGATTATCGGAAGCTATTTTATTTTGCGTGGTTATTTGCTTAGACTTCGGCTGGGATGGTTGAAATTTTCTCGCATTTAAATAGCGCTACTTTTCTTTCGTTTGGCGCAGTGCTGTTGGGCAGCTATTTATTGATTCTTGTAATCTACCGAGTACTTCGAAATCGGCATCACAAAAAAAAACATCGGCTATCCGGAGATTCCTAGAATTTAAACGCGCTGTTGGTTGAGCTTTTCCCACTGGACGGAGAGTGTTTCGATCTGCTCCTGCCAAAAACGCTCGGTGCCGAAGTAAGGGAACGCTGCTTTGAAGGCGCCATCATTCCAACGTTGCCCAATCCAAGTGTTGAAGTAGATCATGCGCAGTGCTCGCAATGGTTCAATGAGTTTAAAACTCTCCGGATCAAAACCTCGAATCTGTTCATAGGCTTCGAGCAAGATCGCTTTGCGTTCTTTACCGTCTTCATCGTCCGCCCCAGTAAGCATCCAAATATCCTGCACCGGAGGGGCGTAGCACATATCATCAAAATCTAAAAAGAACGGCTCATTCCCTTGCCACAAAATATTGCCCGCATGGCAATCTCCATGAAGCAAAATGCTTTCGCGCCCTCCAAACCACGGGTCGATGTGATCGCAAATCTGATCTACCAACTGCGAGTATCTCGGAGCGACCGTTGGAGGCAATAAACCTAGATCCAGAAGAGTTTTCAAAGCGCCGCGTCCATAGGTCGTCGGCGATAAAACGGGTCGTGGTGACTTTTTATAGGTCGCACCCACATTGTGCAAGCGAGCCAAAAATCTTCCCAAACGCTCTAGCTGCTCGGGGTTTAGTTCTGGCTCTAGTCTGCCGGCCTTTTTTGGAAAGACCGTGAACCAAACCCCCTTTGCCTGAAACAGGGTTTCTCCAGTGGCGTTTTCCATTGGCCGCACGACAGGGATTTCATTTTCTTCCAAGGCTTTTAAGAAGTGATGCTCCGTTTCGAGAGTGTCTTTGTTCCAACGGCCCGGTCGATAAAACTTAATGACACGATTTGGCTCGTCTTCCATTTGCACATCGTAAACACGGTTTTCCATGGCGTTCAGTGCCAAGAAGCGGCCGGTGCAACGCCCACCTAAAGTTTCTACGGCGTCAAAAATCACTTCGGGGAGAATTTCAAGAAAGTTATCCAGCATCGTCTGCTGCTTACCCTCGTCCCGTGCGCAATAGGGCGTCAATATGCCGACGGAGGGTTTCGTTCGAAGTTTCAGACATTTCTTCGAGCTCCTGCAATCTTCCTTGGTGAAAGAGAAAGTCTGCTCTCCCCATTTGGATATCCTGCAGTCGAACCGATTCCGCTGCAAGGATCTCCCGGCGCTTTTGGAGAACCTTGTCCCGTTCAATCTGGCGAACACGAGCCAATTGTTGCTGTTCAGCTAACAGGAACATTTCTCCTGCGCGGGCATCGTCAGCTTGCTCAAACACGGAGGCCAAAAGCGCGGTGACCGATGGGGAATGCGGATCGAGCGCATGGGCCCTTTGAGCGGCCAAGAGCGCAGGCATTGTGTCTCCAGATGCCGACAGAAGGTCGGCCAAAGCCGCCTGGGCGATGGCGTTTCCCGGGTCTTTTTCTAGGAGTTCTTGAAAAAAACGTCTTCCGCGCGAAGCATTTTCAGTTTCCAGGTACGCCCCCACTAAATCGTAGGCAGCCATTCCACTTTTCGGATTAAGCCGGACCGACTTTTCTAAAAAGGGGGTCGCCTCTTCGGGCGCGCGAAAATCACGCGCCAGTCGGATGCCGACTTCATACAAAAGCTGTGGGTCCTGAGGCTGGAGCGCAAGCTGCTTTTTGAGCCGCGAGAGCTCCTTTTCCCGTCTTTTCGATTCGGCGGGTAAGGGGCGTTCTATTCGAGCGTAGTCCCGGGGTCGTGGCGCCACAGCAGAGGGAGACGAAGTTCCTAAAATCTTTTCAGAAACAGCTCGTTTTGGTGATGGCGTTTGGCGAGCGGGCGTAGAGCCCCAATAAAGGGCCAACCCGATCGCCAAGATTCCGAACGACCAATACCTGAAAAACCGGCCAAACATGCCTATCGTTTACCATATTTTTCCCCTCCGAGTGGGCTTTTGAGGTATGGAAGGGCCGTGGAATCCCCTCCAAACCAGCTCAGGGCACAATCGGCACCCAGAAACCTCGCTCCTTTGCCCATGTCCCCAGAAGAGGTGCGAGCTCGAGGCTGGGACAGTGTCGACGTGGTCTTCGTGACGGGGGATGCCTATGTCGACCACCCTAGCTTTGCTACAGGCATTCTTGCTCGAGTTTTGGAAAACGCCGGATACCGCGTGGCGGTGTTGAGTCAGCCTGACTGGCGCACCTGTGAGCCGTGGAAGCGATTTGGGCGTCCCCGATTATTTTTCGCCATCAGTGCGGGGAACATGGACTCCATGATTAACCACTATACCGCCAACCGAAAAGTCCGAAACGACGATGCTTATTCGCCCGGCGGCAAAATCGGGTTGCGGCCCGATCGGGCCACTTTGCCGTATTGCCAGCGCGCACGTGAGGCTTACCCGGGCGTACCGGTAATCGCCGGGGGAGTGGAGGCTTCCTTACGCCGCTTGGCCCACTATGATTACTGGAGCGATACCGTTCGTAAGTCCATCTTGCTCGATGCCAAGGCCGATCTTGTTGTTTATGGAATGGGGGAGAGACCGATACTCGAAGTCGCTCGGCGTCTGGCAGGCGGAGAATCTGTTCGCGACTTAAGGAACATGCGCGCAGTAGCGTTCGCGCTCGGCGCTGCAGAGTCGCCCACAACAGAAAAACCCTGGGCGGATAGTTTTGGTCAGGGAGTCCAGGAAATCCCCTCCTTTGAGGCCGTCAGTACGGACAAACATGCCTTTGTTGAGGCCACGAGAGCGATTCATTTGAATACAAATCCGTTCAATGCGCGGACACTTATCCAGCTTCATGGAGCGCGAGCGGTTGTGGTCAATCCCCCCGATCTTCCCCTGGACCAGGCAGCACTGGATCGAGTGTACGACTTGCCGTTTTCGAGAAAACCACACCCGTCCTATACAGAGTCCATACCCGCTTTTGAAATGATTCGAGACTCGGTCACTATTATGCGTGGATGTTTTGGGGGGTGTACTTTTTGCAGCATCACCACGCATCAGGGACGCATTATTCAATCGCGATCCAAGCAGTCGGTACTTAATGAGCTAAACAAGCTTGCCTCAAGTCCGGGATTCAAGGGGATCGTGAGCGACATCGGAGGGCCCACCGCCAATATGTATGAAATGCGGTGCACACGTCCCGAGGTAGAGAAAAAGTGTAAGCGCTTGTCTTGCGTACATCCTACGATTTGTAAACTTTTGGGAACCGATCACGGGCCGATTACAGAACTGATGCGTGCGTCTAGAAAAGTTCCCGGTGTACGAAAAGTCTTTGTTGCAAGTGGCGTTCGAATGGATCTAGCTCAACTGTCGCCCGAGTACTTAGATGAATTGGCCGAACACCACGTGGGGGGGCACCTCAAAGTTGCGCCTGAACACACGGATCCGAATACGTTGAGTCTCATGAAAAAACCGTCGATAGAAAACTTTGAAAAGTTTGCTAAGGGCTTTAAGGACGCATCAGCGCGAGTGGGAAAGCCTAAACAGTACCTCGTTCCGTACTTTATCGCGAGCCACCCAGGCTCTGATCTCAACGCCATGATAGATCTCGCGATTTTTCTCAAACGCAACGGATACCGTCCCGATCAAGTCCAGGATTTTATTCCCGCTCCCTTCGATATCGCGACCTGCATGTACCATACAGGGATAGAGCCCATGACCCGTAAGCCAGTCCACGTCGATAAACACTTGCGCAATCGCAAGCTACAGCGCGCGTTGATGCAGTTTTTTAAACCGGAAAACTATTTCCAGGTGCGAGAAGCGCTGGAGCAGGCGGGACGCACGGATCTAATAGGCCGAGGGTGCGACGCTCTCATCCCCGATCACCCACCTCAAGCGGCATTGCAGGCCCGCCGCGAAAAAGCGCAAGGCGAGTTTGGGCAGTATGTGCACACCATTCCCAAGCCAGGTTCCAAAACAGGGTATCGACCAGGGCGCCGAACCGCAACCCGTCGAGATCGTCCCGAGCACCACGCGTAAAAAGGCTACTTTTTTTCTTTTAGTGCGGATAGCGCAGCAAACGGGTTATGTCCGAATTTTGGTTTCGGGGGGCGAGCGGGGCGTCGCTCTGGAAGCCGCGTGTTTTGTTGTGGCTTAGGTTTTGGCGCGGGACGAGGCTTCTGGACAAGGGCTGGGCGTTCCGGTTTCATCGTAAGCGCAATTTGTTTTTTTTCGGCGTTTACTTCAAGAACTCGCACAGTGACCCGGTCTCCTGGTGAAACCACTTCGTGCGGATCTCTCACAAAACGGTTAGCCAGCTGGGACAGGTGCACTAACCCGTCTTGATGAATCCCAATATCCACAAACGCACCAAAGTTCGTGACGTTGGTCACGATGCCGGGACAAGTCATGCCGGGTTGTAGGTCTTTTAGTTCAAAAATATCTTCTCGGAAGGAAAAAGGAACAAAACTATCGCGAGGATCTCGTCCGGGTTTGGCGAGCTCACTTAGCAAGTCTTTGAATGTAAACTCACCTAATTCTGCAGCGAGATCTTTGGATTCCTTGAGCTGTTGAGCGCCACTTCCCAAAAGTGAAGCAATGGGTTTGCCCAACTGCGCCGCATGTTTTTCAAGCACCGCGTAGCGCTCTGGGTGCACGCCCGTATTATCCAAAGGGTTGTTTCCGTTTTGGATTCGCAAGAAACCGGCTGCCTGTTCAAACGTCTTTGTAGAGAAAAACGGGATGTTGAGGAGTTCCTGACGAGAGGAAAAAAGGCCTTTTTCTCCTCGGTAATCGACCAACGCTTTGGCGAGTGCGGGGCCAATGCCGGACACGTAAGCCAATAAATGCGTAGACGCAGTATTAGCATTCACTCCCACCGAGTTCACACAAGATTCCACAACGCGTTGGAGAGATTTTTTTAGGGCGTGTTGGGGAACATCGTGCTGGTACTGGCCCACGCCAATGCTCTTGGGTTCGATCTTAACCAATTCGGCAAGTGGATCTTGCAAACGTCTAGCAATAGATATCGCTCCGCGAATTGTGAGGTCCAAATCGGGAAATTCCTCCCGGGCGACTTCACTAGCGCTATACACACTCGCTCCGGCTTCGTTGACCATGACCACAGGGATGGAAACCCCTTTTTCTTTCAAGAACGCACGCAGAAAAATTTCTGTTTCTCGTCCGGCGGTGCCGTTGCCAACTGCAATGGCGTCGATTTTATTCTCAGAAATTATTTTCGAAAGAAGCTCTTTGGACTGGTTCTTTTGCTCGTCAGTCTGCAGCGCGATCAAGCTGTGGTTGTTAAATTTCCCACTCGAATCGACGTAGGCGAGTTTGCAACCCGTGCGAATACCCGGATCGACGCCAAGGACCGACTTCGCGCCGAATGGTGCCGCCAAGAGCAAGGTACGAACATTTTCTGCAAAAACACCGATAGCGATATCATCTGCTACGGCCTTCAGAGCGCGGTGGAGTTCAGAGTCGATGGCTGGTTTTACATAAACCTGATACGCGGTGTTTGCAGAGCGCTTGAGAATTTCTGCCCCAGGGCTGTCGGTTACAGTACAGGCGGCTGCTTCGAAAGTGCGAACAAGAGCGGCTTCAAAGTCCGGGTCATCCAGCGGCCCGGCAATCTTGAGAGAAACTTCGCCTTCGAGCCATCCGCGGCGGATGGCCAGGTATCGATGTGAATTTTGAGGTTGGCGCAAAGAGGAAAAGGTTTCTTGGTAGGTAAAGTAACGATCGTATTTGCTATTGGGCTTTGCCTTCTCTCCCTTGGTCGCAAACAATAAGCCCCTGGTCGTAAATGCTTCGCGAACTCGCGAGCGCAGTACCTGATCCTCGGCGAGACGTTCCACTAATATGTCCGCTGCTCCTTGCAGAACCGAAGCCACGTCCAAAATGCCCTTTTCTTCGTTTCGGAACGTGAGAGCCCATAGCTCCAACGTTTGGCCCGGGTGAGGAGTTTCGGTTCCATGGCCACAGTTCCAGATCCAATCGGCCAACGGTTCCAAGCCCGCTTCTTTGGCAAGGGCTGCTTTGGTTTTTTTCTTCTTTTTGTAGGGCAGAAAAATATCTTCCAACCTGTCTCGGTCAAAACAGGTCTCAATGTTCGATCTGATCTCGGGGGTTAGCTTGCCCTGCGATTCTATTTCGCTGGCGATGTACTTCTGCCTTTGAAGAAGATTGTCCCACTCCTCTTTCCCGTCGATAACCTGCTCAATAGCGACTTCGTCGAGGTTTCCCGTAGCTTCTTTTCGGTAGCGCGCGATAAAAGGAATTGTCCCGCCCTCAGCCGACAACCGCAAGACGGACGCAACAGACTGCGGAGAAACTCCTGGATGTCGGGATTGGAACCAGCTTTCAAAAGTCACTGTACGAGAACCTCATAAAGGGGGAGAATGCCATCTTGGTAAAAACGTGGCAAGAAGCCGCGTGGGTTAACATATTGCCGATTTTGGGGGTGAAATAATGAAAACATTGACAGCGATCTTGCTTTCTTTCTGTGCCGTAGCCGCGCTGGCGGACTATCCGGACCATCGCAAAGGAGAAGGCCGGGCCTTTTTCCCTTGGGAGGGGGCGGTTTACGATCGCCAGGTCGATTTGTACTTACCCAAGGACGGAAAGAGCAAGGTTTTTGCTATTTTTGATGGGAGTTCATCGGAAGTGAAGGCGACGCATTTCTGGCTTACGCGGTCCGGGGCGCGCACCGTGTTCAATGTGATTTTGCCCGAGATACCCGGAGGCGATAAAGATCTCGAGGTCTTGTTGACGGGCAGTTACCTCTCCGGAAAAAACCGCGCACTTTATTACGGGGACTTTTACACTCGCAAGCGCACACCAGCTGCTTTGCCGCCCTGCGGCTCAAAGCACGTTTGGGGACGGCCAAAGCCTCCTGGCTGCGCTCCTTGGGAGCACGGCGGAGGGTTCCAATTTTCGTACAAAGAATGAGCGTTTCACGTTAAACGGCGCGCCTTGCAGCGGGGAAGAGCCTAGTCCATCCTTTGGGTCAAACTTATGTCAAAGGAGACTTAAGATGACTCGTATCCTGTTGTCGGTTTTCTTGTTGTTGGGAACGGCTTCGTTCGCGGATCACCCGGATCACGTCGAGGCAAAAGGTAAAGTCGTTTATAAAGAAGGAAAGTCCATTCAGCACAGCGATGTATCGCTCTTTGTCCCGAAAATGGGAAAAGGAAAGATCATTGCAGCGTTTAATGGCAAAGAAGTTGAGTCGGATTGGTTCAAAGCCGCGCATATCAACGGCCGGACCATGCTCTATGTCCAGTTCTCCAATATTCCCGACGCTCCTAAAGGCGCCAAAGCGCTTCTTCAGGGGAGTTACATGCGCGGGGACAACGAGGCGGTCTATCACGGCGAGTTCTTTTTGAAGGCAGCCAAAAAAGCCTGCGATTGTGGCGGTAGCTGCGGCGGAAGCTGCGGCTGCGACGATTGCGACTGTGAAGGCTGTGATTGCGACCAGACCTGTGGCTGTGACGACAAGAGCTGCGATGATCAGGGCTGCGGTGGTTGTGGAAAACACAAACACGGCAAAGGGAAGAAGCATAAACATGCTAAGTCCCCATGGACCTACAAAGGCGGCTTTTATTTCAGCACGCCAATTGCCGCTCCAGCACTGAAGTAGTGTTCTTAAGGATTTCCTCCCCGTCGCGCTTGCCAGGGCGGGGAGGAAACCGCATTCTGCTGTCCCATGAAACGCCTCAAACTCGTCTTGCTCTTCCTCTGTTCGTTTTTCGTCCTTTTATGCATCGGAGCTTATTGGTACGCCGCTCGGCAGGGCAGCGCCTCCGTAAACTGGTCTGCTTTTCCAGAAGTGAGTTTCGACACACAAGGTATTCCCACTATTACGGGAGAAACCTGGGAAAAAGTCATTGAAACCCAGGGCTTTGTGGTAGCAAGCGAACGGCTTTGGCAAATGGACCTCATGCGGCGAAGTGCCTCGGGCTCGCTGGCGGAGTGGTTTGGCCCTAGGGCGATACCTTGGGATGAAAAACGCCGTCGAGAAGATTGGCTGTCTGTTGCCGACACTGCCGCAAGAGAGCTCCCCCCAGATGAAAAAAACTACTGCGAAGCTTATGCATTGGGTGTGAATCGCTTTATTCGTGATCGCGCGAACTTTTGGTCTGCCGAGTATGCGTTGTTGGGAGAAGTTCCTGCGCCGTGGTCGTGCCGGGATAGTATTCTGATTCTGCTCAGCATGATTGAGGATCTTACCGGCGAAGTGGATGGCGAGGCTGAGGCTTCGATCTGGCGGCGATTTCTTCCCCCGGCCTGGGAGCAGTTTCTTTTTCCCCAGGCGCACCCCTGGAATCGCCCGGTGTTTTCCAAAAACCGGACGCCCTTATCGCCTATTCCCACTCCCGAGTTACCCCGCAAGCCCATCCAACCCGGGGAAGTGAAACAGCCTGTGTATTTGAACTCTTTCACTCCGGGGAGCAACGCTTGGGCTTCCCGTGGTCCTGAGGGAACCTTTCTCGCTAACGATCCGCATTTATCGACGGGTGTTCCGCAAATTTGGTACGCAGTTCGTTTGAAGAGGTCGCAAGAGAGCTGGGTTGTCGGTGCCGCTTTGCCAGGAATGCCAGGAGTAGTCTTGGGTCGTAACGCAGATATAGCCTGGGGCTTTACCAATACGGGTGAGGACGTCGATGACTTGCTCGAAGAAGAGTTGAGCGAGGATCACAAACAGTACGTCGTGCACGTAAACGGCAATCGCAAACAGTGGGCTCCGTTGGAGGAACGGCCATATACGATAAAAGTTCGTGGTGGCCCCGACAAAAAGGGGACAGCTTTGTTTTCAGCTCGCGGGCCTGTTTCAGCGCGAGAGCCGCTGGGAGGGAAATACTTCGCCCGTCGTTGGTTGGCCTTTGAACGGGGCAAGCTTCGCCTGCCGACGGTAGAGCTGATGCAGGCGCAAAACTGGGCTGAATTCAATGTTGCGGTGGATCACTTCCCGGCTCCGGCCCAAGCCATCGTTTTTGCCGACAAAACCGGCGGAATTGGGCTGCGGGTTTCCGGGACTGGCGTGCAGAAAAAGCGTTCAGGCCTTGTTCCCCAGCTCGCTGTCGAAGCGGATTGGATTGCGCTGGAGCCCGTGGAAAAACGGCCACGTATCTATTTTCCACCGGGGACAGATGCAAAGAGCATTTCCACAGCGAACCAACGTTTGTGGGTCGAGGGTTGGGGAGAACATTGGGCATCGGACCTTCGCCAAGATCGAATTACTCAGGTCTTGACCCAGGGCGAGACCCAGTCAGTGGATTTTCACCGCCGACTCCAACTGGATACTTTCAGTCGCTTCTACTCGATGTTGGCTCGCTGGCTGGCAAAGCACGCCGTGCCTAAAACCGAGGGTCAAAAACGGCTTGTCTCGGAATTAGCCGGATGGGGAGGGGTTGCGGAAAAGAACGAATCCGTTTTTGCCAAGTTGGTTTTTGCTCAGGCGATGATTTCTACACTTGCATTGGGGAGAGCGAAAGAGGCCTTTCTTCCACACTCGCAGCAAGAGCTGGTTTACGACTGGTCATTGCACTCTGCTTGGGAACTCGCCCTTATCAGTGAGTCGGAGACCGATCCGTGGAAAGCTTTCGGGCTGGAGTCGGCGGAAGTGGCTCAGTGGGTGCTAGGGGAGGTCGAGAAAAAATCAGACGGACTTTCCACCTATGTTGTCGCTAATCGATGGAGGAGTCAGCATCCTTTTGCGACCGCAGTACCGATTTTAGGGTGGTTTTTTTCCGTCGATAATCACCCACAAAAAGGCTTCGACAGCCTGGTTCGAGTGGAGAGATCTCGCTCTGGTGCCTCGACGCGCCTGGTTTGGTCTTTACAAGGCGAGCGTTTGGGAAGCTGGTCGTTTCCCGTCGGACAATCTGGACATGTGCTTTCGAAACAATACCGAGGTTTTCGGTCCGCTTGGTTTGAGGATCGAGCTTTTGATATTTCTCGTGACTAGAATCTAGAAATCAAAACGTCTTCGATTTCGATAGCGTTGCACAAAAAAGAACAGTGCCGAAAAAGCTAAGAGCGCGACGCCACCGCCAAAAGCCAACGGGTGTTTTTGAGCAAAGCCCGTAATTCCCGCTGATGCCGTTTGGGGTTTTTCCGGTGCAGGTACTTTGGCCTGTATCGGCAAGGCGTTTTTTCGTCCTAGCTCCGCAGGATAGGCCTTGAGCGTACCGTCTAAAGCTTGTTCGTTTTCCGATCGCATTCCGTTCAGCGCGGCGAGCTCGCGCCAGCTACCGGCTGAGCCATAGCGTTGGCTTGCAATAGTTTTCAGAGTGTCTCCGGGAAGCATCGGGATATCAGAGGGCTGCACTCCGGCTTCTTGGTAATAGGATAGGAGAGCTGGGTCGTCCGCGTGTTGCGCGGAGCGATAATAAATCACCTTTCCAGGCTGCCATTTGCTAGTGGGGCCGTTCCACTCTACCAGCTCGGCCGCCCGATCAGCAGAGCCGTAAAACAGATTGGAAAGGATTTCAGCAGTGTCGTTGGACCGCAAAAAATAATAGCGATTCAGCTTGAATGGCGGTGCGGCGACTTTTGCCGTTTGAACTGGAGTTTGCTGAACTGCGACGTGCGTGCGAGGGTGCTCGGCATCGGCCAAAGGGCTCTTTTGAACACGATCTACTTGGGGGCTTGGTTCTTGTGCGACCTGGGTGTCCTCTTCCTCGACTTCAACGGCTTCGGCCAACCCATCAGAAACCGTCTCCTGATTGTGAGCGCACGCAAAAATCAAAGGCGACATAAGGAAAACAAGAGCTATTTGGCACAGGCGTTTTTTTGCGCTCATATTCGCACCCCGGTAAAGTCCCAACAGACTTGTCGGCTCATTTTGTCGACCTAGTAAGTGGCAAGAATGGATAAATCATGGTTTTTTGCGCACGGTTTGCGCTAACCAGGCTGGAATAGTCAGGGTAGTCACACGAGTACTCAGCGGAGTTGGTAAATGGCTCGCCTTTTTTCGAGAGATCAGCCAAATTAGACCCGCTCAAGGAGAGTTTTTTGGAATACCAATGCACTGTAACGGAATCAAAGGCCCTCAGTCCGAATGTGTTTTCTTTGAAGTTCGAACCAGATCGACCACTGGTTTTCCAGGCCGGTCAGTACATCAGCGTCGTCGTTCCGCAATCAGCAAAACCTCTCCGCAGGCCGTATTCCATCGCTTCTGCGCCAGGGATTTCGCCCATTGAGCTTTGTATCCAAACGATCGAAAAGGGACCGGGGAGCAATTATTTAAACAACCTAAAGGTGGGGGATGTTTTTACGGGGTTTGCTCCGTATGGCTTTTTGCTCTACCAGCCCAAGCCGAATCGGGACGTTTATTTTGTCTCAACAGGGACTGGTATTGCTCCTTTTCGATCGATGATTTTTTCCGAGGCCTACCATAAACACCCTCCCAGACGAGCGACCTGTTTGCTCGGAGTGAGAACAGAAAAAGATATTCTTTATGACGAAGACTTCAGGGGCTTAAAAAACCTGGTCTGGGTGCCGTGCCTAAGCCGCGACTCTCAAAATCATCCGGGTTTTTTTAGCGGGCGGGTGACGCAGTTTCTCCAAAAGGAGGAGTCTCGTATTGTTTGGTCGGAGACCGATTTTTACTTATGCGGGAATGGCGCCATGATTGATGAAGTGAAGACCCTGCTCAAAGCGCGTGGAGTCGAAAAGGGCGCGATTTTTCAGGAGATTTATTTCAAGCCGCCCAAGGGCGTCTAAGCTGCGAGGGCTGTGGGCTGAACTTCTGCATTTTGTTTGGGTCGGCGAATGCAGATCATCGCGAGACCTCCGGTGGGAGCAGAGTCCTTTAATTTTGAGACGATTTCGTTTCTCAGCTCCGCTAGCGAGCCACAAGTCGAACTCTCTACGGTCTGCGCGATATCCGTTCTGCAATCGGAGGACTCGCTCTGACCGGGTTGACTGCAGATCAAAAGTGCTTCGCCCCGCTCCAAGAACGTAGAGTTTGCAGTGTAAACTGAGTCTGATTGTTGCCCGAGGGGAGCTCCATCGCCTTTTAGCCCCTGACCTTTTTCGTTGCGGCCCATTTGAGTGACCCAACGGAGGCTCTCAGTATGTCCAGCGTGGATCCATTTCAGCGCGCCGGAGCTGAGTTCAACTTCTAACCCAATGGCATTTACCACCACTCGGCCACTATACAGCGTGAACAAAGATCGATTGATGGACTCGAAGACCATTTCCATGGTCGCTGGTGTTTTGGAGTCGATAGCCCGGCATGTTTCTATCGCCGAACGCAGAAAAGCGGCGACAAGGAGCCCATGAGGGCCTTCAAGATTCGCGTGGCCCAATATTACCTGACACTTTCCGTCTTTTTCCGTGTAATCCCAGAATTCTTGAATAGGAGAATGCAAAGGCGAGTGTTGAACGGTGGTTTCCCAATCTCCAAACGCGATCGATTCAGGCGTCTTCAACGTCGTACGGAGTGCTTCCACCATGGATTGCCAGGTTTCTTTGCGACCCTCTTCCAAGCGGCGATGGGATTGGATCTCCCAGTTTGACGCTACTCGATTGAATACTGTGGCGATGGCTCGATCTTCCTTTCCACCGGTGGGTGTGAGGCTAGCGTGTGAACCTCGTTCCAAATTCTCCAATGCCGCGGCAACCTGCTCCAACCGATGCAGCTGTCGACTGCTGAATCGCAATGAAAGCAGAAGACTGATTCCCAAAACAGCAAACGCTGCCAGCCAAGTTTGTGCTCTGAGAGGGACCATCGGCCCTATGAATGCCGAGCGAGGGACGCGCGCAACCAGGGCCGTTCCTGGCAAGAGCGTGGTCGAAGACTGAATGAACCAACCATCGGTTTCTTTAAGATCTTTGAATGATTTAGCGCGATAAGCCGCTAGAGTTTCAAGGTTGGAGTGCAACAACAAAGTCTTGTCCGCAGAGACCAGGAAAGTCTCTCCCAATGTATTGGAGCTTGTTACTAATGGGTTTTTTTCCGCGAGGAAGTCGACAACCATCACCGCCTTATCTGCTGTGCCGTCTGGATCCACTGTCAGGTCACGCGGAAACAACACGAAGCTGATTACTCCCAGAGTCCCTTCTTCTGTGGCTACGCTGCGGTTGATCATCTTCAGGCTTCGGTCGCCGGACACATGGCGCTGGGTGATGGGGGCTGCTTGCTCGAGGTGTTGAAGGGCTGCATCGGAAATTTCGTGTTTTTCGGTTAGGGGGCGGTTCACCACCCTTTTGATCGTATAGGTCCCGTCCTCTTGAGGGCGGAGCAGAGTCATGGCTATGACTTCTTGCTGGATGGACATCGGCGCGACTTGAAAAAACCGATCCTCTCCCGTGGCTTGCGCGAGCTGCCTGGCAACTGGCCCTATGGTTTCAGAGCGGGTCTTTACCCAATATTCGAATTTTTCTTTCGCTGCCTGGCCAAGGCTAGTGGCGACTTCGGTACCTAGCGCGGAACGGTCGTTTTCCAGTGTCTTAAGGGTAATAAAGCGGTAAACGCCCGCAAGGGCTAGGACTCCTACCAGAGCAGGGAGAAAGTTTCGGTATTTCAATGGGATAGCTGGAATCATCCGTTACTTACCTCTTCGCTGCCTTATCGTCAGTCTAGGCATGTAACCTAAGCGCAAAAGTTTGTTTTAAAGTTTTCATGACGCACCGCCGAAAAGATAGCTGGGTGAGTTATGAACCGTGAAACACAGGCTTTTTCAAATTCCCGACGTTGGGAGCGGTTTTTTATCGTGGTTTTCCTGTTGGGGGCAGCCTGGGCTGGACAACGCTTGCTGGAACCTTATCTCGGTTCAAAGCACTCCAACCACGGCGTGAGCCGAAGTCCGCATTCCACAACAACAGAGCTTTCCACTGACGCGATTCAGCCCACCGTGTTTGATCGATTGCCTGGAGTCCAGGGTTGGAAGACCAGACAAGCGGAACTCACGCATCGGCTCGGACCCTTGTTGGAACGGACCGTACCTTTGCAGTTTGTATTGGGGTACTACCCCAAACCTTTTAAAGCCATCGGCCAGTTTGGTGATTTTACGATAAAGGCCGCCTCTCCTGCGCCTGGAGCTGTTTTCAAGATCCCGCCTGGGGGACAGTGCTTTGAGCTGAGTTGGCGAGGGATCCCGTTAGGCGGGGTAGAATATACTGTTGAAGTTGCCAAACGAGCCGATTTTGCAAACTCCCGAACGTTTGGAACACACACCCAAGCAAGTTTCAAACTCTTTGCGGAGCGCGGTGGCGACATCTTTTGGCGCGTGCGCGCTGTTTATGGCCGACAACAAATTGTCAGTGAACCGCGCAGCTTCTTGGTCTTAGAGCCGGCGATGACAGCCGAGATGAAACAATTCCGCGATCTCGCCTCCCGCGTGCGGGACTCCAGCGCATGGTTAATGGACATGCGTAAGTGCCAATAAGCGGCGTCATGACTTAAAATGAGGGTTGCGGTAAAGTTTTTCCCTCATGTTTTTTTATATTAGCAAACTCCTCCAACCCTTACTCTGGCCTTTGAATATCGCTCTGCTCTTTCTGCTAGTGATGATGGTTTGTTTTCTTATTCGCCGCGATCGCTTGGCAAAAATTTCGGGATTGTGTGCGCTCGTCCTGTTGTGGTTTACGGGCCTGCCCGTTCTTTCCGTCAAACTCATTGGCTACTTAGAAAGCCAGTACCCACCGCTGCTCGCTGTAGATGCACCCGTTTCGGATGCGATCGTGGTACTGGGGGGGACCGTGCTGGGGGTTCAACCTCCGCGAAAAGAAGTAGAAGAAGCTTTTGGCAGCCGAGTGCTGGGCGCTGCGCGTCTGTACCGAGCTGGAAAGGCTCCATTGGTAGTGGTTTCCAGTGGGGTGCCCTATCAATTGCCTAGCGGGGAATATCGGACCGATGCCTACGATATGGGCGTGCTTCTCGGAGAGTTGGGCGTGCCACGTGCTAATGTGGTTCTCGATGAACAGGGAAGAAACACATACGAAAGTGCGGTTTACACTAAACAGATTTTGGATGTTCGAAAAATCCGATCCATCTTGCTGGTAACAACGGCTTATCACATGCCGCGCGCCGTTGCCCTGTTCAAACAGGCTGGTATAGCAGATGTTCGGCCATTTCCTGTGGAAGTTCGCGTCACCCATGCCGAAACGACCTGGCGAGATTTTCTGCCCGAGTTGGGCGCTATCGGCATGAATACAGCAGCTATCAAAGAAATTGTGGGAACTGTTCTTCACCCTTAGGAGACTTGCATGAAACGTCCCGTGGCTATTGTTGGCGGAATGAGAATTCCTTTTTGTAAAATGGGTGGTGCCTATGTGGACTATTCGGCTTTGGATCTCATGGTTGCTGCCTTAGTGGGCTTGGAAAAAAGGTTTTCGCTGAGCAAAGAAAAAATCGGTGAAATTGCACTCGGAACAGTTTTTCAACACCCCGGGATTTGGAATTTTGCTCGCGAAGCCATGCTCCGCGCTGGGCTACACCCCGAAAGCCCGGCCATAAACACCTCTCGAGCTTGCGCCACCAGTTTAGACGCGACGTTTATCGTCGCGCAGAAAATCGCCAACGGGCATATCGAGAGCGGAATCGCCGGAGGCGCTGAGTCCATGAGTGGAGTGTCGCTCTTTATTCCCGATGCCCTGTCCCGCCGTTTTATAAAAAACCAATCGGCGCGTACTTGGGGGGCAAGGTTCAAAGTCTGGTCGAGCCTTTCGCTCAAGGAACTTCGAATTCAAGCTCCTCCACCGCACGAACCTAGCACTGGAATGCTCATGGGTCAGCACGCCGAAAGAATGGCGCAGGAATGGGGAATCTCTCGAGCGGACCAAGATGCTCTTTCTCTAGCAAGTCACAAGAACGGCGCCGCCGCCTACGATCGTGGTTTCTATGAAGGCTTGGTAGAGCCATTTGCTGGGGTAAAGCGAGATGCTAACTTGCGTGCGGATACATCGATCGAGAAACTCTCCAAACTCAAACCATCGTTTGAACGCTCAGCAAAAGGTACGCTTACCGCCGGTAACAGTTCTCCGCTGACTGACGGTGCTTCGTGTGTGTTGTTGGCTTCGGAAGCATGGGCCAAGGAACGAGGGTTGCCGGTGCTGGCCTATTTTACCGACTGTGAAACCGCCGCGATCGATATGAAAAAAGAGGGTCTTTTGATGGCCCCAGCCTACGCCGTGCCGCGATTGTTGGAGCGTAACAAGCTGAGTTTTTCAGGGTTGGATTTTTTTGAGATTCATGAAGCCTTTGCAGCTCAAGTGCTTTGCACACTCAAGGCCTGGGAAGACGACCGGTTTTTCCAAGAGCGGGTGCGGCACGGTCAGCCTTTGGGTCCAGTTCCTCGTGAAAAGTTGAACACTTGTGGCGGGAGCGTGGCGCTGGGGCATCCATTTGGAGCTACGGGTGCACGCATAGTCGCTACTCTGGCAAAGCTCTTGTCTGAGAAAGGCAAGGGGAAGGGCTTGATTTCAATTTGTACCGGCGGCGGAATGGGAACGACAGCGATTTTGGAGCGATGAGTTGAACGGTGCTTTTTTAAACAAGCTAGCTGGAATTCTTCCTGCAGATGCGCTTTTATCTGCGCCCGAAGACTGTGCGCCTTATGCCTCTGACTGGACTCGGACCGAAGGAGTTGCTGAGTATGTAGCGCTTCCTCGAAACACGGCTCAAGTGTCGGCGGTGCTCGCGGCTTGTAATGAGTTTGGCGTTGGCGTGGTGCCTTCAGGTGGAAGAACGGGTTTGGCGGGCGGCGCCGTCGTCGGGAAATCCCAGCTTGCGTTGAATCTCTCTCGACTAAATCAGTTAGGCGATGTCAGCCAGCTTGCGCGCACCGTGCGAGTTGGCGCAGGTGCCATTACCCAAGCCGTCCATGCGCACTGTGAAAATGCCGGCCTAACTTGGCCCATCGACCTGGCGAGCAAAGGATCGTGTCAGATTGGCGGCAATCTTGCTACGAATGCAGGCGGGTTGCGCGTCATTCGATATGGAATGGCGCGCAAATGGGTGACGGCGCTGGAGGTGGTGACAAGCACGGGTAAAGTGCTCGAGCTTAACGCTGATCTCGAGAAAAACAATACAGGGTATGATCTCTTGCAACTCGTGGTGGGGAGCGAGGGAACACTCGCGGTGATCACACAGGCCACTCTTAAGCTGGTACCCCTAGCACCCGACCTTGGAAAAGCTGTTTGCCTTTTCGCATTGAAGGACTTGGGGGGACTTCCCTATCTGTTCGAAGCTAGTCGGAAGGGCCCTTTTGAAATTCTTGCATTTGAGTTTTTTTCACAGCCCTGTCTAGAAGCAGTAAGAACCAAGCTCAATAGGCAATCTCGTCTCTCGAAAGAAGGGAACTACTACGTTCTCTTAGAATTGGCCGGGGACAAACCTAGGGAAGGGTGGTTTGAGTCAGTGCTCGCTCACCCTGGTTTAGTCGATGCGTTCCTTGCGGAGTCGTCGGAAGACCGCAGACAGGTTTGGGGCTTGAGAGAAGGAATCACCGAGAGTGTGGCGCTGACAGGGCGAGTGCGGAAACACGACTTGAGTGTGCCGGTCGCAAAAGTGGCGGATTTTTTAGCGGATGCCGAGGCGGCTGCTTTGGATTTCTCTGCTCAAATGAAACTGTATTACTTCGGACATTTTGGGGATGGCAGTCCCCACATCAATTTGGTTGCACCGGTGGGAGTGACCGCGCCCGAATTCGACAGAGCTTGTGATCGCTATGAAGAGCGCCTTTTTCCTTTGCTTCAAAAATACCGTGGAAGCATTTCTTCCGAACATGGGGTGGGACTTCTAAAGAAAAAGTGGCTTTCCTATAGTCGATCGCCTGAAGAGCTTCATGTTTTTCGAAGTATTAAAACCGCTTTAGATCCGAAATGGATTCTCAATCCAGGCAAGGTATTTGACCGCTAGAAAGTAAAACCGCGGTTTCCGTCGACGCCTCTTGCGGGCGCGCAGAAACCGCGGCTGTTAAAGGGAGCTAGTAGCGATCGCATTTAGTTTTTTATGGTAACTTTCACCACCGGAGAGGTGACTGTCTGTGTACCGGCCTCTCCTATTAACGATAGCTCCCAGTCACCATTGGCCCGAGCTTTTGAACGGAGCATGAATCCGATTTTTGCGCCCACACTGTTGGTTGATCGCTCGATCACCTCTCCAGTTGCAGTGTTCTTTGACCTAAAAGTAACTTTGGAAAAAGGCACCGGGCTCGACGAAACATCGGCTTGTAGCGCAATCTCGCCAGACAGGGTGTCTCCTGTTTTGATCGATGTAAACTTTAGGTCACCTGTCAGCTTACCATTAAGGACGTAGACATCACGTGGAGCGCTTTTCACTGTGGTCGACGCGCGTTCAGCAACGGCTACCAGCTGGTAAACTCCGTCGGGAATAGTCGTGGTGTCCATTTCCACAGTGGTACTACGTGAAACAGCAGTACCTTCTGCTTGAGTTTTAGTGCCGTCCATCAACTGCCATTTTACATTTTTTGTATCTGCAAAAGTGGAAGTCACTTCGATGGGTTGTTTTGCAGAGGTAAGCACAGCGCGATCTCGCAGACTTCCTAAGTTCACGTAACCGTCTGCCGAGTCGGGTACCTCAATGGACCAAGACATGCGACCCACACCGGAGATGTCGTCCATCGAAATGCGGAAATAGCCATTTTCACCCCAGTCTTCGCCCCAGCTGTTGCGGACGAGCCAGGAATTTGTCGAATCATCCCAACCTTCAAGCACCACAGCGTGTCCTCCTAGCTTTTCTCCCGAGGTATGTTCGTAGACGCCGCCTTTGTAGAACATGAAGTCTTCATACACATCGAGTGTGGTCATCAGAGGTCCCTTCTTGAGAGCTTTTTTGAGCATGGACCCTGAAAAGAAGAAGAAGGATGTGGTGCGGTACCCGGTGATTTTGGTCGACCGGCTAGCCGCATCCGAACAGGTAGAACTACAGGACAAGTCGTCTCCGTAGGCGCCCGATGTATAGGGGAAGCAAGACTCGTCCGGCACCCCTTCGGTTTGCAAGAAACTCAATGCACTCATTGGGGTCCAGCCTTTTTCACAGTATCCCCCGCCACACGAAAACAGATGTTGAGGAGAGAACACCCAGGGAGAGTTGGTTGTTTTACGGGTGATGTTCATTTGGGTTTCAAGCTGGCCAATGGCTGCGAACGCAACACAGCTTCCGCAGTTTGCTTGGTTGAGGATTGGGGAAGCGTAGTTTTTGCCGCCTTGGTTTCTCCAATCCCACGATGTAGTCGCGTAGGATTTTTTCTCATTGGGGGCGAAGAAGTACTCCGAACTATCGGGCAGGTTAGCCCCCAGCATCATCTTCTGTTCTTGCGGCGAGAGCTTTGACATTTTCGTTTCGCCGGCTTCCCAGCGATTGGCCGACTTTGAAAGCTTGGCTTTAAGTGTGCTCAAGGTGAGTGGCTGTGCATTGACGGAAAAGGCGCAGAAAGACGAAACCAGAACCCATGTGATTCTCTTCATCCGTTCCCCCAGTTTTTCTTGTTGGAAATCTAATAATGGAAAGCCTGTTTAGAATACCGCATACGGGTTCAAAAGGATACTCAGTGCGTCGTTCGAGGAAGTGGTTTAGAGTGAAAAGAAATCGATTTTGCAAAAACAAGGGTAGTAACTGGTTTATCTGACTTAGCTTTTTTATTTCGCGGAGCATCAATGGTTTTTTTAAAAGCACTTTGCAACCGACGCATGTTGAGTGTTTTTTTGCAGGGTTTTTCATCCGGCTTGCCCTTGTTGCTCATCGGGTCGACCTATAAAACTTGGATGGCAGAACTCCAGGTTAGCCTGGTAACCATCGGGCTATTTGCCGCGGTGGGTATTCCTTATTCCTTTAAATTCATCTGGGCGCCGCTAATGGATCGTTTCGTCCCGCCATTCTTAGATCGGCGGCGAGGATGGATCTTCATTTGCCAACTTGCACTGGCCGCCTGTCTTGCTGTGTTGGCCCTTGTGAATCCAGCGCAGAGTCTTTCGGTTTCTGTGGGGCTATGTGTATTGGTGGCCTTTCTCAGTGCGTCGCAAGACATCGCCATTGACGCGTACAAGCGAGAGATTTTCACGGATTCGGAACTTGGCCTAGGGTCGAGCATTGGAGTGGGTGGTTATCGAGTGGGCATGCTCGTTGCGGGCGCGGGATCTTTGTTCTTGGCACAGATTTATAGCTGGCAGACGGCCTATTTGTGCATGGCCGTATGTATGGGTTTGAGTATTTTTGCCACGCTGTTTAGCCCGCCCGTGTTGGAAAAGGTTCCACCCCCACGGTCTTTGCAGGATGCTGTGGTAGGGCCTTTGAAGCAGTTTTTTTCTCGCGCTGGTGCCTTTGAAATTTTGCTTTTCGTCTTGCTTTTCAAGGTGGGCGATCAAATGGCTGGGGATATGCTCAACCCGTTTTACATTCAAATGGGATTCGAAAAAATCCAGATTGCTGAAATCTCCAAGATCTTTGGATTCTGGGCAGTGTTTGCCGGAAGTTTTTTGGGGGGCGCGCTCATGCTTCGGCTTTCGATGGTGAGGTGCCTTTGGATCTTTGGAATTCTCCAGGCTCTGTCGACGCTGGGATTTTCTTGGCTATCGCTTTTTGCAGATCCGAGTCTTGTGCGTCTGACAATGGCGGTTGCGTTTGAAAATATCACGAGCGGAATGGGAACGGCGGCCTATGTTGCGTTTCTGGGTTTGTTGACCGACAAGCGTTTTACGGCGACTCAGTTCGCATTGCTATCGAGCTTGATGAGTGTGCCTCGATCTATTTTTGGTTCGTCTAGTGGGGCGATTGCACAGTCTCTTGGATGGACAAACTATTTTTTGTTTTGCTCATTGATCGCGATTCCAGGTCTGCTTATGCTGTTTCGATCGCCTAGATGGTTGGGTCCGACTCAATCACTCGCTGGGAATGCAGCGAAAAAATGAGATTACTCGCGCAGGTAGCCCTGGGGTTGTAGGAAGTGTTTTTTTGAATCGTGGCAACTGCCTTGCGTATGGCAGTTTGGGGAGTTTCATCTTTGGGAATATACATTTCTTCTACAACCAGTTGCGGAAACGCCCCCACAAAAAAACTGACCTCTGCGGATTCTTCCTCGCCGGGGGATAATGATAGCCCGCCAAAAACGAGCGGCTCTAGCGGATAAACAAGACTCCAGGCAGGTGTTTTGATCAATGCGCTTTGGCGGCCGCGCCGAGTCTCATAGGCCCACGTTGGAATCCAATAATGGTAGCCGTCGAGATCGTGCGCAATGTCGTGGGCCGGAATGGGGATGCGAGCCCCCACTACTCGAAAGGCAACCAGATCGTCCACCGGGGGGCTCCGCCAAATCCGCTCTGCTTCCACCCACTGAAAACTCTCACGTCGGGTGCAGCTTCCGGGGTACCCGATACTAGCGACGATGCAGAGCAAATCCAAAACCTCGAATTGAAAAAACAGGTGGGGCGTTCCATTTGGTGAAAATTCAACGCGGGCTTGGCCAGTGGGTTTAGCGCGACGTATCCACCCGTCGTTTTGGCCAGCGGTATATTCTTGGTCGACTAGCGGGATGTAGAGGTCGTTCCAAGGAAACTGCTTCCAGACAGCAGTCGCGATGGTGGCTGCCATTTCATAGCCGCGCTCCGTGAGAGGGATCGGGCGCTCTTGCGCTGCTGGAGAAGTTACTTCAACTACCGGTGCTGCATGATTTTTAGGAAAACGTAAAAAGCCATAGTCCTTAAAATCAGGACCCAGAAGCACGGGGAGTTTCAGCTGGGAGTCATCCGCCACTGCGGGCGTGGCCCAAACCATGAGACTCAAAATAAGACTAATCAATACCATAACTTACGGCCGCTGCGCCATCCTCATCCATTCGCAATCGGTCGGTATACCAGGTGCGCCTGCAATTTTCAGCTGAAAAGGCGTCCGGTGTGTTTTAGACAGGAAGCTAAATGAAAGTCCTTTTTGTCTGCGTAGCCAATTCCGCAAGGAGCCAAATGGCCGAAGCCCTTGCTCGCCACATCCTGGGGCCGGGCCATGAGGTGTTCAGCGCTGGGTCGCGGCCGACGACTGTGAATCCCTTGGCGTTACGCGCAATGCAGGAAGTCGGCTTGGATATCACTCAGCAGCATTCAAAATCCATTGATGCCGTGTCTTCCCATGAAATGAATTGGGTCATTTCACTCTGCGAAGAAGAATGCCCCGTTGTATTTTCTCAAGCCACCAGATTGCACTGGCCGATGAAAGATCCCGCGAGCGTGGTCGGCAGCGAACAGGAAAAAATGGAAGTCTTCCGCGATGTCAGAGATGCATTAGATCATCAGATTCGCGAATGGTTGCGTGACGAGAAACTTGCCTAAAAAAAGGAAGCATCGGCTATAATTTCTGCAGGCGGATGCAAGCTAGCACACCAAATTCACGCATTCCGGGGTTGGATGGACTGCGTGCTATTTCAATTGCGTTTGTGTGTGTAGGGCATGCAGATTCGTTATTTTCGAGAACGGCGCTCAATCCTTTCTTGGTAGAGTGTCTTGCGAATCACCGTTTGGGCGTAACGCTATTTTTTGTCATTAGCGGGTTCATAATTACCTGGGTGCTTCGGCGAGAGCGTTCGACTCGTGGGACGATTTCCCTATCTGGGTTCTACGTACGAAGAGCATTTCGAATTCTCCCACCGGTGGCCGTGTACTTGGTTTACTTGGCATGGCGGCAGTCTCTGAATGATGTCTATATTCCTCCTGCTGAATGGTATGGGGCGATATTTTTTTACTGGAACTACATTCCCGGCGCAGCGACTTGGTGGGTGAGCCATTTTTGGTCGCTCGCGCTGGAAGAGCAGTTTTATTTATTGTGGCCCTGCTGTTTGATTCTCCTGGGCTTGTGGAGATCTGCAGGAGCCGCTGCGACGGTAATTTTACTCAGTCCTCTGATTCGAATTGGAACTTATTTTCTTTTTCCAGATTTACGAGATCGGATTGGAAACATGAGTCACACGCAACTTGATTTGATCATGTTTGGTTGTTTGGCTGCACTGCTCGCGGAGAACGAACGAGGCTTTCCTAAGTGGCCCAGAGTCTTTCATTCGGTGGCGTTGGCGGCAGCGATTTTTGCATTTTTAATATCTCCAGCGATGTCTGATTGGGCTCGGAGTTACTACGGTCTTTCCATTCGCAGTACTTTGGAGGGGTTGAGTCTTGCGCTAATCGTGGTTTGGGTAATTCAAAACCATTCTAGTTGGGTCGGTCGAGCATTGGAGTTTGGCCCACTGGTGTATGTTGGGCAGTTTTCCTTTAGTCTATATCTATGGCAGCAATATTTTTTGCCGCCAGCTCGAGTGCTGGGTGTTTACGAACTTGTCGGTCCGATAATGTACGCGATGATTTCCTACCATTGGATCGAGCAGCCTTTTCAGCGTTGGGGCAGGCATTTTTCAGCAGCATTGATGTCACCGCTGGCCTCCAGAAACGCGCTCAAGAGCAAGCGTTTTTTCCAGCCGAGTAGGTCGTGAGTTTGCCAGGACCGGAAATAGATCGCATTGGCCCAGTAAAGTTGCCCCGCTTTTGCAGGCCCCCATTCAGTCCGCCTTTTTTGTGCATTTAGAGCTCGGTGTGAGAGGCTGTGTGGCCGGTGCGAAACCAATTCAGAGAGAGCCCAAAGGGAAAACCCCTCTTTTCTCAAAAACGCGTCCACGTCGGCAAATAGAGGTTGTCCTTGGTAAAATGGATTAAACTCGACTTCGAGCTCGAGTCCAACACAGTCGTGCAGAACACGCGTTCCTCCTTTGAGTATGTCGAGTTCAGAACCTTGGGTGTCTAGTTTGAGAAAGCTGATTTGAGGGCGACCGGACTTGCTCCACCAGTCATCCAGCGATGTTGTCGGGACCTGAATGGTTTTTTCCAGGGGAAGCATGCGGCCCAGTTCCTCGGGAAATCTCTCTATTACGTTGTCGAGTGGTGGGTAGAGGGAAGAGCCGGCGGGTTCTTTGGTGACATAGAGAGGGACTTCGCTGTTTGGCGTTGCACCCAAAGCAAAAGGAACATAGGTCTCCCCCGATTTCGCAGCGGCGTTAAGGCGCGCACACTCGATGGGGTCGGGATCAAATCCGACGATTTTTGCCAACGGGTTCAAATTCCACCAGGCTTCGCCCACTCCCCAGCGTGCGCCAACGTCCAACACGGTCGTTGCGCCGGGTCCTAACTCTTTTAGGCAAGTAAAAGCAATTGGCCGTTCTTTTGCCCAGCGCGCCTGAATAGAGCTTCCTGGCACAACGCGGTACCAGTGTCGCTCTATCTCCTCTTCGAGATTTTTCCAATGGCGTAGCGCAAATCCAAACAAGCGGTTTTGAAAATTGGTCAGTTGCATATGGGGAATAGTGTAGCGCAATCGCGAAAAATCTCCTTGTCCAAAGGAAAGTGCATGCAGGAAAGTTTACCGATAGGTCCAGAATCCGGTCGGTTTAAATTTAAGTAGTGGCGGAGAGAGAGGGATTCGCCTTCCGGTCGCCCCTTGGGGGCGCCTCCAGGCCGGGGCGCGGTCACCTAGAAAGCTTTCGTCCACTCGGAGTCGCGCGTGACCTTGCGCCCGTTCGAACCCCTCTTCGAGTCGAAACGCTCACGCGTTTCCTATCTCAAACTCCGCCAGTAAAAAAAAACCCGCTTGCGCGGGCCTTTTTTTACTGGCGGAGAGAGAGGGATTCCCTGGCTCTCTTTCAACTAGTTGAAACGAATTAGGGAAAATAACGATAACAATCAGTTGCCTCGTTGCGGCTTCCATCCAGATCCACGGAGTTTCACTGAAATAGAGTGAGACTGCTTGCGAGCTGCTTGCAGTCTTTTCAGTGTCGAATTCGGTACACTCTCAGTCGGTGAAGCAAGTCCATCGGCATCCCAAAGCACGCACCGAGGTTCAGGCCTCTCCCTAGGAGGTGAGGCGTGAGCTGGGCGCGGATGGCGTTTACCGGGACGAAGGCGGATTTGGGTCGAAACTACACCAAAGAGTTGGAGGCGGGTCGCTCCATTTTTCCCATAGCTCAGGCTTTTTTAACCCAAGAGGCGCACCAGCCCTTTGAGGCGACCAAACCGGTTTGCAGCAGCGTGCATTTTCCCCAGCCTTCGTTGTCTTTCGTGTAGAAATTGCAATTGGCACAGGTTTGGCTTTTCCCTTTGCCCTCGGATTTGGAAGCATCATGCTTGTACCGGAGCGCCGCCGCCATGGTGTCGGTTTCGGATACGGCCTTCTTGCCCGCGGGCAAACCGGCATCCCCCGCCGCCCACGATCGCCCGCCCAGGCCCAGTGCTCCGGCCGCGAACGCCGCGACAGACAGCAAAAACCCGCGCCGACCAAATTTTAGATCTTCATTCATGTGAAACTCCTCTACGGAATACTTTCGAACTTGGAAATGATTGTAACAGGCCGCGATTATCTTCAGGAACCTTTTTGTGACTCTGAGTTAGGGCGCCAGGGCTCGATTACAGCGGCTGATCCCACCCGTTTGCGCAGCCGCAAATACGTCAGTGTAGGATGTCGATGAATCTATCGAGACAGGCGTTCGACATATCCCACGCGTTTTGCAAGACGTGGAATCGATTGGCACCGAAAAGCTCAGTCATAGTGGGCGTCACTCTTTGCGAGAAAACAACGGCGCTAAAGCGGATGTCCAGATTGAGCATTTCCTGGACGGCCTTGCGAATGTCTTCATTCCCATGCCTCCCCTCGTAATGATCGTAATCGGTCGCTTTCGCGTCGGTGATAACCAGCAGCGCCCGTCTTCGAGCGGGGACTAAGAGCAGCTGGTTGGTGGCATGTCGGATAGCGGCTCCCATGCGGGTATACCCTTGGGGTTTCAGGCTCCCCATTCGCAGATGGAGTGTTTTCCATGGCTCATCAAAGCCCTTGAGCCAGCCGAAGGAACAATGATGGCGCGACTCGCTGGAAAACGAAGCAATCCCGACTTTTTCCGAAAAGTCTTCTAGGGCCACGCCGAGCATTGCGTTGCCTTTCGAATCTCATCCAGTACTCGACGATTGGAAACCCACGAGTCGGTCGAAAGGCTGCCGTCCACAAGAATCAGGAGTGCGATATCCCTCTCGAGTTTCCGTCGCGAGCTGTAAATGCGCTGCTCCTGATACCCCGACGCGCTTTTTTGAGTCCACCAACGAACCAGAGCATCCATGTCGAATTCGGGACCGTCTTTTTGCCGGTTTCTCCAAGTGTACTGATTCAAAAGTTCCGTCAGCTTATGTTTGAGCTGCTCCGATTCCCTCGCCGTCAATGCGTCCGGAGCAACGAGTGGCAAGCAATCGGCATGGACAAAATCGTTCAACGTGCACCAGTTCTGCCGGTAAGCACGTTCAGAGTGAAACCATTCGGGGTACTGGTGAGCCGTGGGCGCGGGCTGTTCGGCTTCGGCGTGAAACTGCGTTTCTATTACGGCATTAGATTTGACATAGCTTTCAGCGTCTCGGCCGGTGCGCATAATGGAATCAAGCGTAAGCTCGTCCAACGCATCGGCGTGATCCTCTGCTTCATCGGATCCGTCCATGGTTTTGGAGCCCCCCTGGAAGTTGTCGGCGGTGAGCGCCTTCTCAAAAACGTGGGCGAGGGGGTTGTCGTTCTCCTTGGGTGGCGTGAGAACCGTCGGATTGGCCGCCGTTTTCACTTTCACTTCCGAGCCCTTGGCAGATCGCAACACCTGGTCCGCTGGCTCAGCCGAGTGAATCGATGTCGTCCTCTGCTGGTTGAGCGGCAGCTCGGGCAGAATATCCAGCTGCTCGGTGGAGCGATTTCGCACGCTACGTTCGCGCAGAAACGGCTGGTCGATCTCCGCCTCCAAGGCCTCGAAGCGCGGAATCTGTTCCATCAGAAACAGGCGGATTCTCGGTAGGGCGGCAAGCGCCTCGTCCGCACGGTCAGCGCGTGAGCACTCCGACTTTAGCCCGCTAAACAAGCCGATTTTTTCCGCGCCAAAGTGAAAGAGAAGGCGGTACCAGTAAATGCTTTCGTTCTGGTGGATGTGTGCGAACAAAGTGACTCGGTCGGGCAGAACGAGCAGGCCCTTCATGCATCGTGGCTCCACTTCCTTTGTAGCCACGGTGAGTGGCGAGCCTAAAAGTGCTTCACCGACCGTTTCCAGCCGTTGCTGAAGCGCTTCGAGCGTCGCTGCGCCCGGGTGCTCCCTTCTTCGAGCGGACTGCCGCCGTTTCCACCTCGAGGTGAGACGACCGAAAATGGCTTCGTCGAATCCCATCGTCCTAAAAGTGGAGGGCGACTAGATCGCGAAGCGCTTCGGCCGTGGGGTGATCGTCGGTGAGCGCACCGACTATGCTGACGTCGCAAGACAGCCTTGGCGGCAACCCTGCTTCCATTACTCTTGCGGCATGAACGAGCAGTCGCGTGGAAACGGTTTCTTTCAGCTGGATGTCTTTCAGGTTTCTAATCTTGCCCCCCAGATCCACCAAGGTTAGGCAGGTTTTTCTGGGGGCGAGCGATTCGCGTTCGAGAATTTCAGTTTCAATCTCTCTTGGTGGGTATCCCAATTCTATGCTGACAAACCTCTGCCTTGTCGACGGCTTGAGGCTTTTGTAGTGTGTTTGGTAACCGGGATTGAAACTGACCACCACCTGAAACGAAGGCGTCGCCCTAAGCACTTCGTGGGTCCGGTCGAGATAAAGTTCACGCCGGTGGTCGGTGAGCGAGTGAAGCAGGACGACGACATCTTCTCGCGCTTCCGCAATTTCATCCAGATACAAAATGGCACCCAAACGCACCGCGCGAGTTACCGGTCCATCCTGCCAAATCGTTTCCCCTCCTTTTAAGAGGTAGCGCCCCAATAGATCTGTGGCCGAGGTGTCCTCGTTGCACGCCACCTGAATGAAAGGGACGTTGGACTCGTGGGCCATTTTTTCGACGAATCGCGATTTTCCGCAGCCCGTCGGACCCTTTAGCAGTAACGGAAGCAAGCACTGTCTCGCCGCCCGAAAGACATCTTCTTCCTTACCGACGGCTCGATAGTAGGGTGCGGCCTTCTCGCCGCTGCCGTCAGGGCGTTTTGTAGACATCGGTTCCAAATGCCTCGGCCTTGGGTAGCCCGTAGCGAATAAAGTTCCAGACGAAGGCGATGATGCCGATGGTGAACAAGGACGCCGCAAGAAGCAGACCCGCGAAATGCACTTCGACTTCTTTTTGAACAGTGAGGAAGTCGAGCCCCACTTTACGCTCCAGATACACCTGGGAGACTCCCGCTACGGCAAAAGCAAGGGTCATGGCAATCATCCCAATGTTGGACGTCCAAAAGGCAAACACATTCATCGGACTGTCGTGAATCCGTCGTCCTGTGATGGTGGGAACTGCGTACGTGATTATGGCGAGCACAATCATGGCGTAGGCGCCCCAAAAAGCCATGTGCCCGTGCATCGCCGTGACCAACGTTCCGTGCGTATAGACATTTACCTGGGGGAGTGTGTGGGCGAAGCCCAAGAATCCCGCGCCGACAAACGACAGGACTGAGCAACCCACAGTCCAGGCGAGGGCCACTCGGTTAGGGTGAGATCGCCCGCCCTTTCTAGCCATGCTGATGCCGTAAATAGCCATCCCCAAGAAAGCGAGCGGTTCCAGCGCGCTAAAGAGACCGCCGATCCAAAGCCAATACCGCGGAGTGCCGATAAAGTAATAATGATGGCCCGTTCCGAGAATTCCAGAGAGAAAGGCGAAGCCGACGATGACATAAAGCCACTTCTCGATCACTTCGCGATCCACACCAGTCAGCTTGATGAGCAGATACGAAAGAATGGCCCCCATGATGAGTTCCCATACACCTTCGACCCAAAGATGAACCACCCACCAACGCCAGTAGGAATCCAATGTCTGAGAATCCGTGTCGATCATTCCGGGCAGGTAAAGCAAAGCGGCGGAAAGGAGCCCGAAGAACAGAACCATCGAAGTAGTTGTATGGCGTTTGGCTTCCCAAATGGTGCGCCCGACGAGGTAGATAAAAAGCAGCACGTCGACAACGACCAGATAGTCGAGCGGCCTGGGAATTTCCAGGAACTTCCGGCCTTCCCACCAGTTAAAATGAAACCCAACCAGCGCGATGACTCCCACGGCCACAAAGGCCCCGAGCTGCACGAGCGCCAGGTGAGGCGAGACAAGCTCGCGATCGCATTCTTCGGGAATGATGTAGTACGCGGCTCCCATGAAGCCTGCCAGGAGCCACATCACCAATAAGTTCGTATGCACGGCGCGAGCGGCGTTAAACGGAATCCACTCGTGAAGGCCGTCATAGCCCATGTGCGCAAATCCCATGATGAAGCCGTAGACGATTTGCAGCGAGAGCAGAAGCATGCACACGGCGAAAAAGTAATAGGCTACTTTTTGGGATTTGAATTTCATTTGGAATCCTTTTTCAATTGGCTGAGAAACGCCGCAAGTTCGGTGATGTCTTCATCCGAGAGAGGGAGTTTTGGCATCGTTGTTCCGGGCTTGACCCCGGCGGGGTCTTTTAGCCATTTAATGATGTAATCTCTTTCAAGGCGCGAGCCCACGCCATCCAGCGCTGGTCCGATCTTGCCTCCTTGGTTTTCCAGAGCGTGGCATGCAATGCACATCTGATTGAAGATCATCGGGCGATCGGCCGTTTTGGCAAGGGAGGCGGAGCCATTCGGAACACTCGGATTCGAAACAGCCATTTGAGCGAGGCTCGGCTTGGGCGGGAATCCGTTGAGATCCATCTCGCCGATCCACTTCAGAAATGCGACGAGGTCTCGAATTTGTTCATCGGTAAAATCGTAGCGGACCATCTTTCTTTGGCCCGGATACATTGCATAGGGATCGCGAAGCATCGCTTCAATAAACTTGGGGCCTCGCCGCTCGAAAACCTTCGTTAGCTCGGGTGCGTAGTACGCACCTTCTCCCAGGATCGTGTGGCACCCCATGCAGTTGTTCTTATCCCAGAGGTGTTTTCCCCGGATCGCCGATTCCGAAAGGTTCTGTTGGTTCGTCTGACCTGGAACCCGTCTAAGCGTGTCCACGGTGAGGAGAAGGAAGGTGGCGCTACACAGCCCAGTCCCAACTAAGAAAAAGGCTTTTGCCTTTGATTTCGATAGCATCGTGAAACATTAGGGGAGTCGGGCGCTGGCGTCTATGATCTAGATCATGGACGGAAGAATAATCCAGATGACATTGGAGCACAAATGCATCAAGAACAGCCTGTGATTCGTGGGCTGATCGAAGTGTTCAAAGAGGTCCGGGGTACGAAGGAGCTTTCCGAAGCCGCGCTTCGGGCCTTAGCGGAAGTGTCCCTGCGAAAGACCATTCGCTCGGGGCAGTGCCTTTGGAGGATGGGGGACCCGGCGGATTTTGTCGGCATCATCTTGAGCGGTGGTTTTGAGGTCAGCCGACTATCTTCCGTGGGAAATGAGTACAGCTTGGCTGTCTTTGGGCCAGCAGACGCGATAGGGATGTCAGCAGTGCTCCAAAAAAAAGCCTACCCGGGAACTGCACGGGCCTTTTTACGAAGCGCCGAAGTAGTGAAGATCTATCTGCGGCCGCTTATTCAAAGAACCGGCGATCCACTCGCCATCGAGCTATCGGATTGGCTCAGGGAACTTCTTATCGTTCACGAGCAGATCTTGCGAGACAAGATCGACATTGTTTCCGCGGGCCGTGTTGGGGAGAAAGTGTTTGAGCTTCTCCTGCAGCTCAATCGTCGCTTTGGGGTGCGAACTTCGCGCACCGCGTCGCGCATTCCACTGAAGCTCTCAAAAACCCAAGTCAGCCGTATGGTCGATGCACGTGTCGAAACCGTTATTCGTCTGCTCGGCCTATGGAATAAAAAGAACCTCGTGAGCTTCGGCAGTCTTGGGATTGATGTTTCCGATTGGGCGGAGCTGGAAAAGGAAGTCGACCGGGGAAAAAATGATCACCCGCGCACTAAAGGCGCGCCACCCACTGCATGTACCAAAACGTGGGCGTTACATCCCCCAATTCTGCTCGAAGATAGTCTCCAGGAATGAGCATGGCTCCCCCGAGTGTCGCCGTTACATCGTTCGAGAAAGCGTAGTTCACGATGAGGTCTGTCTCCATTCCAATATTCGCCGAGGTATTTGCCCCTGTACCCAGTGCGGAGGTTCCGTTGAGTTTATAGGCCGGCGAAGAGGTGGACGACCTAAGAAGATAATGGACGTCGACCTGGGCCGTAAGACCTTTGCCAACCGTGCCGTTTAGGTGAATCACCGCACCTTGGATATTGCGTCTTCCAAATGCATCGGCGATCCCCAGATATTTATGTGCAAGTGGGTAAAGCTGATCGTAGTCGCTGCCGGAATGAAACAACTCGAGTCCCAGTCGACTTTTGAATGGCTTGGCAAAACTCCATCCTGTTTCAAGATCTAGCTGGTGAGCCGAAGCGGGATCTGTAAAAGCCGATCCGAATTCTTTAGTCAGCTCGGCTCGATAGTCCCAATCCCCAATCCTGGACTCGATCCTAATCCCCAGCGCGAAGAGATCCCTGCTAACGCCCGTCGTTTGGTCCCTTCGAAAAAGAAAGTACGCATCGGCTCCCTCAAGCCCTCTTCCCAAGTCGTTAGCGGAATAAATGCCCAGCAGATCACTGTCGCCTGAACCGACGGTGGTGGCTGTAACTGACGAGGCAAACAGCTTGCTGTAAAACAGATCAATGGAGCCAACGCTGTGCGCGTAATGTGCTTTTAGAGCGTCGAAGCTACGTCCGGTGTTGTCCCAGTCGAGCCCACTTAACACAACTTCGTTTCCATAGGAAAGAAGCTGTCGTCCCAGGGTAAAGGTAAGAAAATCGGCGGCGCGGAGTTCTATATACGCTTGATGCAGCCCCACTGAACTGTCGTTCACCGATCCGCTGGTGCTTTGGCTTTCATTTAGTGAGGTCGAAGATCCGACGAACTGAGGCCGTCCGAAAGCCTTGGCAAACTGCGGTTGCGCAAAAAGGGAAAGATCAGAACCCTTGGAAAGTCTGATGTCGGGCCGAATCCGCAGCAGAAAAGCGGATCGCTTGGAGAGATAATCCGTTCGATCGCTGTGTTCAAAACGCAAGCGCCCTTGGCTCGCAAAAGTTACTTTCGGTGTGGAATCTGCCTCGCTTGCCGGTGCGGAGCTGGCCGCAAGGACACCGCACACAATCCAATGAAGAAGGCGCATACCGAACCACGGTACCATTCGAATCCAAAGTTCGGAACATCATATAATATGATCTAGATCATGGCGGCCAAGGTAGCTCACGGTTATATTGTCTAAAGCCGCCGTCGGCATTTCTGGGGGAAACACTTGAAACCACAAACGCTACTCTTCGCATTGGGCTTGGTGCTGTGCGCATCGGTTTTTGGAAAAAAACCGTACTATCCTGACCCCAAAAGCTTCCCGGCTGAAACAGCGGTGCTTACTTACGCCCCGAAGGTACCGCCTGCGATCAAACGCAAAGTACCGGCTCGGGTAAAAATTGATTTGGAAACCAAGGAAATCACGGCACGTCTGGCGGACGGGGTGGAATACAACTTTTGGACGTTTGGCGGGACAGTGCCTGGTCCCATGATGCGCGTGCGCGTTGGCGATTTCGTTGAGTTCAATTTGCACAACCACCCTTCGAGCAAGATGCCTCACAATATCGATTTACACGCGGTTATTGGGCAAGGTGGCGGAGCGGAAGGCTCCATGACGGTGCCTGGGCACAGCTCGAAGTTTTCTTTCCGCGCCTTGAATCCTGGACTTTACATTTATCATTGCGCGACCGCACCCGTCGGAATGCATATTGCCAATGGCATGTATGGTCTTATTTATGTCGAGCCGGAAAAAGGTCTGCCTCCCGTGGATAAAGAATTCTACGTGGTGCAGTCCGACTTTTACACCGCGGGCGCATTTGGCGCGAAAGGGCTCCAGCCGTTTAGCATGGACAAAGCTCTCAAGGAGCAGCCCGACTATGTTGTTTTCAATGGCAGCGTCGGCGCACTGACAGGCGACAAAGCGTTGAAAGCAGACGTGGGTGAGAAAGTTCGCATATTCTTTGGGGTGGGCGGACCCAATATTGCGTCTAACTTCCACGTAATCGGTGAAATTTTCGACCGCGTTTTCACAGAGGGGGGTACCAAAGTTGCACAGGAAAATGTTCAGACCACCGTCGTTCCTCCCGGCGGCTCGGCAATCATTGAGTTTAAAATCGATATCCCTTCGACCTATATTCTCGTGGACCATGCAATTTTTCGAACGTTCAATAAGGGCGCTCTGGGAATGTTGAAGGTGGACGGCGAAAAAGATCCGATGATCTACACCGGAAAACAGTCTGACACGGTCTATCTCCCAGAAGGCTCCACCATTCAAACGATGCCTGCTTCTGGCGCCCCCGCCAAAAAAGCCGCGAGGGGTATGAGTGAGCGTATGTCTGCGGGCAACGCGGTCTATGTTCAGAACTGCGCTGCCTGCCACCAGCCCGATGGAAAAGGTTTGAAGAATGCATTCCCACCGCTTGCGGGTTCAGACTTCCTCATGGCGGATAAGAAGCGAGCGATCAGGGTCGTGTTGGAAGGTCTTGCCGGAAAGATAGAAGTTAATGGGAGCGACTACGATGGCGTAATGCCCGCCCTTAGCCTTGACGACGAGGATATCGCCAACGTCCTAACCTACGTCCGAAACTCCTGGGGGAATAAGGGCGATGAGGTCAGCGCTTCCGAAGTAGGCGGACTACGAAAGAAGTGAGCTTTTATCGGTACTACGGTATTGCACTTTTGCTCTTGGTTAGAGCGCTAGTTGCCGAGGCGGGTGGGCCGCATGTGCTGATCCCCGCTGGGAAGTATCGGCCCTTCTTCAAGGAGATAAGCTCGTCGTCGCTTAATAAGGGCGCACCGGCCGTTCTTGAGCTGCAAGAAAAGGAAGTGGATGTCTCTTCCTTCTATTTAGATAGGTTTCCAGTCACAAATCTCGAATTGAACGCGTTTCTTGCCGCGAATGCACAGTATCGCAAGTCCAAAATCCTGCCTCTCTTTGCGGAATCAAGGTACCTTCAGAGTTGGAAATCAGACCTGCTCTCCTCTGACGAGCTAAGAACGGTTGGAAACAGGCCGGCAACTGAGGTGTCCTGGTTTGTCGCTAGAAGGTATTGCCAGGCTAAAGGAAAGCGACTTCCAACTATTACGGAATGGGAGTACGCAGGCGATGTGACGAATCCAGAAGTTCTGAGTCAGCTCCTGGCTTGGTACGCCAAAACCGGTGATTGGGAGCTAGATGCCGTGGGACGTCAGAAACCAAATATATTTGGCGTGTATGACATGCATGGTTTGATTTGGGAGTGGGTGGAGGACTTTAATGCCGTGATGATTTCCACTGATTCCCGCTCCAAGGGCGACCGAACCGTCGGCCTTTTCTGCGGGGCGGGATCGATCAATGCAACAGACTCAAAAGAATACGCTACCTTCATGCGTTACGGATTTCGCAGCGGTCTGCGCGGCGACTATTGTTTAAAAACGTTAGGTTTTCGGTGTGCCCTCGATGTCGGAAAGGAAAAGGCTGAATGAGACACTTCCTGCTCCCTATTTTCCTAATTATTTGTGCCCCGGCGTTCAGTGCAGAGTCCTTCGGACCCAAGTCGCTTTATCGACTGGAGCAGCAATGGACTTCGCAGAACGGAAAGACGCAGTTCCTTTCTGATCTCAAGGGAAAGCCCACGATAGCCGCCATGATTTTTACCAGCTGTCCTGCCACTTGCCCGGTAATCGTGTCCGATATGAAGTCTTTGGATTCAAGGTTAACTAAGACCCAGAGAAACAACGTCCAGTACGCGCTGTTTTCTATTGACCCAGCAAGAGACACTCCCGCTGCGCTCTTAAGCTTTTCAAAAAAGATGAAGCTCGACGCGCGATGGACACTTTTGACATCGAAGCCAGACCATGTGCGCGAACTATCGGTTGTGTTGGGCTTTAATTACAAGCCGCTAGACGACGGGGATTTTACCCATTCAACCACGGTTTTTCTACTTTCTGCCGACGGGGAAGTAGTTGCGAAAAAAGAGCGGGTTTCCGATGAAAAAGAATTTATGGAAAAGGTGCGAAGCCTGACAGGGCGGAAATAAAACCCTTTTTGGTTCTTACTTGGTTGAAGGTTTTGCTTTTATTTCTTTTCCCAAATGCGACGCTAAGATTTCCTTCTTCAGCTCGTCCGGCAACTTCTTGTAAATATTGTTCAGGTGGGTCCGAAGAGTCGCTTTGCTAATGAAAAGCTGCGCCGCGATTTCCAGGTTGCTAAACCCCTTCAAGTATCTTTCGATCACACTCACTTCAGCCTTAGAAAGCCCGAACGGCTCAAGCAGGGCCAATTGTTTTTCTATCACCGCGGACTTGTCGTAGAGAAGAGTGGTCAATTTCTCGCCGTCATTAATCATGACCGCATCCACGATCTTGTTTTCTGCCTCGACGTTTCGAAAAAGATGAAATCCTTGTTCAAAGGGAGGTGCGGCCTTTCCTTGGGAATAGTGATGCATGCAGCCTTTAACGCACTTCTTCCCCACTCGAACTCCGCACAAATCCGCACAGGCCTTATTCTGGTATTCGATGGTCCCATCTTGTCCCTTGATGCACACCCCGATGTTTTTTAGTTCAGGCGGCTTCCTTTTTCTCATGCCGTATTCTAGCGCGAAACGCGGCGCCCTGTGTCGGCTTTTTTCCACCCTCGGGGAGGATTCCGTTTTCGAGCGAGAGACCGATAATAAGATTGAATGGAACAAAAGGGGCACGACGCAGCGTAGCCGTATTTAAGGGGAGTGGATAATGAGTACAATTACTATGGTTAAGCGGGTGGGCGCACTTTTTCTTACCTTGGCCAGCATGCATCAGTCGCAGGCGGATTCTGCAAGTGTGCAGCTAGACGGCAGAGCATTAATCTCTTTCACGACAGAACACATCTTTCTGCAGACCGATCGTTACATTTACAAACTGGGGAAGCGGGAACTTCCAGCTGGGCTCAGGGTGGAGTTAGAAAAGGCCACCGTCCAAAATGCGGTGGTCAGTGTCACTGTACCTCGGGCAGCAATTGAGTCCTTGTGGCCCGCTACCCCGCGGGAACCGCAAGCAGGCGGGCGGCACGCAGCGCTGGCAAAGAAGCCACCGTCAGACGTACGGGCTAGCAATGGCCGTGTAACGCTACGGGGAGCAAATGTGTTCTCATTCACTGAGGATTTTTCACATATTGAGGCAGGGGGTTCCATTTATCAGATACGAAAAGCAGCGCTCACTCCGGAATTGTCGCACTATTTTGCAAAGCTAGGAATGGGCGAGAGAGTTGAAGTAACGGTCCCGCAAAATGCCGTCGATATGTCTTGGCGTTATCAGCCAGCGCCGCCGCGCAGGGTTGCGGCCGTAGCGGAACCGGATGAGGTAACCATTGGCGACAAGGAAGTTGAAGTTAGGGGCACGGTCTTGTTTTCGTTCGATGACTCCTTTGCCCTAATCCAGAGTAAGGGAGCTATCTATCAAGTGGAGAAAAAGCAAGTCGTTACGGATACTCCGAAGGCACTGGATAACCCGGGATCTACGGTGGTGGTTACGGCACCGATCGAGGCGCTGCAGTTTGTTTGGTCGAGCGGTGGGGTCGACATGGCCTTCAACGAGTATGGCCTTCGGCATCGATAAGAATAGTCGGCGAAGGGGCAAAGAGCTGGGAAGTGGTCCAAGTTGGACCAGTTTTTTCGGAGTTTTCCTCAACTGGCCGACATTACTAAATAAATTAGTCGATTTGCTAAGTGGTCCAGAATGGACCACTGATCGCCGGAAAGCGATCCAAGTATTTGAATTCTGGACAAACTCTTCAAGTGGTCCACTTTGGACCACGTTTGTCTAAAAGGCATGGGACCGTTTTGCGCCTTGGACCAACATCGCTCCGAAAACAGAAGATAAATTCGGCAGTTACACGAGCGTGGTCCACTTCCTTCTTTTCGACTGGTCCAACTTGGACCACTTTCTGGTCCACGGGTCGCGATCTTGCCCAACCCAGCGACATCAGTAGCAATTGGTGCACCTCCATCTGCGCCGATGAATCGGCATGGATGTTGAAGTATCTCCCGACGTCTGTTCGCTAGAGAAAGTACGGCAGAAGTTTTAGAGCAAGCCCTAGGGCAAATGCTGCCCATCTCACCCAAGACCACTTCGTGCGTTTAAAACGCAGGCGAACCGACAAAGCAAAATAATCATCCCGTTTGTAACCAGTGCGCTTCATGAGCAGCACCTCCTTCGCCGCGAAGAAGAGGAGGGGGATGCGAGTGCGCACATTTAGGGGGCGTAGTGCTCGTCGTAAAAGTTTTGGTGGTGGTATTGGGGGCAAGCCTAGGATCTCTGATCTGGCTGGTTTGGAGGGGAGTCGAATATCGACTAGACGAGGTCCGCGAGATCTTTGAGAAACTTCAGGCCGATTCAAGAACCCAGTCAGGGAGACTCGTTTCTCTAGAAAGCGGGTACGAATCGCTAAAGCGGTTCCATGAGCGGGTCAATTTGCTGAACGGGCAGGTCATGAAATTGGAAGCCGCTTTGACCCATAGAGAGGGAGATGCCACGCGCAAAGTGGTCGAGTCTCTTCTGCGGGGGCAGTGATGCGCAGAACTGAGAGAGACAATTTGTTGCTCCAGACGTTAGGGAACTTTGGAGTTCTCAGCACTGCCCAAATAGGCAGCCTTTTCTTTCCGAGGGTGAAACGAACCACAGTTTTGCGGAGGCTTCGGAAATTGCGGATCGCTGGGCACCTGCGGCAAGTTGTGAATTCTGAGTCAAAGGAGATCATCTGGGCCATTTCCAATCGAGGTGCACAAAGTGTCGGGCTTACCCGCTGGATTGGGTCGGTGAACAAGAATAGCCTGATGCACGATCTGCTCTTTGCGGACATCCGTATTTCCCTTGGTCGATCCAAGATTGGAGATTCGTGGGTCTCCGAATGGGAGATGAAAAAAGAGTTGGGAAGATCATTTGCTTACAACTCTATGATCAAGCCTGTTATCCCCGATGCGGTTTTTTCGGTGGATGTTGGTTCAGCGATAAAGACCTATGCTCTGGAGCTTGAACTCTCCGCGAAGACGAGAAAGCGCTACGAGGAGATATTTTTTCGATACAGAGTCGCCGGCTTTTCCGGAGTTCTATATCTCGTTTCCTCTGCCAAGATGGGTGAAATGCTCGCGGACATTTGGCAGGAACGGGGTAGTCGGATTCCGTTCGGCTGGACGCTGCATGATGAAGTCCTTACCGATCCATCAACGGCGCGAGTTCGGTGCACGGATGAAGTTTACCTGCTCAATGAATGGCTCAAGGGGTGAGCAGATAGAAACCCGTTTTCGCTTTGAATAACACATGGAAAACCGCCCAACCGGCGCTGACCACTCGCCCTCAACGACCCAAAGAATCGGTCGAGTGG
>CAZTDN010000013.1:0-25338 GCA_964611895.1 uncultured Pseudobdellovibrionaceae bacterium
AAGTTAGAACACGCCGTTTACTTGCGCGATCGAGGACAGTGTACGTTCGAGCACTTGCGCTATGGCCGTTGCCAGAGCCGGGTGTGGCTGCAACTGCATCACCGGGTGCCGGTAAGCCGTGGAGGGCAGAACCGTCTAGAGAACCTGCAGACACTTTGCACCGCTCACCACCGGATGCAGCACAAAAAGCACCCGTCTCAGACGGGTGAATGAAAGTCCAAAAGGTACCACGTACCTGGCGAGAAAAAGTAACCGCGTACCGGAATTCTAGGAAACTCGTTTAGCATTTATAAAAAACCAACCCCCGATTTAACGAAACAGTTTTTGAGTCGCGTCCTCAACCCCGCCATCCTTGAAGAACGGAGGATGACAATGCGACTCAATACCAAAACGTTACAAACAATCACCACGCTGCTCTTACTTGGCTCAGCCCACTTGGCGCTGGGAAGCTCCACTGACCTCGCTTTTTCAGGTCGATGCCAGAGCAGCCATAAGGGCAAAGCCATGGTCTATTCAGATTTCGATATTATCCTGGAGTGTAAGGACAACCACGGCTCGGCCTACATGGACTTTCACATAGCGGACGAAGATGGCAATTACTCGGAACATACGGTACGCGCTGAATTGGAGCGCACTACCGCTGGGGTGGCGTCTATCGCATTCGAACTACGGGCGCCATCCGTATTGTTAAACGGGGCATGGTTGGACGACGTCAAAATCGGAACACAAATTACCTTTAGGCAATCTCTACCCGCAGAAAAGGCGATCTATTGCCGTGGCACAGTCAACGCTCGCTAATAAACTTAATTCCCGACGGGAAACTGCCGTCGGGATTTTTTTTAGTCTACCCCCGGTAGAAACTCGATTTCAGGATGCTGGTAAAGGTCTCCCCGAATGAGACCATGATCAAATGCGCCACCGCTCCTATAGAAAAGCCTTAGGAGGGGATCGGTGTCTTTTGCATCGAGCTGCACGTGCATGGAGCCGGTCTCGCCCACGTAGGCATGGAAGGGACTCAACCAGCACAACGCATATTTAACGACGGCCTTTTCTGAAGTAGTGTCGATCCAGGCGGAATCCTCGCAAAGAAGGTAGTCTTTATCAAGGTGGGGATCCCGCACTTCACCAGGGGCTAGAGGGGGGCGAGGCACTCGATACTCTCTCCGATGAATGCGTGTCTGAGCGGAAAGACTCCCTTCATGAGAAGTGACTTCCTCCGCTTTCCACTCGATCTTATCGATCAGCAGCCTGGCTCGCTCTCCCGTCAGAACAAACTTGTAAATATGAACCGGGGAGGAAAATCCCAAGGTGGTAAGTAAATCCGAGGACCTTGTGTAACTACTATCCGCTTCTCCCATCAATGAGAGAACTTCGTGAACAACCAAGATCCGTTTCTTGTACGAGCCCATCCTAGTCCAACGTCTTAGACTCAGTTCAACACGAAAAGTGTCCCGATAGTTCAGCGCATCCACAACCTGACCGTCTTTTTTTAGCTCACCCTCCGTAGACTCCAGCTTGAGTTTCTCGATAGTTTCTTTGAATTTTGAAGTGGAAATGCCTTCGTTCGTCTCGGCCCCACTGTCAGCCATTCTGCGCGCTACCGTCCATGCGATGTCTTTGAACTCAGCTTCATAACCATCGCCACCACCGCTGGAAGTTGTTCCTCCTGGAGCCGGAGGAAGCTTTCCCGAACAGGCCACCAAAACAAAAACCAATAGAGTGCAATAAAAATCCCGGCCCATAACCCACCCTTCGAAGCACCCTTACCAATATGGTTCTTGACCGGCAAGCCCTCACATTTATAAAAGCTAACCAATGATCGTTAATAAAAAAGTAACGAATTTAGAGATTACGGCTTTTTCGGACTACAAAGCCTTCGTTCGAGCGGAAATTGCGCAAAACTGCGAGGCGCGAGGCTACCAAAGCCAGCTGGCCAAGGCGGCTGGGTGCTCTTCTTCTTTTTTTTCTCAGGTACTGAATTCCAACGTCCATTTTACGCCGGATCATGGAGCCGGACTTGCTAACTTTTGGCGGCTGCCGGAATTGGACGCGGATTATTTTCTTGCGCTAATACACGAAGCCAGAGCGGGTTCAATTGCGCTTAAGAGAATGATTGAAAAGACTAAACAATCCGTGCGCGAAAAAAAACTCAACCTATCCAGACGTTTTCAGGCTCCCCGTCTGTCGAAAAGTGAGAGCGAACTTTTGTACTACTCCGGATGGCCTTGGGCGGCGATTCATGTTCTGCTGAGTGTACCCAAGTACCGAAGCGTTTCGACGATTTCGCAGCGACTTGGAATTCCACCCGAACTAACCCAAAAACATCTCTACCAACTGGAGAAAATGGGACTAGCAAAACAAGATCGCCACCAGTGGCGAATCTTAGAAAGCAACGTGCATTTACCGAAAGAGTCTCCCGTCGCTCCCTTGCACCATGCTAACTGGAGACAGAAAGCGCTTGAGAACGCCCGCAACGGAGACTCTGAGGCCATTCACTACACCGCGATTCACGGGTTGTCCTTCGCGGATATGGATAAAATCAGACACCTGATTTTGAGGACGATCGAAGAATCGAGGGCGGTTGTCGGGCCCTCTAAGGAAGAAGATGTCGCCTGTCTCACGGTCGACTTCTTTAAGGTATAAAACTGTTCACACGCTTATTTTTTGATTAGCCGTTGTTTTTGCGGAGCACAGGCATCAAAGTCTTTTGCCAGTGTGACTTTGGTCTTTCCGACAAATTTTTGGTCAAAAGATTTAAACAGGGCGGGATCGAATTTCCCTGGCTGCATGCCCTGCATGATATTAAGCGCTTCGGTCGGACTGATGGCCTCGTGGTAGGAGCGCTTGGTCGTCAATGCGTCAAACACATCCGCGAGGCTTACGATGCGAGCTAGCTTGGAAATGTCCTCACCCGCCAACCCATAGGGATAACCCGAACCATCAAAATGCTCATGGTGCTGGTGGACGATCTTACGAGACTCGCTGGGAATCGATGGAACCTCTTTCAAACACTCCACGCCATAGTCGGGGTGTTTTTTAACTTCTTTCCACTCCTCAGGTGTGAGTTTGCCCTTCTTATTGATGATTTCCACATCAACGCGCCGCTTGCCAATGTCATGCAACAAACCACCTAGACCCGCGGCAATGAGCAGTTCGTGATTGTCTGAACCGTAAATTTTCTTAGCCAATACGATTCCATACACTGCAACATCCACAGAATGGTTGTATGTGTAATAGTCATGCGCGGACAGGCGCATCAGGCTACTAACCGCCGATACATCCGTCGACACAAAGTGGACCATATCGTTCACTAGAGAACGTGCTTCGGTCACCACAGGTTGAATATCTTTCTTGGTAAAAAGGTCCTGCACGTGGATCAGCGCCGTCTCTTTGATCAGCAAACCCTTCTCATCCCCTTTGATAGTGGGATCGCGCACGGCATTTCTCAAACTGTCCATGTACACGGCTCGCTGATCCTCTGGTACCCAAAGGGTTGGATTGCCGTGGGCCTGAAGGTGTTTGTAGCGATCGATCGAAATCGCGTCTCCAGTCCGCCTAAAAAGCACCGGAGCACCACTGATCGAAAGGTAAACATCGTACGGAAGTGGCTTTGAAACCCGCACCGATCCCAATCGAATTTCAAAAAACTTCCGTAGTTCGCCTATCGATTGCGCTGTTTCCATTGGGCAGGTTCCCTCGAACATACTTCGGAAGAACTGCGTCAAGTCTTGATACAGGTTTTAAACGTCCTGAAGCACGGGGATAACCACGGGCTTGTAACTGCCCCGCTTTCGGAAAAATCGACGCAGCTCGATCTTGACCGTATCGCGCCAATCCTCATGCCGAGAGATTTCGGGCCAGAGATCCTCCAGCATTTCCGCTGCATCCGTAGCAATATGTTCGGTAGAAACGCCCTCTTTAAACAGCGTTCCATAAAACGTAACAACTGGGGCCTCCAGCAGCTTGTGCGAACGCGCGTCTCGCACCAAAGAGGCAAAAACGATCCCCGTTTTCGCCAAGTGCGCACGTTGCGCAAAAGCGAGGGGATCATTTTGCATGAACTGACCCTCGACTATCACCCCTTTTTTGAACTCAAATTTTTCACCCAGTTCAAACGAAGTTTTAGTCACTTCAATTTGCTGGCCGTTCTCCACAATGAGAATATTGCCCTTGGTGACTCCCGCTTGTTCCGCCAATTTTGCATGGTTGGCCAAGTGCCGGTACTCGCCATGAATCGGAACAAAGCTCTGCGGTCGAACAGCGTTTAGCAGCATTAACAGCTCGTCTTGACACCCATGCCCCGATACGTGGATCTGATGAATGGTTTCGTAAATCACTTCCGCACCAGCCCGATAGAGCTGGTTGATCATCGAAGTGATCGCACGTTCATTCCCTGGAATAAATCGACTAGAGAGGATGACTTTATCTCCAGGATGGATTTCCAGATCTTTGTGAGTTCCGTGTGCGATTCGCACCAAAGCAGCCCCTGGTTCCGCCTGGCTACCCGTCAAAAACACAATCACGTCTTTGTCGGGATATTTTCCCAGGTTTTCTGCGAGCACGATTGTGTCCGTGGGCAAATCCATTTTTTCCAGCCCGTGGGCCAATCGAGTGTAGGAGTGCATGCTCCTGCCAGCGAAAGCGACTTTCTTGCCGAGCTTTTTGGCCAGTTTGAGCAGGTTTTCAATGCGTCGAATATTCGACGCAAAAAGCGCGATAAACAAACGTCCTGTTTGCCCTTCCAAGATCGGCTCGAACGCTTCAGCCACATCCGTTTCGGAAATGGTGTGCCCGGCTTTTTCTGCATTCGTACTGTCCGATAGCAGGAGCCGCACCCCTTGATCGCCATATTCCTTAAAAGCTTCAAATCCTGTTTGTTCGCCCTCGAGCAAATCCGTATCGTGTTTAAAATCACCTGAGTGAATCACCACCCCGACTGGAGTCTCAATTGCCAGCGCCATGGCTTCGATGATGGAGTGGGCCACGGGGATGGCTTCAATCGTAAACGGGCCTACTTTGAATTTTTTTCGCGGCTGGATTTCATGAAATCGAATTTCCTCAAGCTGCGGGTATTCAACGAGCTTGTTTGTGATCAGTCCTCTGGGAAAAGGCGTGCAATAAACATCGACCTCCATGTCCATCAACAAAAAGGGGATCGCGCCGATATGGTCTTCGTGCCCATGCGTCATAATGACGCCACGCAGCTTATCTGCGTTTTGACGCACATAGGAAAGATCGGGAGTTAGAAGCTCTACCCCAGGAAAGCTTGCGTCGGGGAACTGGATACCGCAATCCAGCAGCACCATGTCGGAACCCCATTCCAGGACCATGCAGTTCATTCCGATTTCGCCCAAGCCCCCGAGCGGCAATATTTTCAATTTTTTCAGCGACATACCTACAGCTTCCTCTTCCTCCAAGGCAAATGAAGCCGAAGTATTAACTATTCCGCGGCGTTTTCCGACAAGAAGTTTGGAGAATTAACTATTTTGGGGGCACCCATCGCCATGAAAACCGTAAAAATGACTTGGAAGCTTCAAGCTACCGCCATTGTTCTTAGCCTTTGGCTAGCCGCCGGTTGTGCTAACAAGACCAATGTCGCGGAGAATGAACAAGTAGACGGCTTTTCCGAAACTGCGGAAAACTCTGCAGAGAATGCGACGGAAGAAGCCACCACCGCTGAAGCTGAAATTTTTGGTGAGCAAAGCGAAACGGGTGCCGCAACCGACCCGGGCGCCGCCCCGACAGAAACCGCGTCCACAGACGCTGCTACGGGGACTGACGCTACGGCGGACACTCTGTTCTCCGCTGAAAGCGGAGCCAAAGAACCGAGTATTGATGAGCTTGCCGCCAAAAGCGGTCAAGACGCTGCCTCTGCAGAGGCATCAAGCTCCATGGCGGATGCCGCAGCTGGAACAGACCCCGCTCTCACAGCCGATCCGCTGTTGGCAGCCGGTGGAACTACCGCGCTGCAGGATCCTGCCACCCCTTCGGAAGCCCAGGCTTTTGAACCCAAACCCACTTATGCGGGTGCAGTTCTCCCCAACATCCCAGGGCGCGCGATAACGCGAAAAGGCGTTTCGTTGAACCGTTATTACTTCTTGCGTCAGGGCGACACGGCTGCCAGCGTTTCCGAGCTGCTCTACGGAGACACCTCACATGCCGCTTCTTTGAAAAAATGGAACAAAGGAACCTGGACACCTGGAAAAGTGATCTACTACTCGTCCACAACCCAACCCGACGATGCTCAGATGATTTCTTTTTACGATGAGCGAAGCTTAACTCCCGAAGAGCATCAAGTAAGCGCTGGCGAGACCATGTCTACGATTGCAAAGAAGGTCCTGGGTAACCGGGCGAGCTGGAAGGAAATTGCGATTGTGAACGGTTTGACCCAACCAGATGCTCTGAAGCGGGGACAATCTATCAAAATTTTCAAGAACTTAAACAGCTCTACACTGGTGGCCTCGCAGCCCGAACAGAACATCGAAGTGCCAACACCAACTCCCACACCGCAGCCAGAGGTGGCTCCACCCACCGTGGCGCAAGTACCACCGGCAGCTCTGGGAGCACCGGCTGATCCTGCAGTTCCACCAGCAGACGACTTGGATAAGCCCAAGAAAAAGCCTGCCAAGCCTTCGCTCAACCTGGGCAAAATCGTCCAGCAAAACTCGTTTGGGCTGGCCATGGGTTTGGGCGTGGGTCTGTTGCTCATTGCTTTGCTCATGATCAACAAGCGCAAACGCAATGGATCGAGCGCCGATGACTTTAGTGAAGATGCGTTTTCTGCCCCTGAGAAAAAGCGTCGCCGCTAAGCCGTTTCTCAGCCCCTTCCGGCACATCGTGGTTTGACAAATACCGCCCCGCACGCCAATTTCAGGTCCTAACTTTGTCATTGGTGTGGAGTAGGTATGAATCTTAAGAACTGTTTATTCACTTCCGAGTCGGTAACCGAAGGGCATCCAGATAAAATGGCCGACCAGATCAGTGACGCTGTTCTGGATGCAATTTTGGCCCAGGATCCTCGCGGCCGAGTTGCCTGTGAGTGCCTGCTCACCACCGGGCTAGTCATGGTGAGTGGAGAAATTACCACTTCCGCGATTGTGGATTTCACTTCTATTGCGCGCAACACCGTCAAAAAAATCGGCTACGATTCGGACGACAAGGGCTTTGATTACAATACCTGCGCCGTGATTTCGGCTATTGGCCGACAGTCTCCTGATATCTCCCAGGGAGTCACCGAAGGTGAAGGTCTGTTCAAAGAGCAGGGTGCTGGCGATCAGGGCGCGATGTTCGGTTATGCTTGCGACGAAACCCCAGAATACTTACCGGCGTCGCTGGCGTTTTCCCACCGTTTGACCAAGCGCCTGTCTGAATGCCGCAAAGAAAACGTGCTTGGTTTTCTACGCCCCGATGGAAAGGCGCAAGTCACCGTTCAATATGAAAACGGCGCAATGAAACGCGTGGATGCAGTCGTCGTATCCACTCAGCACAGCCCGGACGTTTCGCACGAGGAGCTTGTGACCGCGGTTCGAGAAGAAGTTATTGCCAAGGCAGTGCCTTCCAAACTGATCGACAGCAAAACCAAGTTTTACATCAATCCCACTGGCCGATTTGTCGTTGGGGGTCCCATGGGTGACTGCGGGCTCACGGGCCGAAAAATTATTGTCGATACCTACGGCGGGCACGGAGCTCACGGGGGCGGTGCATTTTCTGGAAAAGATCCTTCCAAAGTAGACCGATCGGCTTCGTACATGGCCCGGTATATCGCCAAGAACATTGTCGCGGCGGGACTGTCCAAGCGCTGCTTGGTCCAGTTGGCTTATGCTATCGGCGTAGCAGAACCCGTTTCGTTGATGATTGAAGATTTCGGCACAGCCAGTGTGGACACCGCAAAGCTTACCAGCGCGGTGCGGGAGATCTTTGGAATGAAGCCGGCGGAGATCACTAAATCGCTCGATCTTCTACGTCCAATTTACGAAGAAACAGCTGCCTACGGACATTTCGGCCGCACAAGCGCCAAAGGGTTTACCTGGGAGCGCCTGGACCGAGTGGAAGACTTGCGCAGCTTACTCGCGAAATAAGCTTATTTAGTCGGACTCTTTGGTCTTTTGGTTGGAACGGACTTTTTGTCTTTTGACGGCACCGAGTTTTCTGTCGGTGCATCAAAATCGTCCGATTCGATTTCCATGTCGAAGAGCATCTCGTCGCACTTCAGACAGACAGGCTTGTTGTTCAAAACATAATTTGAAAGCGGCTTCTGACACACTTTGCAGAATGGCATAGAAAACTCCGTGTTTGGAAAACGGTTTTTTAAGAGGTGTCTGAGAAGCTGGCTAAAAGCGCAGCTTCTGGCTAAGCAGAAGAGCTTTTGAAAAGTGTCTGAGTGACAGCTCTTACTCTAACCCACCCCACCTGCTGACGCAATATAAATCACTGATATTATTGAATTTTATGTATTCACCCAGAATACACACCCAACCACAGCCGAAAAATCAGTGCGAAGTCAGTGGTTCCGTCTTAGGCGCCTCAAGATCCGGTGGTGCCTCCGGAAGCGCAGCTACGACGGCATCTTCTGCCACTTGGAATACCTGATCGGCCACCAATGCATGGCCCAAAACCTGGTCCATATGGGTCACGTCCACGACTTCCAGATTCTTCAAAATGTTTTTTGGAATATCCTCGAGATCTTTCACGTTCTCATGCGGAATGATCACTTTCTTGATCCCACCTCGATGAGCCGCGAAGATCTTTTCCTTTAGCCCCCCAATCGGGAGAACGTTTCCACGTAGAGTGATTTCACCGGTCATGGCGACGTCTCTGCTAACAGGTTTTCCGGTGAGCGTGCTTACGAGCGCAGTCGCCATCGTGATACCCGCTGAAGGCCCATCTTTTGGAATGGCCCCTTCGGGCACGTGGATGTGCAAATCAATGTTCTGGTAAAATTCGGGAGCCAGACCAAGGAGCTTTGCGCGCGACCGCACATAACTCATGGCTGCCTGAGCGGATTCCTGCATCACGTCCCCGAGCTTTCCAGTCACGGTGAGCTTGCCCTTACCGGGCATTTGCAGCACTTCAATGGTGAGCATATCGCCGCCCGATTCCGTAAAAGCCAAGCCATTGACCAAACCGACTTCAGAGTTGTCTTCGATCTTTTGGAATCGATACTTTTGTGGTCCCAGAAGAGCTTCGAGTTTCTTAGGGTTGATGACTACCCGCTCGCGCTGATCCGCTTTTTTGGCCCACTGCCGAGCGAGTTTTCGACACACAGAAGCCGTGACTCGCTCCAAGTTACGTACACCTGCTTCGCGCGTGTAGTGACGAATCATCGCTTCGATTGTTTGAACCGGGAAAATGATTTTTTCTGGGTCGAGTCCATGCCCCTGGGTCACTTTAGGGATCAGGTGCTTTACCGAAATTTGGACTTTTTCTTCTTCCGTGTATCCGGAGAGTGAGATCACTTCCAAACGATCCAACAATGGGTGCGGGATCGTGTGCTGAGAGTTTGCCGTCGTGATAAACATCACCTGAGACAGATCGTACTCAACCTCAAGGTAGTGATCAGAAAAAAACTTGTTCTGCTCAGGATCCAAAACCTCCAAGAGAGCAGCACTAGGATCTCCACGAAAATCCGTGCTCATTTTGTCAATTTCGTCGAGCAGGATTACGGGATTCACCGTGCCAGCTTTTTTCATTCCCTGGATCAGTTTTCCAGGAAGAGCGCCAATATAAGTGCGACGATGTCCTCGAATTTCAGCCTCGTCTCTCACCCCGCCGAGCGAAATCTTCACAAAGTTGCGGCTTATCGAACGGGCGATAGAACGTGCCAAGGAAGTTTTCCCTACCCCTGGAGGTCCGACTAAACACAGAACCGGCCCGCGGACTTTTTCCACCAAGCTCTGAACTGCCAGGTGTTCTAAAATGCGCTCTTTTACGGTTTTTAGCCCATAGTGGTCTTCATCCAAAACGGTTTCGGCTGTTTCCACATCTATTTTTTCCTCGGTTTTTTCATTCCAAGGAATGCTCAAGAACCAATCCAGGTAATTGCGCACCACGGTGGCTTCAGCCGACATGGGTGACATCATTTTGAGCTTTTTGACTTCGGCCTTAGCCTTTTTGGCCGCTTCTTCCGGCATGCGCTTGCGCTTGATTAGTTTTTCAAGCTCTTGAATTTCGTTTTTAAACTCATCGCGCTCCCCCAACTCTTTCTGAATCGCCTGCATCTGCTCGTTGAGGTAGTACTCCTTCTGAGACCGCTCCATTTGTTTTTTGACGCGGCTTCGAATCTTTTTTTCCACCTGAAGAATCTCTATCTCGCCCTCGAGCAATCCGTATAGTTGCTCCAGACGACGACAAGCATCGGTGACTTCGAGGAGTTTTTGTTTGTCCTCTACTTTGACGTTCAGATGGGGGACGATGGTGTCGGCAAGTTTGGAACAATCTTCTATCGACAGCACCGACATCAACAGTTCTGGCGGAATTTTTTTATTGAGCTTAACGTATGTCTCAAAAGCAGTCTTAAGACTGCGTACAAATGCTTCGGCTTCTACCTGTGAGCTCACTTCGTCAGGAAGGGGCTCCCCTTCCACGCGGAAAATGGAGTCCTTCTCCAGGTATTTTGTAATTTGAATGCGCTGCACGCCTTCGACCAAGACCTTCAGTGTGCCGTCGGGCAAACGTAGTAGCTGAATGATATTGGCAAGTGTGCCTATCGAAAAAATGTCTTTTTCTTCGGGGTTGTTGTTCTGTGCTCGCCGCTGGGCAGCAAGAACAATCTGTTTGCGACTCGACATCGCTTCTTCTAATGCGCGAATCGATTTTTCGCGTCCCACAAACAGCGGAACAACCATGTGTGGGAAGACGATGATGTCACGAAGAGGTAGGAGAGAGTAAACCTGGGGTGCGTCCGCCTTCTTGTTCATCCGAAACGAACCTCCTCAAATTTTGTTGGAAAGAAAGGAATAGAGCCGGGATACCCGTCCCTACGTTTTAATTATAACTGTAATTCGGAGATCTGCCTACAAGCCCAGCAGTTTCTTATTGATTGAAATGCGCGCAGTCGCGTTATGAAAATTTTTTCGGCTTAAGGCTTTGGACCTTAAGCGTTTTCGACTTTCTTACCTACTTCACCGTCAGTAGGATCTTCGCCGAAGACCAATTCAGGTTTAGCGTTTTTGGCCACGGTTTCTTCATTTACGATGCATTCTTTGAGGTTTGGGATCGATGGCAACTCATACATGATGTCTAGCATGCAGTGTTCCAGAATCGATCGCAGCCCGCGCGCACCTGTTTTGGATTTCATTGCCTCTCGAGCAATGCGTTTAAGAGCGCTGTCCTCGAACCGAAGCTTGACGTTCTCGTACTCGAAAAGACGTTGGTATTGCTTGATGATGGCGTTCTTGGGCTCGGTCAGAATCTTAACCAACGCTTTTTCGTCCAGTTCTTCCAGCGTAGCAATCACCGGTAAGCGACCCACAAATTCGGGGATCATTCCAAACCGCAGCAGATCTTCCGGGAGCACTCGCGTGGACACCGGATCTTTTGGTTTTTCTTTGTCGCTCCGAATGTCGGCGCCAATACCCATGCTACGCTTGTGGTGCCGTGCTTCGATAACTTTGTCTAATCCGACAAAAGCTCCGCCACAAATAAACAAAATATTCGTCGTATCTACCTGGAGAAACTCTTGCTGCGGGTGTTTGCGTCCACCTTTGGGGGGGACGTTCGCCCGCGTACCTTCAAAAATCTTTAACAGAGCTTGTTGCACGCCCTCACCCGACACATCCCGAGTAATGGAAGGGTTTTCCCCTTTGCGTGCGATTTTGTCGATCTCGTCGATATACACAATCCCCTTTTGGGTTTTGTCTATGTCGTAGTCGGCGGCTTGAAGAAGATAGAGAATGATGTTTTCGACATCTTCACCCACATAGCCAGCCTCAGTGAGGGTGGTAGCGTCCACAATGCAAAAAGGGACCTTGAGTAACCGCGCCATGGTTTGCGCGAGCAGGGTCTTTCCACTCCCCGTGGGTCCAATGAGCAAGATATTGCTTTTTTGAAGTTCGACTTCACCCGAGGCTTTAGGGTGTCCAATGCGCTTGTAATGGTTGTGAACGGCGACAGAGAGAGTTTTTTTGGCCTGGCCCTGGCCGATCACGTACTCGTCCAAAACGTTCTTGATCTCAGAAGGTTTGGGAATCTTGGTCGTGCCGGTGCGAAGATCCTCTTTTTCGGCCTCTTCCGCAATAATGTCATTGCAGAGCTCGATACACTCGTCGCAGATATGCACGGTGGGCCCAGCGATAAGTTTTTTGACTTCTCTCTGGTTCTTTCCGCAAAAACTGCAGACTAGATTGCCGAAACTGTCGCTATCTCTTCGACTCATCACGGACCTCCTGTCATCGTCCTAAAGAAACTGGCTTACTTCTCTGCTTTAGCGCTTTTTCCGCGCTGGGACACCACATTATCTACCAAACCATACGCTTTTGCTTCGTCGGGTCCCATAAAACGGTCGCGATCGGTGTCCTCTTGAATGGTATCCAGAGGTTGACCTGTGTGTTTCGCCAAGAGTTTGTTCAACCGCTCGCGGGTAGCCAAAATATGTCGAGCGTGGATTTCGATGTCGCTGGCCTGCCCCTGCGCTCCACCCAGAGGTTGATGGATCATGATCTCGGAGTTTGGCAGAGCAAAACGTTTCCCTTTGGTTCCGGCCGTCAATAGAACAGCGCCCATACTGGCCGCCATTCCAATGCAGTAAGTGCAAATGTCTGGCTTGATATATTGCATCATGTCGTAAATGCCGAGCCCAGCCGAAACACTGCCTCCCGGTGAGTTGATATAGATGTGGATATCAGACTCCGGGTCCTCGGATTCCAAAAACAGAAGCTGGGCGACCACCAGATTGGCGATTGCATCATCGATGGGCGTGCCAATAAAAATGATGCGCTCTTTTAAGAGACGAGAATAAATATCGAAGCTGCGCTCGCCGCGCGGAGTTTGTTCGATCACCATGGGAACGAGGTACGACGATACGAGATTGGACATGAGCGAAACGCCCTCCTAGCTACTGAGGCTAACCCAGAAAGATTCGACGGCCAAGAACACAGCCAAAGAAGTTTTCGAGTTCTTTTTATTTAACTCGGCGTTCCACAGGATGACAAGCACCGGAAACGCACTCACGAATAGTAATGATACAACGGCTAGGAAACTTTCGCATTTTGAATGACGAAGTCGAAGATCTGATCGGTCATGACCTCATCTCGGATGCGATCGAGCACTCCTTGCTTTTCCAAGAACTGGAGCGTCTCTTCAGGCTTTTGATTCCATTGTTGGGCTAGCTGCGCAACGCGTTCTTGCAGCTTGTTTTCAGGGAGCTCTAGATTTTCCTGCAAAGCAATGCGCTTAAGCAAGAGTCCGCCACGAACGATTTCTTCCGCGGAACTCCGCACAGCCTGCATTTCATCGTCTTTTAGGTTGGGCAAACTCTGTCCACGGGACTTAAAGTCCTGTTCCATCGACTCCAAAAGCTTTTTGGCTTGGAAATCCACCATCGATTTCGGCAAATCAAAACCGTTCTTGCTCACCAGGTAGTCGACGATTTCCTGGCGCTGGGCACGGCGCGCTTGTTGTTCTTTGGTGGTCTGAATGTTTTTGCGGATCTCCGACTTGAGAGCCAACAGAGTTGTTCCAGGGCGAACTGTTTCGGCAAACTGATCGTTCACTTCTGGCAGAGTGCGCTTTTTAAGCTCCAACAGCTTGCATTCAAACAACGCTTTTTTCCCGGCGAGATCTTTTTCCTGATAATCGGGAGGAAAAGTCCCTTCTACTTGCTTGGACTCGCCAACGGTCATTTTCATGAATGCAGCGTCGATTTCGGTGATCAGTTTATCGTTGCCTAGTTCAACGGTGAAAGACGAAGCCGGTTCCGACTTGCTCCCGTCCACCAATGCGTAGGCGACTTCTACTACGGCAAAAGAGCCTTTAGAAGGCGCTTTTTCGTCGGTAGGTTCCAAAACTCCTAATCGCTCCCGCAAGGTTTCAATAGTCTTGTCTACTTCTGCATCCGTGACGTCCGTGTCTTTTTTCTTGAGCGGGACACCCTTGTAGTTTTTTACCTGAACATCGGGTTCGATCTCAAACTCTGCGGAAAATTCTAACGGCGCTTCATTGTCAAAACTGACTTTACCCAGCTCGATCCGGGGGCGGCTAACCGGACTGAGCTTGGTTTGAACCAGTGCTTCGGAGAGCCCCGCTTCGAGCAAGTGGGACACGACGTCCTGACGAATCCGATCACGGTACTTTTCAATCACCATCTTAACGGGGGCTTTTCCGGGACGAAATCCGGGAAGGGAAGCTTGCTGCGAATACTGCTGCGCCATTTTTTTCTCGTGATCGGCGACCGTCTTGCCCGAGAAAGCAATCGTGAGCCGCACTTGCGTGCTGCTAATCCGATCTACTTTTTTTACTTCTACGTCGTGGCTATGGCCGTGGTCCGAGTGCATGGGCTTCCTTTCGATAAAACCGAAGGCAGGTCATAGCACGGGCTTGGGCTCCCGGAAAGACTGTAAAAACAGCACTCCGACTCCCACCACGATGCATGAATCAGCGACATTAAATGCCGGCCAGTGGTAGACCTCGTACCAATGGAAGTCTAAAAAATCGATAACATAGCCGAATCTGAGGCGGTCAATTAAGTTGCCCAATGCCCCCGACAGGACCAGCGATAAGGCGAGCGCCGACAACCGTTCTTTTTTCTCGAGCTTGAAATACAGGTACGAAATGACAGAAATCGCTATTAAAGGCACTGCGATAAAAAATCGATCCCTAAATGCCGGACTAGCCGTCTGAAAAATCCCAAACGCTGCGCCCCGGTTTCGAACATAAGTCAGGGCAAAGATCGGGTCCCAGACATTTAGACTCTCCCCCACCCGAAAACTCGAATGCACCAGCCATTTGGTCCACTGATCCAGCCCTAAAGTAATGGCACCTACAAATCCTAAAATGGCGTACTTCGTGATGCTCAGAGAAATCTTTTTTTTCTTTTTCATGCTGTTTTACCTCGGTTGCTTGAGCGTCGGAATGTATGAAAAGCCATGAGCATCACCCCAATCATGATGGATCCGTCGGCAAGGTTGAACGGGGGGAAGGTAAAGCCAAAGAGTTCCAGCCTTAGGAAATCCAAAACATGCCCGTACTGAATGCGATCGATCAAATTCCCCAACGCACCCGCCAATAGTGTGGTTAGCGCAACGGAGGCCAACATTTGATCATCTTGCAACTTGATGAAGATCAGAACGATCAGAACCAATGCAAATACGGGTATGCCTAGAAAAAAAGCATCGCGCACGGAATCCGGGGCGCGAAGGATTAAACCAAACGCGAACCCCGTGTTGTGATTCAGAGTAAGGACAAGATTTCGGCCCAGCAATGGGTACTCCTCGCCTTGAGCTAAATTCAGGTAGACAAGGTTTTTGCTGAGCTGGTCGAGAGCGACAATAAAACCGCTGAGTGAAAACAGAATGAGGTATTTCAGCTTCACCCGTCACTCCCGCGAGATGGCCCCTAGGCCAAGATTGATTAGCTGCTCATCGAGTCGAGGAACATTTTATTCGTTTTCGATGACATGATCTTGTCTAGCAAGAACTCCATGCTATCAACAACGTTCATCGGTTGCAGCACTTTACGCAGAATCCATACACGATTCAGCACATCTTTATCGATCAAGAGCTCTTCTTTTCGCGTGCCGGACTTGTTGATGTCGATGCACGGGAAAATACGCTTTTCCATCAGCTTCCGGTCAAGCGTCACTTCCATATTCCCCGTACCTTTGAATTCTTCAAAGATAACTTCGTCCATCCGGCTGCCGGTATCGATCAACGCCGTAGCGATAATGGTCAAGCTACCGCCGTTTTCGATGTTACGCGCGGCACCAAAAAACCTTTTGGGTTTATGGAGCGCATTAGAGTCCACACCACCCGACAGGATTTTGCCGCTGGGCGGCACCACTGTGTTGTAGGCGCGTGCCAAACGGGTAATGCTATCGAGCAAGATAACGACGTCTTTCTTGTGTTCTACGAGACGTTTTGCCTTTTCGATCACCATCTCGGCTACCTGAACGTGACGAGTTGCCGGCTCATCGAAAGTGGAGCTGACGACTTCGCCCTTCACGTTGCGCTCCATATCGGTAACTTCTTCGGGTCGCTCATCGATGAGCAACACGATCAAAGCGACTTCAGGGTGGTTGTGCGTGATCGCATTGGCCACTTCCTGGAGCAACATCGTTTTCCCAGCACGTGGGGGCGCAACAATCAAACCTCGCTGCCCCTTGCCGATGGGCGTCAATAAATCGATTATACGTGTGGAGTACTTTTTGGGATCGTGCTCTAAATTAAAACGCTCATGCGGATAAAGCGGCGTTAAGTTATCAAATAAAATTTTCTCACGCGCGACATCCGGATCCTCAAAGTTTACTTTTTCAACTTTGAGAAGCGCAAAATAACGCTCCGAGTCTTTTGGGGGGCGAATCTGCCCTTCCACCGTGTCCCCGGTTCGCAACATGAAACGGCGAATCTGGGAGGGGGAAACATAAATATCATCGGGACCTGGCAGGTAGTTGTAGTCTGGGGCTCTGAGGAACCCGAAACCATCTGGCAGGGTTTCTAAAACCCCTTCGCCATAAATGCTGCCATTTTGTTCCGTTTGAGCTTGGAGAATGGAAAAAATCAGCTCCTGCCTACGCAAGCCTCCGGGCGATTCAACGCCGAGAGAACGTGCCAAGTCAGCAAGTTCCGATATGGGTTTTTCCTTCAGCTCCTTGAGATGCATGATAGTCGACATAATTAAGTCACTACTCTTCCGTGGGGCCCGTTCATTTTTCGCATGGTGTTATTGGCAAGACGCTCATGAATTACTACTAAAAGGAGGGTTTTCCTCCGGCGGGCTAGGTTATTCTTTTGGCTTTCGCAGAGTCAAACTAGGTAAACTGCCCAGGCGTGTCAATAAAAAAGAAACCCCGGAGGCGTCCAGGCGCCCCGGGGCTTATCAATAACCGAGTCTCAAATCAGGCGTTCCCCTTCGTTTTTCGAACGCGAGTTGCCTGGGGCCCTTTGGGACCCTGAGTCATATCGAATTCTACTTCCTGGCCTTCAGTCAGAGACTTAAAGCCATCCCCTTCGATAGCGGAAAAGTGCACAAATACATCTGCGCCGCCTTCCTGCTCGATAAAACCATACCCCTTATTGTCGTTAAACCATTTCACAAAGCCTGTCGGCATTCCCCATCTCCTGTTTAAACCAACCCATAATGCGAGACGGGGTAAAACTGACCGCCCCCACCCCACGCAAAACCATGATAGCAACGGCAAGTCGCGTGTCAAGCCGATGCATTGACAGGGATCGTCACTAAGTTATAATAATTACTGGGCATCTACTGCTCAGTCTCCCTTAACTAAACTCCCCTAAAACACTATGATATTGGAACGAAAAGTCCGGTCTATTCCGGCGCCTGCTGACTTCTCTACTTTTGGCGAGCTCAAACGCCTGGTTTGGTTAGCCGCTTCGCTATACCTGCTGCTTGCGCTAGCCAGCTACTCTCCAAACGATCCGTCCTGGACTACCTGGACGACCGAACGTGAATTTGGGAACTGGATGGGCCGAGCTGGCTGCGGACTAGCCGACATGCTCTACCTTCTCTTTGGCCTCTCGGCCTATGGGCTTGTCGCTCTATTAGGGGCTGCCGCAATTCTGCCGACCTCCCCAAAAAACAGAAAGCGGGTTTGGTTACCAAACATTTTTTTATTGATCTCGTTCAGTTTGCTTTTGCAGGCTTCGGTACCCCAAGGTGTTATTCCCTGGAAACTCAGTCACGCTGGAGGGGTTTGCGGAAAGTTGCTGTATGATTTTCTATGTTACGTCACCGGCCACCATGGAACGCTTTTTTTCGCAATGTTTTCAACGTTAGCGCTTTGGATTTATTGTTTCCAAATTAGCTTGGCTGAGAAATGGGCGGCGACTCAAAAACAGATAAGAAAAATCCATTTCCCCCGTCTAGCGTTTAAGTCGAAGGCAAAATCGAAATCTATTGAAACCCAATCGCCACCTATTGCGACGACACCCTACCCCATCAGCTCTATAGCGGTATCCGCCCCAATGAACGCAGCGCCCGCGCTCCCGCCCATCCAGCTGAATCTCTCTCCTTTAGGTCCGGAGCCCGCACTATTGCAACTTCCGGCTGCCCAAATTGAAAAAGATGAGGAGATGGAAAAACTTTCCAGTGTCAAAACCCCTTCAACTACGCGAGAGGCTCGCCCTGCAAAGTCGAAAGAAAAGAATGGCCCTTTCTCACTCCCGAGTCTAACGCTGCTTTCGGGAAAGGCGGATAGCAAGGGCAAAACTGTCGATAGAAACTGGTTCTTGGAGAAAAGTAAGATTCTCGTCGAAAAACTCCGGGACTTTGGAGTCGATGGAGAAGTGGTAAATATTTCCCCTGGCCCGGTAATCACTGTCTATGAATTCAAACCTGCTAGCGGAGTGAAGATCAAAGAAATCGCCAATCTTTCGGACGACCTCACGCTCGCACTCTCGGTATTGTCCGTGCGTATCGTCGCGCCCATTCCTGGCAAGCCCGTTGTGGGAATTGAGATTCCCTCACCGCACAGGGAAATGGTCTTCTTCAAGGACATCGTAGAAGAAACCCCTTTCAACAGCTCTGACATCAAGCTTCCCTTGGTTTTGGGGCGTCTTGCCTCCGGGGAACCAGCCATCGCGGGCTTAGCAGCGATGCCGCACTTGCTCGTAGCGGGAAGTACAGGCACAGGAAAATCCGTCTTCATCAATACAATGATTTGCAGTTTGTTGTTCCGGTACACTCCACAGCAGCTAAAACTTATCTTGGTGGATCCGAAAATGGTGGAGCTCGCGGCCTATGAAGGAGTGCCGCACCTGTTACTCCCGGTAGTTGTGGACTCGCGCAAAGCAGCCCTGGCGTTGCGTTGGACCGTAGAAGAAATGGAGCGGCGTTACTCTCTCATGCACCAGTTTGGAGTGCGCCACATCGACGCTTACAACGATCGGCTTCAGGAGACGAAAAGCGAAAGCCCAGAAACTCCCTTTATGCCATACATAGTAGTTGTAATCGACGAATACGCCGACTTGATGGCAGTAGTTCCAAAAGACGTGGAGTTGTCGATTGCTCGTTTGGCGCAAAAAGCCAGAGCCAGCGGAATCCACCTGGTCTTGGCGACTCAACGGCCCTCTACAGACGTGGTGACCGGAACCATCAAAGCAAACTTTCCCAGCCGAATCTCGTTCCGGGTCGCTTCTTCGGTGGATAGCAAAACCATTCTAGATCGCACCGGCGCTGATAGATTGCTTGGAAATGGCGACATGCTTTTTCATTCCGCGGGCTTTACCACCCTCAAGCGCATTCAGGGAGCGTTCATGTCAGATGCGGATCTCGATCGCGTGGTTCAAGCGCTCCGTGCACAAGGAGAGCCGGAATACGATGAACGCCTCCTCAAAGCTCAAGAGGCGGGTGACGAAGAGCTCTCCGATTCGAGCGAAGGGGGTGGCGACCAAGGAGAACTTTACGATCGCGCCGTACGCCTCGTTGCTGAAAAGGGAGAAGCAAGCATCTCGCTCATCCAAAGGCACCTCAAGATTGGTTACAACCGCGCTGCCTCGTTGATGGAAGAAATGGAAAAACAAGGCGTCGTCGCGGGCACAGCCAGCCCCTCCAAGCGTCGGACAGTTCTTATCAATACTGTTTGAACCCCTTTCACACGGTGAGTAGAGTCTCTTCCCAGGAGGCTCGCTCATGCTCGTTTTCATTCTATCCGCTCTGGCTTTTCTGGCCCATTCAGCTCCACCCTCGGATGCGTCACTGGATGCGCTCCAAAGCGCTTGGGATGAAACGAAGTCCTACCGCGCTGACTTTACCCAATCAGTTCACTCCAAGGCAGCCGCCCTAGAAGAAGATGCGGCGCGCGGAACCATTACCGTCGTCAAGCCAGACAAGTTGCGCTGGGAAGACACAACCAATAACACCACCCAGCTGCTGAATGGGGAAGACTACTGGGAAATCACCTCTAATCCCCGACGAAAATCGCGCACCGTAACCCACACCCCTAAGGTATCTGCAATGGTCGGTAAAACCGCTCTTGCCATATTGACCGGAAGGGGAAAATTCAAAGAATTTTACAGGGTTAAGCTACTGGAAGACTCTCCCGCCGAAGCCCGGCTCCAGCTCAAACCCAAAGCCGGTGGAGCTGAGACCCTGATTGCGAAAATCGACAAAAAAGGCTATGTATTGCGGTCTTTAACGACTGACAGCCCAGACTCAAAAGTGGTGGTGGAATTCACGAACATCCAGCGCAACTCCACTTTTCCGGAAAAGCTGTTTTGCTATGTAAAGCTAGACGGCGACGTCTTTCAGACGAGAAAGGAATAACGCATGCCCTCTTTTGATATCGCAGTGAATGTGAATCTTCAGGAAGTCGATAATGCAGTAAACCAAGCCCAAAAAGAAATCGGGCAACGCTACGACTTCAAAGGCAGCAAAAGCAAAATCGATTGGGACGCCAAAAAAAAGGAGATCACTCTTTTGGCGGACGATGATTATAAGCTCAAAGCTCTGACGGATATCATGCAATCGAAGCTGATCAAGCGAGGACTGTCCATCAAGAACCTGACCTTCGGATCGAAAGAATCCGCCATGGAAGGCACTGTTCGTCAGAAAATCACCCTGCAGGAAGGTATCCCTACAGAAAAGGCGAAAGAGATCAATCGAGTGATCAAAGACGCCAAACTCAAAGTGCAGTCCCAGATCCAAGAGCAACAGGTGCGTGTCACGGGAAAAAGCCGTGATGATCTTCAAGAAGTGATTGGGCTTATACGCAAACAAGACTTAGGGCTGGATTTTGAGTTCACAAACTTTAGAGACTAAAGAAGATGGATAAGACGATTTTTTTTCATAGCCTCGGTTGCCCCAAAAACCTCGTGGATACTGAGGTCATGCTAGGCATTTCTGTGGGTGATGGCTTTAAAGTCGTCCCGGACCCCTCCAAGGCCTCTGTGATCGTCGTCAACACTTGCAGCTTCATCAACGACTCCAAACGAGAGTCCATAGACGCCATTCTTGCGGCAGCTGAACAAAAAACTTCCGGGCAATGCGAGCGTTTAATTGTGACGGGATGTCTGCCCCAACGCTACAAAGCCGATCTCAAGGTCTCTTTTCCTGAAGTAGATGCTTTTGTTGGAACCGGGCAGTACGGCAATCTTATCGATTTTATCGAGGGAAAAAAAGAAGAAGACTTTGGATTCAAACACCCCAAGTACATTCACAATGAACACACGCCTCGCATCAACTCCCAACCGTTCTACAAGGCTTATTTAAAAGTCTCTGAAGGGTGTATCAAGAACTGTGCTTTTTGTATCATCCCTAAAATTCGGGGAACTTTGCGAAGCCGCTCAATTGATTCGCTGGTGGAAGAGGCCACGCGGCTTGTGAAAGAAGGCGCAGTAGAGCTCAACCTCATTGCGCAAGATCTCACCGATTATGGGCGTGATTTGAGAGATGGCACAACACTCCCGGGCCTGCTGCGCGCGTTAGCAAAAATAGAGGGTCTGGAATGGATTCGGATGCTCTATGTTTATCCGGACGAAATGTCGGATGAACTCTTGGAGCTCATCGCTACTGAACCGAAAATCTGCAAATACATCGACACTCCGGTTCAGCACATCAACGACCGCATGCTCTCGCTGATGAACCGCAAGGTCACTGGTGCAGTCATTCGAGAACGCCTGAAGAAACTCAGAGAGAGAATCCCCGGTGTTTACATTCGTAGCACGGTCATCGCAGGCTACCCAGGGGAGACCGAAGCCGAGTTTGAGGAGCTCAAAGCTTTTATTGCGGAAGCAGAATTTGATCACCTGGGTGTATTTGCGTATTCCAAAGAAGAGAACACCAAATCCTATTCGCTGCCCGATCAACTCCCTGAGAAAGTCTGCGCCCAACGCCGCGACGTGCTGATGGAAATCCAACAAAAAGTCTCGGCACGCCGACTGAAGGCACGGGTCGGCGACATCGTGCCGGTATTGGTGGAAGAGCCCTCTGAGGAATCAGAGTTTCTCATTCAGGGCCGCCATCAAGGCCAAGCCCCCGAGATAGATGGGTACGTCCTCATTAGATCGGGAGATGTGCAAAGAGGTAAAATCGCTCTGGTCAAACTCGAACAGGCGATGGAATATGACTACATCGGGAAAGTGGTCGAACCGAGCCAGTTGCTAAAAGTCGCCCACTGATTCCCGCCTTGGGGACGCCTTTTCATGCATCTGGGTAGAATCTTTCTCATCGGTTTTTTCTTGAGCACACAGGTCTTCGCTGACTACGCGTGGATACCCGAATACCAGCAACTGCAAATCCGAGCCGGAGCTGACGCCGCTTCGACTTCGAGCAACTATTCCGACGGCGGTTTCTCCGTGGCCCCCACCCTGAGTGGGCAATCCGTTGTTCTAGCGGACAGGGTTTTTCGAATTCAACCCGAGTTTGGTATCGCACAAGATTGGGCCTTGGGAATGCGGACAGGTATCGTCATTGGGAATGCGGATCGAGTGGGAAGCTCTACGTCGCTTGCGAGTGGTTCGGGCTTTGGAGACTCTTTCGGACTGGTGAAATGGCGGGTTTCGCACGATCCTTTGCTTACCTTGGAGTCTTATTTCAAACTCCCCACGGGTAGTTCCGTCGCCCTCGCCGCCACTGAGCTAGTAACTGGGGAAGGAAACTTCGACCTGGGCCTGAAAGTGCATTACGGGATCCGGGAGGGATCTTTCTATTTTTCCGCCTCGCCCGGGTTGTTGGCCCGATTTGGCGGCTTTTCTACCGCTGTCACTATGGACTTGGCCGCACAGCTTTTTATTCACAGGGCCTACGGGAAACTCACTGTAAACTCGATCTTTTCTTTGAGTCCCTCAGCCTTACCTCCGTCGACATTGGCTTCACAAACACTGGCCGGCACAGCAGGAAGTTACGCTCGGCTGGCGGCGAGCCCGACGCTGGTCACTACGGGCGCGACTTTTGGAGTATTGATCACCAAAATGTTTCGCGTGGAACTAGGACTGGCCAAGACGGTTTGGGGACAACGCGCGGCTGATTCTTTGATCTTTACCGTAGACTTGCTGGGGTTCTTTGACTTCGCAAAACCTGATTTACGGCCGAAGGTTCGCGAGGTGCCGTTCGAGGGGTCAGAGGACGACGAATAGCGGCTCGCTCCGCGCTCAAAGTCCGTTTTCGTAACCGTTTGGGCTCCGGATCTTCTGCTGCGTTCGGCTCGCCAGAATCGAGTGCGGCCTCGCGTTTAGGCGCAGATTCATCGAAGGCAATGCTCGTCGCCGCTCCAGGCGGTCCGTTGACGAAACTACTCGTTCTCTCTGCTACTGGCCCTTGAGAAGGACTGGCCTCACCAGCAAACGCACTGGCAGAAGCGCTAGCTGTCGATCCGGAATAAACATCTTCAGGTTTGGCATCGGCAGAAGTGGCCGCACTTCCTCCCCCTCCCGAACCTACCCTGCCCTTTGGAGCGCTTTCGTCAAAGGTAATGCGCGAGCTCGGCTTTGCCCCTTCGGACGGCGGCGGCTCTTCGGGTTTGCGGGCGATTGAATCGGTCGGATCCTCTGGACCACTCCCCTTTCCTTCGCCTTTGAGATTGTCTAAGAGAACATTGACGACGTTTTTTTTGCGGTGGCGAATGTCTTTTTCGTCCCCGTCTTCAACTACTGCCCCTTTTTTGTCTTCGGGTTTTTTAGGGTCAGGGGTGTTCTGTTTTTTTGCCCCTTCATCAAAAGCGAGTGTGGACCCCGCGGGAGTCAGCAATGGCGGAACGGGTCCAGCGAGTTGGACTTTATCGGCCGAACCAAAAATCGGTGGATCGTTGGTCATGTCATAATAAGCATCCGGGTTTCGAGGAATGACATAGTAGTCCTGGCGACGAGGATCAAAACCAAATCGCCGTGTGTTGGGCAATGCCGTCGCACGCATCGTTGCGCAGCCGACTGCCGACCACATTCCACCGCCACCGCCACCCCCAGGCCCCCCAATACCGTTGCCATGATCCGACCCGTTGGGCTGACCAAACTGGCTATGACCCTGTATCTCGTGGGCTAAAGTCCCTGCATCGTGACCGCTGGGAACTTCGATGGACGCTGCGACGTTTCCAGCAGCACCACCCCCCTTTCCCTCTCCCTCCAATTGAGAAGGTTTGAACTTTTTGGTGTCCGTTCCACTCCGAAGTTCCGCGCAACCTGCCACTCCCGGATCCCAAGATCCGTCCGGGCGTGTAGCTCCACACATTTTTGCGGCGGTCAGTGGCGGCATCACAAGAGAGGTTGCCGATCCCGCCGTGGCGAGATTCGGCGGCAAGTTGCAGTTTTTCACGGCTTTGGAGTTCACATCTGCTGGATCGTCTTCATTCCAAGTCCCCGCTTTTACCGTTTTGGTCCAGACGACCATGTTCACTTTGCACGCATTCGCTGCTTCGATCATGCCTTTGATGGCCGCGTTCGCAGTTGCCTGACTGACGCCAGGGCTCATGAATGCACAAACAGGCCACCAATAATCGTGAATTTCGATTTGGCCACCAGGAGTAGAACTGGAGCCCTGCTGCGCGCCGGAGTTTTCTGCTGGCTTTGCCACCGCACCAGCGCCTTTTGATCCTGGTTGAGTAAACTCCGTGCCGTCTTTGGACGGTTTTCCAGCGGTCCCTGCGCCCGAACTCAAACCTGCGCCTGCGCCGAAATCGTTTGCAATGTCGCCCTTTCCCAGACCCCCTTCGGGACGAGTCCATACGCCGGGCGCATCTACCCACTGATAATCGGGGTGCTCAATAGTCACGGCAGAACGCTGTCCTGCTGGTGCCGCCCCAGCGGAAGTAGAAAGAATGAGCGCCCAGGAAACCGCTCGATATTTCAATAGCTTATGCATTTGCATCCAAAGCACGCAACTACGCGCGCACACGATCCCTATGCCCCAGGGTGCTGCAACCCGGATGCCATGAAAATGCTTGTGATTTCAACCTCTTAAAATCACTTTTCTGCCCACTCTGTATACACTCGGTTAAGGCCTGTTCAACTTGGAGCAAGCCATGCTTTACTTGGCCGCAAATGACTTATGCGATCCCCTTCTGGATGCCACCCCCTGCACGGATGGGCTTCTACCCTCTCTTATTGGTCGGCTATTTTGCGCTGGGAAGTCTCTTCGCCCCGGCTGGTCTCACCCGCGCCCAAACTTTTTTTGTCTCGGGGGCGTTGGGAATTTCATTGGCACAAATGTTCGTATTTTGTGGGGCTCCACTCTGGGCCT
>CAZTDN010000013.1:25348-80582 GCA_964611895.1 uncultured Pseudobdellovibrionaceae bacterium
ATCGTGCACAGCGACTAAAGAAGAAGAACAGGCGGTTTGGATGGTTTTGCTGGGCGGTTTTTGGGCCTGGATAAAGTCTTACCGAGATACACACAAATTTGTTTTCTTAAAACCCGATATCAGAGCGCTTGGGCTTTGGGCGCTTAGCGCTTGGATGATTTTCATGGTGCTCATGGAAAATATCTTGGGTCATGATGCCTTTCATATTTGGTTTCGAGCTGGTCTAAAGTTGTTCGAGGCCGGAAACCTTTTCCTCATTGACTGGAAAGACCCTGTGTTTGCTTCCTACTCTCATCCTGACTACCCAAAACTCTTGGGCATCCTCAGCGCGCAGGCTTCCTGGGTGCTGGGATTGTGGAATGATCGCTGGCCAAAATTAGGCATTTTTCCCTTGCTCGCCTTTGTCCAAACGGGTTTTTATGCCCTCCCCTATTCCAATCGAAAAACTTGGGCAGCGTGTTTTTTACTTTTTGCAGGTGTGGGTTACCTGCTTTGGAACGGTTACCTGGATGGGTACTTGGCCCTGACTGCTTTTCTCGCTGTTGTTTTTTTGGGCCATTTCTTGCGTTCCGCCGAAAGTGGATCACTGTGGTGCGGAATTTCTAGTTTGGCATTGCTCACACAAATGAAAAATGAAGGGCTTTTTTTGGCGTGTGCCGTGTTTGCTGCATTTTGGGCGTCCAAAGGCCGCCGTTTTTTTCCGCTGATCCCTCTCTTGAAGGCTCCCGCGTTTTGGATTCTAGCGGCACCCTTTATGCTGTGGACGGTTCTGAAAACCTACTGGGGACTTCAAAGCGACATGTCTCAAAACTTCGTCCTCGCAACTCCTCTCGCGCGTGTAGTCGATCCCGATTTTTGGAGTCTGTTCTGGCACCATGTCTCAACGAGAGCGCCACTCCCTCTAGCACTCTTTGGCATAGTCTTGGGAGCTTGTTGCTTTCGATCACAGACTCGAAAAGATCCAGTCATTCGAATGACCTTGATCAGTTTTGTCCTCTACGCATGCTTTATAGTCGCCACCTATCTCTCTACTTTTTGGATGGTAAAGAGCCATTTGGAGTCCAGCTTTTGGCGCTTCGTTCTGCCCCTCTATGGAATCATTTTGCCCGCATTACTCGAAATCATCCCCCGACGTACCGTCGATACCGGTAATAGGCAAAAGCTAAAAAAGCAAAATTAGGCAGCCACATGCCAAACCACGCCGGCAACCAACCTGCAGCAGCCGCATAGTTGACCAATAAATAGTTGGTCCAATAGCCCATGGCGATAACAAGGCTGCTTACAATTGAAGAGCTTCGGGCACCCCGATTGCTGGATATTCCCAGCGCAAACCCCAACGCCCCAAAAACAAAGCACAAGAGCGCAAGAGAAAATCGCTTGTGGTACTCCACCAAAAGACGCCTGTGATGGGGGGTGTTGTGCTCGGAATCCCTGATATGTTGGGTGAGCAGGGGCAAGGTAAAAGATTCCATGCTATGCGCTCGCCACCCATCACCGCGAGCTGCCATCTCTAAATTGATGTCATACACATCAAACCCGATTTTCTGTTGAAGCAATTCGGTATCCTTGTTTTCGATATGGATACTGCCATTGGTCAAACGAAGAGTCAGAATCCCTTTTTCGGGTTGGTTTTTGAGAATCCCCGCCTGAGCGGAAATAGCCAATGGCCTTGTGGGGTCCCGTTTATCGTAAATGTAAACACGTTTGAGTTCGTTTTTCAGTGGAACAATGTGCTCTGTAAATAAAACCAGCCCATAAAACCCCTCGATAAAAACACCTGGTTTCAGGGTGGCTATGACCCGCTCGCTTCCCAAACGAGAAAAGAGCAGCTCGAAAGCACGGTTTCCGTAAGGGACTAGGTAGAGCGCCAGGTAGAGCACCACACCCGATAAAAAAACTGAGAAAATACCGATAGGGGCGTAAATCTGACGAAGACTGATGCCACTGACTTGCATGGCGAGTATCTCGCCCTCAGAATTAGCGCGAGAGACTCCCAGCAGAACGGCAAACAAGAACGCAATAGGAACCACCAGCGGCACAAAAGAGAGCAACAAATACCCACTCAGCCGCAGCACATCCATAATCGCCACCTGATGCATGACGACAAATTCCATGATTCGAACCGCTTGAAACAGGAGCAGAATCATCATGAAAATAAACACCCCGTACAAAAACCCCGCGGTCACCTCGTGATTGAGAAACTTCACAAGGTACCAGGATAGCCTCGGGTAACGAGATGGCAGGTTTTGCTCGGCGTTCATTGTTCGCTTCTGAGTATCAACCGGTTGATCTCTAGAATCAACCTTTGCAAAAAAGTTAATCTCGTGGGTTAAGGGGTGAATGCAAGATTCGCTTTTTGACCGAGTCAGCACCCAGTCCCCTTTGGCCCACCGTATGCGCCCTACTTCGCTGGAGGCGATCGAAGGCCAGAGCCATTTTTTAAACCCGCGTTTCAAACAGCTTCTTGCGTCGGACCAGTGGACGGGAATGCTTTTCTGGGGCCCCCCGGGCTGTGGAAAAACCACTCTGGCCAACGTGGTGGCTCAAGAGACGCGGCGCCCATTTCACACCCTCTCTGCAGTGACCGCCGGGGTGAAAGAAATCCGGGAAATCCTCGAACTCTCCAGGCGCGACTTCCGCGCGGGGCGTCCTTCGTGGATATTGTTCATCGACGAAGTGCACCGCCTGAACAAAGCCCAACAGGACGTTTTTCTACCCTACATCGAAGAGGGTAGTATCCGTTTTATCGGGGCAACCACTGAAAACCCGTCATTCGAAATCAATAACGCGATCGCCTCACGTTGCACGGTGTTTCACTTCAAGGCCTTACCCGAAGATTCCCTAAAACGTGTCTTGGAACGCGCCATCCCTTCTGACCGCCGAGTGCACCCCGACGTGATCAACCAAATCGCCCATTCTTCCTTGGGGGACGCGCGCCGTGCTCTGACCTTGCTGGAACACCTCTTACTCAGCCTAAATCCTGAACTAGAAATCAAACTCGAGGACTGGGAAGGCCTGGCGCATTCACAGTCTGTTTATTACGACAAAAAATCTGAGTCCCATTACGATACGATCTCGGCTTTCATTAAAAGCGTACGTGGCAGCGATCCCGATGCAGCGATTTACTACCTAGCCCGAATGCTTGAAGGTGGCGAGGATCCAAACTTTATTGCCCGTCGATTGATTATTTTAGCCAGTGAAGACGTGGGCAACGCGAACCCTGCTGCCCTGATGGTCGCCAACAACGCCCTGCAGGCAGTGCACGCTATCGGCATGCCTGAGGCTCGAATTATCCTGGCACAAGCAACTACCTATTTGGCTTGCAGTGAGAAAAGCAATCGGAGCTATCTCGCCATCAACGAAGCCATCGCAACAGTTCAAGCGACTGGAAATCTTGATATCCCTTACGCCATCCGAAATGCACCCACGTCTGCTATGAAGGATTGGGGATACGGCAAGGGGTATGCATACCCTCACGACTACAAAGGAGGGTGGGTACCTGCTCAGTACTTGCCCGATGCGATTAAGGAAAGGCGGTTTTACCGCCCTTCCGAAAACGGATCGGAAAAAAAAATTCTCGAGTTTCTAAAGGAACGTGGGAAATCAGACGCCTGAAACCCTAAATAAATAATCGAATTCCGACAGAACCAAGCAAGTTCACGAGGGGGCGGGGAAGATGGATATTCATTCCGTACGCAAACGCTTCGGCCTCTAGTGCGATGGAATTCGCCAAATATAGGCGAAACCCAAGACCTAAGTTGCCAGAAATCGCGGTCTGAGTTGGCTCTTGGATATAATAGGACGTGGCCGAACCCTCATCCAAAAAGTAGTAACTGCGATCTGTCTTTACGTAACCCACCCCTACATAGAGAAAGGGCTGAAAAGTGCTTTGCTTCCCCAATAGATCGAAATCGACCCCCACACTGTAAATAGCGGTCTGTGTTAGCACATCGTTTAGGCGACCCGAAAAGGCACCAGAAGAAAAGCTCAAGACATTCTGCAACGAAGTGGAGTTGGTATAGCGTCCCTCGAGACGAATCCCCGTAAAGAGCGTAATCGCCGCCCCCCCAGAACCAGAGACACTGAGAATGTAACTGTCTTCACTAAAATAACTCTTGGAAAAAGAACCTTTTCCAAAAAGCTCCAGGCCTGCCTCTGCCGAAGGGCTGGCTAGGAATGCACCGAAAAGTAAAAAAACCGCGACGCGTTTTCCCATGCAACCATTCTAGTCGAATGGGCAAGGATTGCTTTGGCTCAGCGTGTCCATTCCTTGTGTTCAAATGCCCCCAATAGTACGCTGAATGCATGTCGCAAACCTCCTACACAGCTCAAGCGATCCATCTCTTTGGACAGCTAAACATGAAGAGCATTCGGACCCTTCTGGGGGGCAAGCTGATTAACAGCTCCCCCCAAGAACTCCAGTTTTTGTATGGGGAAAACGGCCACCTTTTTGTTTATCCATTCGGTTGCCTGGTGTTTTTCAATATGCGCTCGGCGGATATCGAAACGGAAATCGTTAAGCTAAAGACAACCGTGGGCGGGGTTTTGGAATTTCCCACCTCGGAGCACTTCGAGGTTATCGTGGGAGATAATCCTCGGGTCGAGTTCGAGTTCCTAGAAACAAAAAAGCTGAGCCAAGACGCGATTCGTCTGGTATCGAGCTGCTTGGGACAGTCCGCGGGTTTGGAGTACTTTGAAAACAAGGCCGATCAAATGTTGGCGGACACTGCGAATTTGATCGAGGATCTCGCGCGGCGTGGACATCTCCCTCTTAGCAACAAACACTTGCTACGCGTTATCGGAGCGACCGCAAGCACGAGACAAAACATCCTCACAAACCTTGCGATTTTAGATCCACCAGCAGAAACCTGGAAAAGCAAAGAGTTGGAAAAGCTCTACCGGGAACTGCACCAGAACTTTGATTTGGAAATCCGGTTTCGAAGCTTGGACAGAAAACTTTCTCTGCTTCAGGACAACATCGAGATCATCGTCGATTTGGCGACGAGCAAGAAAAATACTTTCCTCGAAACACTCATCGTTGTGCTGATTATCATAGAGTTGCTGCTGGCACTCTTGCACAAGGCGGGATGACCGCCTATCGTCCGCGGCCCCCTCGCCTACCGGAAGGTTCTTCCCGGTGGTGCGAAGCCGTTCGGACAGCGCCTTCTGGTTTATCTTTTGCGAAATCCACGGTGATATTGCGTCCTTTTAGATCGTAGTCGTGCATCCGATCGATCGCGTGTTTCGCTTCGTCGTCGTTTGGCATTTCGACAAAACCAAAACCTTTTGAATGTCCGCTCTGACGATCTTTGACAATACTGGTGGCGGTCACTTGACCGCACTGACCAAAAAGCTGAGCAAGATCGGCTTCTGTCACCTCATGACTGAGGTTGCCGATGAATAATTTCTTAGCCATTAGATTCTCCATTGAGTTCAAGAGACTGGTGAGAGGAAGACGGGCAAAGCCTGCGTCTAAATAGCAGCGCAAAGAGAGCGCTTCTGCATCAACAGCATCTAAAATACTTTTCGGGTTTTCATAGCGCTTTCTTGATTTTGAACGTGATTCAGCGCGTAAAGCCCTGGTGCGGGGTGTTATTTCAACGTCACCGACTTCATCTTATCACCCACCTTAATCTGCTTCACTACTTCCATTCCTTTAGTCACCTGACCGAAAACCGTATATTGGTTGTCTAGGTGAGGAATGTTCCCCAGAGCGATATAAAACTGGCTATCTGCAGAGTCAGGGTGCTGAGCTCGAGCCATCGCCACCGTGCCTTCTACATGCTTGTGACTATTAAACTCCGCTTTGAGCCTTTGGCCCGAACCCCCCGTACCGTCGCCCTTGGGATCCCCCCCCTGAACCACGAAATCTTTCACGACTCTATGAAACGTCAATCCATTGTAAAAGCCAGCTTTCACTAGCTCCTGAATACGCGCTACGGTCTGTGGCGCCTCTGCCGGATAAAACTTGATTTCAATGCTGCCACCATCCATCTCAATAACCATCATTTCCGCCGAACCTCCGGGCGACGCCTGTTTATCTGTTTTCTTCGTACATGTGCATCCAAACAAAGTGAGTGCAGCGAAAAGAGAACCAGTCAAAAAAAGGCGCATAAGTTTTCCTGTTTTTTTCGAGTTTAGATTGCAATGATTCTAATGCAACGGCAAGCCCCTACCCAGCCGAAAAAGTATATTTCAGAGCTTTTTGGAAGTCCCTCTCCAGGTCGGCAAAATCTTCAATGCCTACAGAAACCCGAATCAGCGCGTCCTCTATGCCCTGCGCTTTGCGGTCAGCCGCACTCAATCCACTGTGCGAGGTCACCGCGGGGCGAGTTACCAAAGTTTCCAGGCCACCCAAGCTAGGGGCCTTTACTGCTAACTCTAACGCGTCCATCAGCCGTTCCGCCTCGCTCTCCCCGCCTTCGATGACGAAAGAGAGCATGCCGCCAAAGCCTCTGAAGAGTTCTTTGGCATGCACGTGCCCTTCGCACTCGTTCAAACCGGGATAGTAAACACGCGTGACTTTAGACTGCTGCTGCAACATCCGCGCAAGTGCAAGGGCCGTTTCGCTTTGACGACGCACCCTTAATCCCATGGTCTTCATTCCTCGATGCAATAGGTAGCAGGCATGCGGGTCTAAGCAGCCTCCAAGGAGATTCGTAGTCTCTAGTACCCGACGGATTAGGTTTTCTTTACCAACAACCGCTCCAGCAACAATATCCGAATGCCCATTGAGATATTTGGTAGCACTATGCAAGACGATATCCACGCCCAATCGATGTGGATTAAAGACCGCGGGAGAGCAAAAGGTATTGTCGATAAAAACCAATAGCCCATGTTTTTTTGCAAATGCGACAACCTTCCTAAAGTCGGGTACTTTTGTGGTCGGATTGGAAATCGATTCGATATATATCGCCACGGTGTTTTTGCGCAACACTTCTGGCAAACGCTCTAGATTCCCAACATCAAAGTAAGAAACTTCCCTGCCGAAATTTTGGAACTCCTTATCAAAAAAATAGCGGGTGCCGCCATAAAGGTCTGATTGCGCCAAAATGTGTTCGCCATTCTCTACCAACGCCAAAAGCGACGAAGCTATTGCCGCCATCCCTGAAGCAAAAACCAAACCTTTTTCTGCCCCCTCCAACGCGGCTATTTTTGCCGAGACCACGCTTTGATTGGGATTATTGTTCAAACGCTGATAGCGAATATCGTGATAGCCTCCGTCCTCGGAGGAGTATTGAAATGTACTCGTTTGAAAAACCGGGAGCGTAACCGCCCGTTCTATTAGAGGAGCTTCTCCAGCGTGAACTAATTTGGTCTCGAAGCCTAGTTCGTCACTCATGGATTTCGATGTAAACAATCGTAATATTATCTGATTGGTCCGCAACCACGGCCTGAGCAATGAGTTCCTTCAACATTTTTGAAGGATCAGATGCCAGGTTTTGCATTGTGCTTACGAGTGCATTTTCAGCAATCTGCTTGTACAAACCGTCGGTGCACATCAAAAGGCGATCGCCGACCTTGAGTGGAAATTTTTCTTCCTGCACTTGGAAAGGAAAAAGATCCGTCGGAATGCCCAAGTAGGAAGCCAACACCGGCCCGCCATACCCTTCGTCGTACGCTTCGTGGTCCACGGTAAGCTGAACCAGGTGGCCACTCTCTAAACGATAGCAACGCGAATCTCCCACATGGACCATCTCTGCCTGCCCATCTTGGATCCGCAACGCGGTTAGGGTTGTTCCCATTCTTGCTTCGCCAAGAGAGGCCAATGCTTCCTTGAGCACAGCAACTTGGATGGTTTCAACGGTTTGGCGCAGTGTGGAGCCCGGTTCGTCGACCGGATGCGCGCCAACCCCTGTCACTGCCATTAACGAGGCGACTTCCCCCCGCTCACCACCACCAATTCCGTCCGCTACGGCAAATAGCCCATTTTCATTGTCTACTAGGTACGCGTCTTGATTTTCTTTTCGGGACCCCAGCGCTGTGATCGAATAGCCAGTTGCTCGCATAGGTTGCCATCTTAGCTTGGTCGCAGCCTAGGCACAACGCCTGCGGAGAACCCCAGCCCAAAAAAGCGAAAACCTTCACAATTTAACTAAGAGTCGGAATTTACGACGCTTTAGCTGGGTGTATACCCCCTGTATATTGCTCTATTACAACTCGCCGCGTTATACTTATATGTAGGGCGGCAGGCACAATAAGACGGACATCCCCCGAAACAGATATCCCCGGTTGGGCTCACCCCTCGCTCAGCCAGTCAAGTCTGAGGCTTGCCGCCCGCTTTTTTTCCCGCTAAGAAGTCGCGATGCAAGCGACCGAACTCTGGCTCTCCTTAGACCTTTCCAATTCTATCGGTTCTGTTGCACTGACTCGCTGGCAGTCAAATCGGGCCACTTGCCTGAGCGAAGTCTCGCTCGATCAAGCCGGCAAGCACTCGGAATCGCTACTACCCACCATCGACGCCGTGTTGAAAAAAGCAGAAGTCTCCTTCTCCGAAGTCGATCGCTATATCACTACGAATGGGCCCGGGTCTTTTACAGGCCTTCGAATTGCCTTTGCGGCTCTAAAAGCCTTTGCTCTCGCAAGTGGAAAACCGGTTGAGCTGGTCAATGGCCATGAGTCTCGAGCACTTCACTTCGCTCTCAACACGCAAACGCCTCCAAAAAACTGGAACGTCTCCACTCAGCTCACCCGGGACGTTTTTTTGGTGACTTCGTTTGCCCTGCTCAAGAACGGTGGGGTTGAAACCCTACACGAAGCGACGGCCTCAGATTTACCGGTTGATAAGACGTTATTAACAGATCGAGTCGGTGAATCCGGAACAGTCTACCCGTTGACCGCAAAAATGTTGGCTGAGACGCTCTTAAACGCCAAGAGTCGGCAAACGCTCACAGAACATTACGATATTGCCGCCAGCGGCCCCTGTTATTTTGGCAGCAAGTTCGACTGACGCCTATTTTCTGCGCCGATTCAGCCAAACCGCGATCCCGCAAAAAAGCATGGCAAAGGGTAAGAGCACGGTGCATGCAAAGAAAATGTACCGCATTCTCTGCTCTGTAATGTCAAAATGGCTCTCATCTGTTGCTTTGGGACGGATCGAAATCAGATCTTCTTCGTGCGCCAACCAGCTCAACATATTTTGCAAGAGGTCCGAGTTATATCCAAAGTTGCGAATACTATTTGAGCCGAAGTTAGCATCTCCCACCACCACCATTCGGTAATCTTTCTTATCCGCCTTGCCTTCCACCGACACAGCCAGCGAAAGGGGCCCCTTTCGGTCGGTCTTATCGTTTACATTAAGCCGGTTTGCTACCAAGGATGACTCCCGACTCATGGGGCTCGTCCTCAACAGGCTTTTTACTTGAATCCCCTCGGGGAGCTTCGCCGCCACTTCCACCGGAGTCGCAACAGCAAAAATACTTGGTCGCGTTCCCCCCGGCTGAGAAGCGTCCTTGGTAATTTCACTCGACGAATCGTAGTCTGCGATGAGGGGAATAATCGGACTGCCTTGAACGCGTCGGCGGGGATCATTTTCCGCGACCGCTTTGCCGCTAGTCCAAGCAACTCCGTACTTCGCCAACCAGGGCTGCAGACCTTTGCTGGAATCTGGCTCTAACATCCAGAGAACTTTGCCCCCTCCACGAACGTACGCATCGAGCTGTGTTGTTTCGTGCGTCATGAAGTCTTTACGAGGACCTGCGATTACTAAAATCTCTGCATCCGCCGGAATTTTGTCCTTCTCAAGAAGATTGAGCTCCTCTACTACATAGCGTCCCACTCCGAGCATGTCGCGTGTTTCAGAAAATCCTTCCGGGGAGGGATCGTTTATCAACCGTTCCCCATGCCCATTGACGAAGTAGAGTTTTTTCTTTTCCCCTTTTTCGACCTGAACGATCGCGTTAGTTATCTTTTCTTCAATCTTGGGATCTTGGACCCCACCTGCAAGATTCTCGATCTTGGCAGATCGTGTTTTGCTCTCAACAACAATGGTTCCGTACCCCTTAACTCCAAACCGCGAGATGGCCACGGGATCGCGATCCGCATCTACAAAATCTTGAATGACGTGCTTAGAGTGGTACGCATACTTATCTAACAGCGCGGCATAAGCTGATTTTTCCGCCGGCTGAACTATCAAGTGAAACTGAATGTCCTGAGTCAGCCCCTTCAACACTTTGACCGTTTGTTCCGAAAGCGTGTTGACCTGGTTTTTGGAAACGTCCCACTTCAGGTCGTGCTTAGAGGCGATCAGGTTGATCACGACCACAATCGCCAAAACCAAAATGGACATGAAAATAGAATTCAATCCATACCGAACAGTTCTCTTAGCGAGTGCTCCCCCGATTCGAACACGGCTGAGCCACAATTCAGCAACAAATAATGCCGCAGCTAAACACAGGTTTACTTGCCAAAGTCGGGGATAAATGGGCCAGAGGACCGCGCAGCTCAATGCAGCAAAAAGAAAAACCCCGGAAAAAACCCGCAAAAAACCTGAAATTCCCGTCTTTGCCATACTATCTCCAGCGGTTGCTTTCCACGACCCGGTGGGTGAGGAAGAGCATAAAAATAATAAAGGATAAAAAATAAACGACGTCCTTCAATTGCAGCAATCCATCGCCAAAACTATTGAAATGACTCATGGGCGAAAGGAAAACTAGCAGCGGCCCCAGCTCGATCGGGCCCCACTCCACGCGAATACCCTGTCCAATGGGCAGAAAAACGAAGAGCAGCAGGAGTCCAATATAAGTCCAGACTCCCGCAATGGCCTGTGACGAACACAGAGCAGAAATGAGTGCACCGAAAGACAAGAAAGTACCTAGAGTCAGGATCATGCCCAAGTAGGCAGAGGCCAAAACCCGCAAGTCTGGATTGCCCCAAGCGATGATAAAACCAATATACACAAAAGTGAAAAGGACCATCGTAAGAGAGATGGCCATCGCGCCAAAAAACTTGCCCAAGACAAGGTGCACTGTCCGCAGAGGCGCCGTCAGGAGAAGCTCTAACGTGCTTTGATTCTTTTCTTCAGCAAAAAGCCGCATCGTGAGAAGCGGGAGGAAGAAGAGAAAGACAAAAATCATGTTTTGCAACAGCGCTGCCGTAATTTGATCCAAGGAAATAGGCTGCCTACTCACCGAGCGCTGCTGAAACACGTTCACGAAATACGCAAAGAATAGCCCCATGATGCCCAAAAAAAGACCAATCAGACTGTAGGCTAAAGGGGAGTTAAAGTAAGAACGAAACTCCTTTTTCAGAATCGCTAAAGTGCCGCGCATTTATGCCACCTTCCCACCGATTAGGCCCAAGTAATACTCTTCAAGAGCGTGTTGCACTGGGGACATGCGAATCAAGCCTGCATTCTCCGCTACGACTGCTTTTGCAATAGATGCCAACACATCTGGGCCGCCATCCGATTCGACAACCAATCGTCCAGCGACACCTTCAGATCGTTGGACTTGCTTTACTCCATTCAACCGCTGAAGCGCTCCGACAAGACCTTCATTCAAGTGCTGAACCACCAATTCGGTTTTAATGGCAGTCCCCGCATTTCCCACTTCATTCAAAGCTTCTTTGGCTACGATCCTGCCCTTATCAATGATCAAAATCCGATCACACGAAGCCGCAACCTCGGAAAGAATGTGGGTACTGTAAATTACTGTATGATCCGAACGTAGGGAGCGGATGAGCCCCCGGGCTTCGCTCACTTGCTTTGGGTCAAGGCCAACAGTGGGTTCGTCCAGAATGAGAACTGCTGGGTCGTGCAGGATCGCCTGCGCAATCCCTACCCTTTGTCGATACCCCTTGGAAAGATTCCCTATCAGGCGGCCGCGAACATCTCCCAAATTGCATTTTTGCAACGCATTATCGATCTTCCGCGCCCGTTCCTTGTGGGGGATTCCTCGTAGTTCCGCAATGAACGCTAGGTATTCGCCGACGAGCAGCTCTTTGTAAACCGGGGGAGTCTCGGGAAGGTAGCCAATCCGGCTTTTTACTTCGAGGGGGTTTTCGAAGACGTCAAAACCGGCCACAGAGGCCGTCCCGCTTGTGGCGGGCATGAAGCAAGTTAAGATCTTCATGGTGGTGGTTTTCCCGGCGCCGTTTTGCCCTAGAAAACCGAGAATCTCACCTTTGTTCACAGTGAAAGTAATGTCGTTTACGGCAACGCGGTCCCCGTAAACCTTGGTCAGGTTCTTGACCTCAATCATCTGCTCACCTCGTGTTTGCGTCGAATAATAGAAACCAGGCTTCAATCTTGTCAAGAACGGTTGGGAACTGAAAACCGTCTTAAAACCGGGTCTGAGCGAAGAATGCGGTGGGATTTACAGGTTGGCCATGTTTGCGAATTTCGTAATGTACATGGGGACCAGTTGAGCGCCCGGTGTTACCGACTTCGGCTATTTTCTCGCCGCGCTTCACGCGGGAGCCGGGCGTTACGAAAAGTTTCGAGCTATGCCCAAAAAGAGTGTGGATTCCATAACCGTGATCGATCACGACTACTTTGCCATACCCAGAGCGATTGCCCGAAAACAAGACCACCCCGTCTGCAGGAGCTCTAATGGGGGTTCCTGGGTCAGCCACAATGTCGACGCCCGCATGAAGTCGATAAGACCCATCATAAGGGTGTCGACGGTAACCAAAGCTCGAGGAGATCCAGCCGTTGATCGGCAAGAGCGAGGGTGTAGCCGCCATCACGGCCGTCTGGGCAAGAAAATAGACCTGCAATTGAGAGAGATTTGTCTCGGCGATGACGCCTGCGCTCTGCAGTTCATCCACGCGCTCAGGTAAAGGGGTCGCGGAGTTGCGAAAACTTGCAGGCTCTCGCTCGGGCGGCACAACCATTTTGGAACTCCGCTTGGGTTTGGGCTTTTCGAGATCCTCGTCCTCATAGGACTTAAGCTCCACTGCCCCCCGCCCCCCCTGACCGGTCAATATCTGGAGCTTTTTGGCATAATTTCTAACTCTCTCAATGGTCGCTTCCATCGAATCGACTTTATTGCGAATGAGTTGAAGATCTTGGCGTAAGCGGAAATTTTCGCCCTTCAGCCGTTTGTTTTCCGCGAGTTGGCCAAGCACATGGATATAATCCACCCCAATGAGCAAAATAAAAACTGCTCCTAGCGAAAATAAAACAACCCCGAGTTTTAGAGCAAAAAAAGGCAAAATTAGCTTGTGAACTCGGCGGGTTCGCTCGGGAATAACCATCAGCGTGACAAAGCGCTCTCGCCACCAACGTTTTGTAGAGTTCATGAGCATAACAAGCCCGCCATTGAATCACCGCGTCCCGCTAGCGTCAATTAACCTCAATCACCAGGGCGGTGATATTGTCATCTCCGCCGCGGGCATTTGCGAGGCCAATCAAACTTTTCAACCCCATTTCGGGACCATACTTACTGAGCAGCTCTTGGATTTCTGAAATCGTGACCATTCCCGAAAGGCCATCCGTGCAAAGTAAAAAGACATCCCCTGGGGCTGTTTGACGTCGATAAATATCTACTTGGACTTTTTCTTCGTACCCAACAGATCGGGTAATGACATTTCTAAACTGGTAGGTTGCTTCCTGTCCCGCAGCCAAACGACCAGCCCGAATTTCTTCATTCACGAGGGAATGGTCTTCAGTTATCTGCCAAATGCCGCCGGAGTTAAGCAAATAAACTCGACTGTCCCCAACCTGCCCTACATACGCCACACCGTCCTGTATCAACACGGCCACAACTGTGGTGCCCATCCCCGTCAATTCGGCATTTCGCTTGCTTTGATCAAATATTTCTTTGCAACATAGGTTGATCGCTTTATCGACCTTTTCGCGCGCCGGCATCGTGGGGTTTTCTTGGCAATACCGCTGCATCACTTCCACGGCGAGACGACTAGCCACCTCGCCCCCCCGGTGCCCTCCCATTCCGTCAGCGACCACATACAGCTGCAAGACATCATCCTTCAGAAAGGCATCTTGGTTTATCTTGCGCTTAAGGCCGATATCTGTCGCCGCAAAACCTGCTACTTTCATGCAGCCACCCTTTCGCTAGCCCAGCAAAACATCCGCAATTAAGATAGTAGGAGCACCCACGCCCGATTCGAAACTCAAATCATTTGCGGCGGCAACTGCGCCCGACCAGAAAGAGCCAATGTCCAAATTCCATTCGATCCCCACCAGGGACTCCTGCAACTCACCCAATGCCGTCCGCCACCCTAACCCTTGCACACGATATCTTCCTAATTCGTTTATCGGCTCGATCTGAGTGATTTCATCGACAAGGATTCCGGCGCCTACACTGTTTAACAGTTCCTGCCTGGATAAGGTTCCGGGTTCGAAAAATAGATTCCCGCTGGATATGGATGCATGCATTTGCCCCTGCTGGCGGCGCAAATTGCCCGTACTCAACCGGTTTTCCCGAGTGGCGGATTGAACGTCAAACAACCAACTCTTCACAATCCCTTTATCAACCAATACGGTCCGCTGAGTAGGAACGCCCTCGAGATCGAACGGTTGTGTTGCCGCAGCATCGCCTCGGCTGGAGTCATCTACGAGCGTTAGCGCTTCACCAAAAACTTGCGCTCCCAGACAAGTGGCTAACGGGCTTCGGCCTCGCTGGATTCGATCCGCGTGAAAGCATGGCCCCAGCTGATGCAACAGAACTGCGACCGCCTGCGGACTCAGTATCAATTGGCGCCGTCCTTTGCCGCATACTCGCGCTGGCGTCGTGGCCCGAAGTTTAGCGGCAGCGGCCACCGCATGCATCCACTCCAGGCGATCTTGCAAAACATGCGACTGTTGCCTTTCTTCTTTCTTCAATACGAGCGACTCGGGCGCTCCAGCCACTATCCCCAACACTCCATGATGAGATGTCCCTGCATGCTTCAGGTCAAAGCGCTCTGTTTTTCGACGTAAGTAAGTCTCAACCAAAGCTTCTTCATAGGTCTCGTCCAAAAGTACGCAGCCCTCCGGAAGTGAGCCGTAAAGAGACGGGTAGGGAGCAAATCCCGGATCGCAAGATACCGGCGCTCCTGTCACACTCCTCCATTTTGGAAAACGAAACCACGGGTCGACAGAAGAAAGCTGAGCTGATTCAAACGCAGACTCCACTAGGTAATTCAAACCCGCTTCAGTGGGATTCAAAACGGTTGCCCGCCCTCCACGTTTGCGGTGCTGAATTCTCAAGCTCACCCACAGACGGCGTGTTTCTGTCTGCGTCTGTAGATCGCCGTTTTGGTACCGCGTCGTGAGCCCACGACTTCGCTGAATAGCAATTTCAAAGTCTTCCGCAATTACCAATTTGGGATGCTGTCGAATTTTATCGGCGATGGATTCGATAGAAGCAGCCATTGGATTTTTATTTTATCACGACATGTCGAGTTTCGATCGGATTGTCTCAGTCCAATGCCGCTCTGGCGACCGCACCAATTTAAGAAAGGTCTGGGAAGTCCGAATCCGAATGTAATCCTTCTCATCGATTTCGTGATTTATCTGTCCGTCCAAAACCAGGTAAGCCTTTCCCCGAAATTCCTTTGGGGTGATGCGCAATTCAATGTCTTGAGGAACTACGACGGGGCGCGCCGAAAGTGAATGCGAGCAAATGGGCACCAATACCAGACCGTTTACTGAGGGGTGGAGCAGTGGGCCTCCCGCGGAGAGCGAGTAGGCTGTCGAACCTGTGGGGGTGGCGACAATATACCCATCGGCCCGCACATAGCTCAGTAGTTGTTCACCCACAAAAACATTGAATTTCAACATGGGTGCCCGGGCATCTTTGGTGACTACTACATCATTAAACACTTCCCCAGAGAGCCGACAGACATCCTTTCGACAGATTTCTATTTGAAGCAAGCGACGAGGTTCTTCGATGCACTTACCCTTAAGGGCTTCATCCACCGCTTCGAACATCGCGTCGGGAGTCGTTTCGGTAATAAAACCCAGCGTTCCAAGATTAATGCCTAGCAGCGGAAAAAGCGTCTTATCCTCTAGTCGGCGCGCAAGCGTCAGGAAAGTCCCGTCTCCCCCGATCACTACGCCCAGAGTCACCCCTTGTACCGCACTGCGTTCCAAGCGCCCGTCCGAATCGGTTACATCGACTGTCGCTAGCCCCTTTTTCGTCAACCAGGCAGAGAGCTTTTGGCCAGCTTCCTTGGCTTTAGGGTGTCGTTTGCAGAAAAGCAGTACCGTTTTTTTCTTGGCCACGCGTGGCAACCTCCGGTGAGATGCTCCATCATACCAGAGTGTGATCGTTTGTTACCTCTGTCTTAGCCTTTCTTCTATTTCTTGATTGATCTTTTTTGTAGGAAGAATAGCCTTACCGGTAGCACATCTTTACAGCACCAAGCTGGGCTTAAGTTAAATTCTATTGTTAAAAACATACCGGGCGAGCGATCGCCCTCTTGGGGAGACATTATGCGAATTATCTTTCGGATGTCTGTTCTTTGCATTTCCCTTGCGGCAGGGATGGCCCATGCCGCGGAGTACCTCGTTCGTTTCGAGTCCATCGGCCAAGAACAAGCGCGATTTATAAAAGAAAATGGCGGCTCTCTTACATTGGTGAGTAAGCCTGGCATGCTCTATAAGTGGACGACTACTTCTGTACGTACGGCAGATCAACTCCCTACTTGGTCACCTTCAGTAAGCTACATTCAACCGAATTTTACGATTCGAATGTTGGCTAACCCATCAATCGAGGCTCTCCGCGAAGCCTATAAAGCCAAAATGGCGAGCAGCAACCCCTTCGATCTCTTTGACACAGACGAAGACAGCGATGATGGCGAAGGCGGCGGGGGCTTTCTGGATGGCATTTTTGGCGGTGGCTATGCAGACAACCCAGCCATCAAAGCAGCTCCAGCATCTCGCTCAGGCGCCGACCCGGTGCTTAAAAAAGCATGGGGTTTGACCCAAATTGGTGCGCCTAGCGTCTGGCCAAAGTCCAAACAGGGCGACGGCATTATCGTAGCGGTGACGGATACGGGCGTGGACTACAACCACCAAGACCTCATTGCTAATATGTGGCGCAATCCCAAAGAAATCCCTGACGATGGGATCGACAACGATAAAAACGGCTATGTGGACGACATCGTAGGTTGGGACTTTGCTGTCGATGACAACAAACCCTATGACATGACCGTAGATACGCTCGGTCTGATGTTTGGGGGAGGTAATCCTGGCCATGGGACCCACGTCTCTGGCTCGATTGCGGCAGTCATGGACAATGGCGTCGGAGTCGCCGGTGTTGCTCCAAAAGCGCAGATAATGGCACTTCGGTTTATTACCGAAAAAGGCCAAGGCACGACAGAAAGCGCGATCAAAGCGATCGACTACGCTGTCGCCAATGGCGCCAAAATCATCAACGCAAGCTGGGGCGGTGAGAAGGGCGATGAAGATGACAGCGCGCTGATCGAAGCGATCGAACGCGCCGAAAAAGCCGGTGTTATCTTTTGCGCCGCGGCCGGAAATGGCCGTGTGGATCAAGCCAAAGGCGGTGCGTTTGGATTCGACAACGACTCCGATCCTAAGCCCATGATCCCCGCAACCCTGAACATTGCAAACATTGTCTCTGTTGCGGCGATTGACGAAAAAGAGCAGCTAGGAACTTTCTCCAACTGGGGAGCCCGCTCGGTAAAACTGGGCGCTCCAGGGGTAAAAGTGATGTCCACAGTCCCGGGTGATAGATACCAAGACACTGTGATCGACATACCCTTCTTGGGCATGACGGCGCATTGGGATGGTACTTCTATGGCCACCCCGCACGTTGCCGGCGCCTTGGCGCTGGCTTGGTCGGACAACACCTCTTGGGACTACAAAGAGGTGGTGGATGCCCTGCTAAAAGGGACAAAAGCGATTTCGGCGCTCACTGGGAAAGTTTCGACCGGTGGTCGTTTGGATCTCCCCAATATCAAATAGGTAGGCACCGAATACACGGCCGGCGCTTCGGCGTCGGCCGTTTTTTTTTGCTTGTGTCATGACAGCACAGGCCTTCCGCGGTAAGAAATATTACAAATGTATATTGTAAAGTCCCTACTGTATTGCGCCTTTGCACTTGTGCTGCTCCTTGCTTCCAGCGAGAACGCGCATACCCGCCGAAAACGACGAGCCAACCTCGGACCCCCGCCTACTCACCCAGTGATTTTATGGTCTAGGACTTTGAGCGAGAGCAAGGATCCAGAACAAAGAAAAGTAATGGCCTTCAAGCTAAGCCATTACACACAACCCATTTTTCAAGCGACGGTGGTAGAAACACTGCTGACCTGCGCCAAAGACCCAGACGTTCAAATCAAAGTTTTATGTACAAAGGCGCTGGGCAATGCCAAATCGGCTAGCCAGGAAGGACAAATCCGAGAACTCCTGCTTTCTCAGTTTGCAGCAGAACCTGCATTGAAGAATACGATCGTTCGCACCCTCATTGCTCGTAAGGACGATTCGCCGGCCGTTCAAAAAGCGCTGTCCGCAGCACTTCAGAACACTGAAGAGGTTGAAGAAATTGCTCCGTTGCTCAAATATTTTGAGGAATTTGGGAGTACCGAAAGCGGATTTTTGGACTCTTTGGTGGACCTCTATGGAAAACGTTCTAACGTCAAAACTCGGCGCGCTATTGTAAAGGTCCTCGCCACCAGAGCTCGGGGACAGGACAAAGTGATCGAGCTACTGGCCCAGTGTTCCACGGAACGAGACACTCCCCTTGCTTTAAACTGTCTATCGGGATTGCAGACGCAAGCAAAAAAAGACGCCCGCGCCTGGGAGGCACTTCAAAAAACCATCCAGAGCGATGATCCGGACGTACTCTTGGCGACGTTGGATGTAATCAATGCACTGCCCGAAACTAAGAATTCTCTTCTCTCCACTCGACTCCTTGAACTTATCAACGAAGTCGATGACGCTGAAATTCAAGAAAAAGCGATTCTTGCTCTGGGTATTTGTGGAGATCACTCCGAACTTATTGTGAACACGCTCGAAAAGGTTTTGAAGAAAGAAAATGGTGAGGAGTCTGCTCGTATTGCTTCCGCCCTCACCCTGGGACGTCAGGCCACCGGCTCGGCAGAGAAAGCTAAAGAGATCCTCAGTTCCTGCTCAAAAGACAGCGGATCTCAATCCTTAAAGTCAGCCTGTCTGATTGGACTCAAAGATATCGATTCCACAGTACCGACTAAGGCCCCGGCATCGACACCGAAAGCTCCTTAAAGATATTTTTTAAGCGCTTCTGGCACGGTGAAACCGCCATCGGCAGTTTGGTAGTTTTCCATCAATGCAATCAAAGTACGGCCCACAGCCAATCCCGAGCCATTGAGGGTATGAACAAATTGAACCTTTCGGTCGACTTCACTTCGATAGCGGATCCCAGCTCGCCGAGCCTGATAATCGGTAAAACAGCTACAGGATGAAATTTCCATGTACGCGTTGGCGCCTGGTGACCAAACTTCGATGTCGTAAGTCTTTGCGGAACCAAAACCCATGTCTCCAGTGCAGAGACAAACCACCCGGTAGGGCAACCCTAAAACCTGAAGAACCTTTTCTGCATCCAGCGTCAAACTTTCCAATTCCTGAAACGATGTTTCGGGCTTTGCAAACTTAACGAGTTCCACTTTATTGAACTGGTGCTGTCTCTTTAGCCCCTTAGTGTCTTTGCCATAACTCCCGGCCTCCGAACGAAAACACGGCGTATAGGCAACGTACTTCTTGGGAAGATCCTTCTCCTCGAGGATTTCCTCGCGGTGAAAATTCGTAACCGGAACTTCGGCGGTGGGGATTAAGAAAAAATCGAATTTTTCGACTCGAAAGACGTCTTCTTCAAACTTGGGGAGCTGGCCCGTGCCAGTCAGCGCCTGCCGGTTCACCAAAAAAGGCGGCTGCATCTCTAAGTAACCCGCTTGGGTATGCAAATCGAGCATGAGTTGAATCAACGCCCGCTCTAAACGAGCGGCCATCCCCGTAAGAAACACAAACCGGGCGCCAGTGACCTCACCGGCTTTTTTGAAATGCATCCACCCCTGTTTTTCGCCGATCTCATCATGGGTCAGGGGCTTGAACGAGAACTGAGGGACCTTGCCCCACTTACGAATTTCGAGGTTGTCTTCAGCCACTCGCCCAACAGGGACGCTCGCATCGGGAATGTTAGGAAGCTCGTAAAGGGCTGTTTTGAGTGCTTCTTCGGTTTCCGCAAGCACTGCATCCAAATCGCGGATCTGCGCCGCTACGGACTTCATTTCTTCCATTAACGATGAGCAGTCTTCTTTGTTCTTTTTCAGATTGGCGATTTGAAGGGAGGCTTGGTTTCGTTTGGCTTTGAGAGCCTCTACTTCCAAGAGTGTGGAGCGGCGTTTCGCATCGAGTTCAATGACAAGAGCTAGTGCTGTTTTGGCAGCTTTATTTCCCCTTTTATCAAGAGCTTGTTCTACTTCTCCGGGATTGGCTACAACCGTTCTCAAATCGAGCATGGGGCTTTCTACTCCTCAATCGTCATCCTCTTGATTAGCCCTCTGATAGCTGTTGCGTCCGTTGCAGCGGGGTTTCGTTCAAGATAGATTTCAAACTCTTTAACGCCTTCTTTGTCTCTCTGCATGGCATAGTACACATACCCTAGTTCCCGATGCAACTCAGGGTCGTTGGCATCAATGCTCAGCGCCAGATGGATCGCTGCCTCCCCACTTTCGGGGAGATTTTTCGCTCGATAGCATCGGGAAAGAAGTAGGTACGCACGTGTCTTCTCTGCCTTAAACTCAGGGGCTTGGGACAGGGAGGGAAGTGCCGTGACTTTCTTCAACTCCTCAATGGCCTTGTCGAAGTTTTCGTATTCCATGTAAAGTTCGGCGAGCTCCAAAACAAACTTATAGTTATTTGGATTGTTGGCTACTTCCTGGACCATCTGATCCACAGCGGCGTCCTTAAGCTCCCGAAGCTGATAAATCTTTGATAGATACCGATGTACGCCTGGGTAATTGGGCGTCACTCCTATCAGAAATTTCAGCACGTCTTCAGATTGCTGATAAGCCTTCATCTGAAAGAGCAAATCGGCGGCCCGGTAGAATCCCTCACTATTTCTTCGGTCCAAAAGTGAGCTCAAACGATATTCGGCGACGGCCTTGTCCAGTTCGCCGACGGCTTCGAGCGCTTTTCCCAACGACATGCGTACTTTGCTTTGACGGTTGTCGATGTCGAGCGATTTGTGGAAAAAACCTATGGCCCGTCGATATTCCTTTGCCTCGGCATAGATTTCACCCAGCGCCCAGTAGTTTTGCGCATTTTTGGGGTCGCCGGAAATCAGCTCCTTAAGAAAACGAACGGCAAAGTTTTTTTCATGCGCTGCTACTTTGAGTTTTAGCCATTCGGTCAAGGCATCGTAATTTCGAGGATCGATCGTGTATGCTTGGTTGAAAAATCGGATAGCGTCTTTGGCGCCATCCTTCTTATAAATCAATCTTAGTTTTCCGGCGTAGTAGAGAATTTCTGAGTCCGCCGAGTTGATTTTCGCCGCGTGTAGAAACTGATTCAGGGCCTCGTTGTAGTCTTGTTTTCGATAAAAATGTTTTCCTAGAGCCGCGTAGGGTTTTTCGCTCTCGGGGGCCAGTGCGACGGCTTGAAGTATGAGCTTGTAACCTCGATCAAAATTATACTGCTCAGACTCAAGGGAACCGAGCTTGATATAGCCCATGGGTTCTTTCGGGTCGCGATCGATGGCGCGTTGATAATAGCTCATCACCCTTCTGAAATCTTCGTACGAGCTGGCCGCTTTTTCCAAGGCTTCCCCAACGTGAATGAGCGCCATACCACTTTGCGGCTCTAATAACTGCGCTGCTTGATAAAATCGTACCGCTTCATCGAGTTTTCCCTGATTCAGCAGACCATTGGCTTGCTCTGAAAAATAAGCTGCATGGTACTCGGCTGAAGCAGCCAACGCAGTCAAGTTTTTCTCACTCAAATCTAGCCCTTTAACTTTTTTACGCACTTCGGCGCCTTGACCCCCTAAATAATGATAGGCCAATAAAAAATCATTCTGCGCCTGCGCTTTATTGCCCGTGATTTCGTTTATTTCCCCAAGACGTTGGTAAGCTTTTCCCGGCACAAGAGGCACGGTGAAACGGGCTAACTTGCCACAGGTCTCATACAATCCTCGTGCTTCATTGAGCCGGTTTTCTTGCGCAGCAATATCTGCCAAAAGCAGGTATGTTTTGGGGTGAAGCGGATTTAGCTTCAATGCCTCAATCGCCTCCGATTTAGCCGTGGCCAGGTCACCCCCTTCAAAAGCAATCAGGCCCGCATAATATCGGCCACGCACTCTGCTTGGATCGAGTTTGACGGCGCCCATTACTGCAGTTCGAGCGAGCTCCAGATCCCCCGAGGCGTAGTGCAACTCGCCGGTCAACAGCAGACTCTCCGCCGAGGTTGGATCGGCCTCTCCGGCTTTTGCAGCAAGGGCCTTGGCGTCGTTTTGCTTGCCTTCCGCCTGAGCCAGAATGGCTTCTGCTAAATATAAATCGGAGGCATGGGGATCCGTGAGGCGCGCACGTTGAATCAGACGTTGGATTTCTGTTTTTAAGCGTTGGGAATCGGAGAGCGAGGCTGCCGTCCGTGCGGTTGCTACGGCAAGTTTTCCCAGAAGTGCTGCATCTTTGTCATTGAGTGAGACTGCGTCCTTCAACACTTCACGCGCTCCACGATAGAACAGCAACGTATCTTGAGCCATGAGAACAGCGCCTTCGGAACTCAGGGTTTGGGCTCTTTCTTCCACGCTTGCTGGGTTCGAAAGCGAGCTCAGTGAGTTTTCTCCGGTAACCGCCTTTTCAGTGATAACTGCAACATCCGGATCGGAAGGCCACAGAACGACTGCAACCAAGACAACCACGACGACACCCAACAGCACTTTGCGTTTTCTTGGCGTGTCTAGCCACTTCGATTGGGCTCGATCTGCTTTGAGAGGCGATTCTATTGGGGGAGTGCCGTCTGGATGCGCTTCGGGCAGAAGTTCAGGGGGCGGCTCGATGAGGATGAGATCCGTTTTCCCGGCAGCATGTACTTGCGTGCCGCCTCCGGCTGGAACATCAGGCTCTTTCCCAAAGAGCGCCTCAATCTCAGAGCGGTTTGTACCCTCTGAGGAATGTTCGTGATTGGTAATGCTGGGTTCTACGGACTCTCGCGAAGAGACTTCGGCTTCTTCTTCAGGTAAGCCATAGTCTTTTTTGTACAAACGTCGAATAAATCCGTCGAAAAAAATGGGGTGCGAGGCTACTTTTACCCATTTTTGAAAGGGTGCTTGGGCAATTTCCTCTTCGCCAGTGAGCTTCCCTGAAAGTATTTGGGCAAAGAGTTCCTTTTCGTAATACTCCCCCAATACTTCGAGTTGAGCGTTACGCAGCCTGTACCGGGTTTTTGCCATTTTAACCAGCTCTTTGTTTGGGTTGGCGTGAGCCCTGAACCTTCAATGTGTTTATGCTCAAGGCAGCAACCCGCACCATGTGTCCCAAAAGGTCCAAGTGTACGGACGAAGAATCCTGACTGACTTTGATACCGCTGTGTAGGCGCAACAAATGCCGCTCGGTTAACGCTAAGGAAACCCGCTCAATTTCATCAAACCGCCTAAGAAGCTCTTTTTCCAAACCCACAGACTGTGCGCTGAAGTAGGACGTAGACAGTCGCAAACATTCAGAAACTTGGAGATGAAACTGATTGATCTCCTTCCAGCCTTCTTCTGAAAACTCATACCCCTTGGCTCGACACTTGTGGACCAATCCCATGATGTTATTTGCAATAATATCGCCGATATTTTCCATGTCATTGGTTCGAATCAGTATTTCAAACTCTCTATCAACTTGCTCCTGAGTCATTTCATTCTGGGTTAAGCTGGTTAAGAACCGCTTAATTCCCTTATTAAGAAAATCAATGACCTTATCATTTGCTCGAAACTCTTCTACCGCTTGGCTGTCGCCGGTCTGAAAGAAGACCAGGCACTGCCCAAACAACTTTTCCACTGAATCGGACAATCGCATCAGCTCTCGCTGCGCCTGTGCAAGTGCTAACTCTGGCGTGTTTAACGTTCCCCAGTCCAAATACTGATAGTGGAACGGGCCTTTATCCTCTTTGTTAGGCAACAAAAAAGTCACCAGCCTCACGCCGTAGGGCAAAAGGGGCAGAAACACGAGCGCCACAACGATATTGAACGAAGTGTGGGCCACTGCGATTTCTCTACGGACCCCTGCTCCCAGCATTTCCAAACTCGCAGCGAACCACGCCTGTAGAGGCCACAAGAAACCGATCCCCGCAATTTTTGTAAGCAAGTTCCCCAAAGCTACCTGCTTGCCTGGGAGATCAGCACTCAAACTCGAAAAATATCCGGTTGCAGCATTGCCTAGATTCGCCCCAAAAATCCAAGGAAGTGCTTCTAAAACAGTGGCCTGTTGCGCCACGAGCAGCGACATAGAGAACGCAACCGTAGCAGAGCTACTTTGCGTGAATGCGGCAAAAAGTGCCGAAATCACAAAACCAAAAAGGGGTTTGTCCCTGAACGAGTTGGAAAATTTAACAAAGAGTGGTTCTTGGCGGAGCATTTCTCCCGCCTCGACAAGCAAATCGAGAGAGAAAAACACCATCCCCACAAACAAAGTCACCCGCCCAAAACGTTTGGCCCACGGGTGCGCTGCGATCGTTTCCACCAAAAAACCGAGCGTCAGGATCACCATCCCATACTCGGACACCTTGAACGCCAGCATTTGAACCATGAGGGTGGAACCAATTCCAGCGCCCAAAGAAACCGCAAGCGTTTGGGGCAAGGACAATAGGCGCGCATTCGCGAGCGAGACCAACATTGCAGTGACAGCGCCACTGCTACACAAGAGCATAGACAGGACGCTGCCCAAGGCAAGACCACGCCAACGGCTACTCGTCGTTTGGTTCAGCCAGGTTCGAAAGTGCGACCCAGCTAACATTTGAATACTCTTGGACAGCTCCGCAATCGAGTAAATAAGAAGTGTGGAACCCCCCAATAACTTGAGAAATTCTGGTCGCACGGGACCTCTTCTGAGTGAAAGAACAGCGTTTAAAAACGGGCTTAGGCTAGCAACGCTTGTGAAAACGCCTTGCTATCAAAAGGTACTAAATCGGTCAGAGATTCCCCTAAACCGATGAAACGGACAGGCAGCTTTAAATCGGAAGCAATGGACAAAACGGCGCCGCCTTTTGCCGTACCATCCAATTTAGTAACCACTACACCGGTCAATCCTAAGGCCTCATGAAATTGCTTGGCCTGAACGATGGAGTTCTGACCTAGCGTTCCGTCAACGACCAACCAAACCTGGTGTGGCGCATCGGGCAAAACTTTTTTTACTACTTTGTGGATGCGCTTCAATTCATCCATCAAGTGCGTTTTAGTATGCAGGCGTCCCGCCGTGTCCAACAGAACAACGTCCACTCCCCGCGATACTCCAGCGGAAACGGCATCAAAGGCGGTTGCGCCAGGGTCTGCGCCTTCTCGCCCAGCCACAAACTGACAGCCTGCCCGCTCCGACCAAACTCGCAGCTGTTCAATAGCCGCCGCACGAAATGAGTCGCAAGCTCCCAACAAAACAGAATGCCCGCTTTGAGAAAATCTAAAAGCAAGTTTGCCAACGGTAGTCGTCTTGCCTGCACCATTCACTCCTACCACGCTAACTACCAGAGGCCGGGGAGCCGCAGGAACAGTCCACCCGTCTTCAGTCTCGCCAAACAAGCGCTCAACTTCCTGTTTTAGCGCCTCAGCTAAGTCGACTGCCTCATCCTGAGCGCTCTTCTCCTTCACGGCGCCTAAAAGCAGCCGTGAAGTGGCCAAGGAAACATCGGAAATCAAAAGTTTTTCTTCGAGCGCGTCCCATTCTTCTCCAACCAATTCAGAGGGCTTTCGCTTCAGGAGCGACGCCAGTTCTGACCACCAATGCTTGCGCGTTTTGGCTAGCGCTGCCTCAAGAACAGACTTGGGCTGTTCGACGGATTTTTCCGATTCAACCGGCCGTTTTCGGCTCTTCCACCAAAACGCGGTGGCCGCCGCCAACAACGTTACGGTCAACAAGCTCAGTTCTACAGTCGCATCCAAAAACATAGGGATTCTTACTACCCAACCGAACCCTCAACTGCACTTAAATTCTATAAAATCTCGCTGTCGAGCGCCGGAGGAACCAAGGACTCTGGTTTGAGAGGCTCCTCGCTGTTTTCTAAATATCGGTGAATTGTCCGAGGATGCACTCCTAATATTTTGGCTGCCTGCTTCTTATCTCCATGAGAGACCTTCAGCACTTCGTCCATCATTAAACGCTCAACCTGTCGGAGTGAGAAGCCCAGAGGGATGGTTACCGTTTTGGGTTGCCCCTCGCCCCCGACATCGACCGGAAGATCGGAGCTCTCAATAACACCCGTGCGATTGAGCACTACAGCTCGTTCCATGACGTTCTGCAGTTCGCGGATGTTTCCAGGCCAACCATAATTTACCAAGCTTTCCATCGCCTGCGGCGTGATGAGTGGAACCTCTCTTTGGTTTTTCTTGGCCGACTCCTCGATAAACTTTTGTGCCAACAGGGGGATATCTTCCTTGCGCGCTCTAAGCGCTGGAACGTGAATATTTACAACGTTCAATCGGTAATACAAATCCTCGCGGAAAACTCCTTGCTTGATCGCCTGCGCCAAATCGCTATTCGTGGCGCTGATCACTCTGGTTTTGACTCGATGGGTTTCATTTCCTCCCAATCGCTCAAACTCCCCTTCTTGCAGAAAACGAAGCAGCTTGGTCTGAAAAGCCACCGGTGCAATTCCTATTTCGTCCAGAAACAATGTCCCACCATCGGCGAGCTCAACCCGACCTTTTTTTCTCTTGGAAGCCCCAGTAAACGCTCCCGGTTCATACCCAAAAAGCTCGGCTTCCAAAAGATTTTCCGGAATCGCTGCGCAGTTAATCTTTACAAAAATTCCATTTCCCGGCGCTCCAGCACGATGGATATACTCGGCAATCAAACCCTTACCTGTCCCGCTCTCTCCCTGGATCAAAACACTGGCTCGACTTCGGGCTGCTTGATTGACTGTAATCATCAAACTCTGCATGGCTTCCGACTTGCCTACAACTTCTCTCCCACTGGCCGCCAAATGTTGTTCCAACTCTTCCTTCAATCCCTGGTTCTCGGTTACCAATCGCCGCTTCTCTAGAGCACGGTGCACCGTACGCAGTACGGTGAGACGCTGGAGCGGTTTGGTAACAAAATCGTATGCGCCCTTACGCATGGCTTCGACGGCGAGCTCCACCGTCCCAAATGCAGTTAACAAAATCACTTCAACGGTAGGGTCCACGCGCTTCACGGCTTCTAGCAAGCCTATACCATCCATAAACCGCATTCTGAGATCGGTTAGCAGCACGTCCGCAGCGCCCTTTTGCACCCACTTCAAAGCGGATTCCGCATCTTGAAATGTTGTTACTTGCGCACCATCAGACTTAAGGATTCTTTCGAGTGACTCTAGATTGGCTGCCTCGTCGTCTACGACGACGATACGATACCCTTGCATGGCGTCCCCCATCATCAGACCGGAAACTGAAAAAACACAGTGGTTCCCTGTCCGATGCTGCTTTCACAATAGATAGACCCGCGAGCTTCTTCGACGATATTTTTCGTTACCATCAACCCAAGGCCCGTTCCATCCTGCTTCGTGGTGAAGAAGGGTTGGAAAGTTTGCCTTCGAGTTGCATCGTTCATTCCGCTTCCGGAGTCTGAGACTTTCACATTGAAAACATTTTGATTTACTTCTGTTGCGATCGAAATCTTGCCACCTCTCGGCATTGCATCACGGGCGTTGCGAAGTATGTTCAAGAAAGCCTGCTTTAACCTTGCGCGATCGGTTTGAACAAAAAGTTCGTCTGGGAATAAATTCAAATCTACCTGGATGTTCCGTGCTCGATCCTCTTCCGCACAAAAAACGACAATTTCTTTCAATAGATCATGTACGGGCGTGCGAGCCGACGCCGTCGCCGGGATGCGGGCTCGAATGAGGTAATTCTCCGTGATCTGATGGAGACGCTCGACCTCACGAGAAATGCTTGAAAGAGTTTTGGTGATTTCAGGGTTTTGATCCTGGAGCTCGGACTGCAACCAGTCGATATTAAGACTAATGGAGTTTAGAGGGTTGCGAATCTCGTGCACGATTTCCGCGGATAGCTGCCCGACCGCAGCCAGGCGTTCTGACTGAAGCAGATCTCTTTGCTGCTCTTGAATCTTCCGATCTCGTTCGCGCAACGCGCTCAGCATTCGATTATACTGTCGCGCCAGCTCAGCGATTTCCTGCTCATCTCCCGCATCTACTTTTAGGCTTTTTTCAAAGTCTCCGTCCGCCATTTGGCGCAGACTTTCGATTAGCAAAGGAAGGGAGCGGAGAACTCGGTGCGATAAAAATAAAGTGGCCACTCCAAGACCGACCAGTATCCAGGACAAAGCTAACCAAGTGATGAGAGTCTCACGCCCTTCGGCTTGGGCGGCCAATGTCACCTTTTGAGATTCATCATCGACTTTCGCGGACAATGCATTCAGCTGGTTTCGAAGCTCCAAGTAGCTTTTCTCAAAATGAGTTCTATCCTGGGTTCCGTTAAGAAGATCGAAAGTTTTCGAAGCGCCAGAGAGAATCTGGGCCAACTCTGCGACTATGGCTGCGTGCGGCCCGCTGTTGGACTTGAGCAAAAGTGCTTCCGCCTCCGAGAAGTGCTTCCGGATCATATACGGGTACAGATCCCGCACCATTCGGGAGAGCGTGCTGTCTTCAGCGGATGTCCCGCTTGCAAAGTAAAATCGACGCACATCGTCCGCCAGACCCTGCACGCCGCCCTGTAGTTGAGCCACATGGCGCGAGAAAGGCAGAAAGAGCTCGTTCACCAGCACCAAACGCTGATTGGTCTTTCCGGACCGAATGTAATGGTAAAAGGATGCCGCCCCGAACAAAGCGAGAATAAGGACAAAACAGCCTATTATTTTGGCTCGAATGGTCATGGATGAAAGATAGAAGTAGCCGGAAAAATCGGGAGAGAGAGATTACTGGCCAACCGTCAGTCATCGCGAAGGCCTCGCTCGAGACAAGTCTCGAACAAGGCCCCGCAATGACAATGCTTCAAAACAAAATCAGAATGCTACGCGGAACGAACCACCGTAACTAATTGTCGACCCGGTCACAAAAAAGTACGTGCCCGTCGCCGAAAAATCCACCTGCTGCCCAAGCAAAAAGCCCAGGCGGCCAGTTGCCCCGTGAATCATCGTTCCCGAGTTTTGCATGAGGTATCCACCACTCAGGTAAATCATGCTTTTCATCATGGTGAAGTACGCACCAAGGTTAAAAGTTCCCAGAGCAGAAATGCTCGGGAAACTGATATCCACTTCGATGTTGTTGTTCCCCATGAAGGAGTATCCGAGCCCCGCCGAAACTGCGTTGGTTCCTGCGGTGATGTCGCGGGTATAACCCACTCCGATCGCCATGCCTTTAGCCCCGGCTGGATTCAGTGTAAACGTACCCGAAACGGTGCCGTTGTTGGCGGAACCAAGGACTTTGTCGTACTTGGCACCAAAAGTGGCTCGGCCTTTAAACAGCGAGATTCCCAACCCAGCCCCAATGGTATCGGTCACTCCAGCAGTGGTGAGCAGCTCGGTACCCGAACGTGACCCATACGCCCCCATTCCGAACGAACCATTGCCGAATACCATTGATGGGGTGAGTGATTGCGTCGGGGTGGTGGCAGTAGTTCTGCCATACACGCCTTCGACGGCAAATCCACGGCTATCAGCAAACTGCCCGGGGTTTGAAAAACTGTTGTTGTCAGGGAAAAGAAACCCTAAGCCACCGCGGTTGATCGTGCTGCTGGCCGCATTGGCGTTGATTCCAATTCCTAAAAGCACAAGAAAAACCGAAAGCGATTTTGTTCGCAGCATTTTTTTGTCCTCAAAAGACGGTTATAAAATGTTTGGGAAAAATAGAGAGCTTACCTAATATCTATTATAGCCTGATTTCTTGTCGAAGAGCTAGCGCTTAGCGACAAAGGGATTCCACTTCCAAAGCAAGCGCGTCAAATTTTTGTTTACCTGTCCACGCCTTCTTTTTTTTCCCTTTGATATAAAGCACAGAGAACGGCAGCGAACCGTCCCACTCGGAATCGATTTGCTTTTGGTATTCAGCATCATTCGCTTTGAAGGGTTTCGAATACAGTGTCATGGGACTCTCACGCAAGACTTGCCAGTTCCTGGAGAATGTTCGCTGCCCTTGCTCTCCACTAATGTCGATCACCGCCGGTTTTGCGTGCTTCCATTTTGCGAGCTGCGGGATAAGGCCGGGCAGCTCGACCACACAGGTCGAACACCAATTTGCCCAAGGGTGAATAAAAACACAAGGTTGCTGCTGCAGGTCTCGAAGCTGGTGAATCGATAGTGGGACTGCCTGCAGCTCTGTCGCCAGCAAGAAAAGGACTGAGATCTTCACAATGCGGATCATATCGGCTAGGTTACCACGCCATAAGGAAACGACCATGGGCGGAACAAACCCCTACATTAAGGACCCTGAAGTGAAGCTCCCTACTCAAAAGTTCATAGTGCGCGTGGAAAACGCCAACAAAGTCATCGAAGTGGATCCCAGCAAAATACCCTACGGAGACACGGGTTTGCCAGGCAGCCTTTTGGATATTTTGCTGCACGCGGGCGTGGAAATGGACCATGCTTGCGGTGGCGTTTGTGCCTGCGCGACCTGCCATGTGTACGTTAAGCAGGGGGCGGAAACTTGCTCGTCAGTAGAGGAAGCCGAAAATGACATGCTCGATATGGCCCCCGACCTGAAAACCGGCTCCCGACTTGCTTGCCAGTGTGTTCCCTCTGGAGAAGCCGACATCAGTATCGAAATCCCTTCCTGGAACCGGAATTACGCGCGCGAGGGCAACTGATGGGGTGAAAGCTCCCCAATGGATAACTGGGGGGACCGGAGCGGCTCCACGACTTGGCTCATGAATGTAGCCAGCGACTGTTTGGTGGAGCAGTTTTCCCGAGCGTAGGCAGTGTTCTTCTGAAAAATTTCGCGCTTTTGGGCCTCAGTGAGCGCCCTTGCCATAGCGATTGTTTTCACGAAACCATCTACGTCTTCAGATTCCACCGCAAAACCGTAGGGACATTCCGCCAGAAGATCTGCGACGTGGCTACTGCGCGGCCCGATAAACGCGTAGGGGCGGCCGGTTGCCAAGACCCCGTAGATTTTTGAAACGTGCACAAGCCCAGATAGGTCTTTCCCCATGAGTACCAAATGGAGGTCTGCCGCCGAAAGTGATTCGGACAAAAGCTCGCGGGGCTGATAAGGCAACTGTCGTATGTTGGACAAACGGTGCGTTTCCCGAAAAGAGGTCACATCGTTTTCTCTTAACCCACCGCCTATAAACAAAAAAAGCACATTTGGATCGTCCCGCAACCGAAGAGCTGTCTCGAGAACAGTATCAAGCGAATGGGCAATCGAATGATTCCCCGAATAAAGTACGACAAACTTATGTCCCAATCCATGTCGGGCTCGAAACTTCTTGCCCAACTGCGAATCCAGCGTTGGAGATTCGCTCACGGGCCATGGGGGTACCACCACCGTGTTTTCTGCACGCACTCCATGAGCGACAAGTCGGCTGCGCATCCACCTATCTAGGACGATCACATAATCGCTGTAACGCACGGTAAACCGCAGGACAAAAGTCAAAAAACGCCCCAGCAAAGATCGCGGATTCAAGTAACCCACTGCAAAAGCGATATCCGGATTCAGATCCATGATCCATTGAACACATTTTCCCCCTCGAAGAGCACAAAACAAGAGCGCCGCAAATCCCACGAGGGGTGGGGAAGTAAACCCGATAACAAGGTCCTGTCGACGAAAAAAGAGGAGTTTCCACAGCAGCAAGCATTCAAACGTAAACCCATCCACCATCCGGTGGAAAAAACTCCGTTTTCCAAAGCCGGTGCACGCCACCCGTACAACACGCACTCCGTCCACCCACTCTTCGGCTGGGTGGGTCTTCTTAGGGTTGTCGTAGGCTCGCCTGCTGGTCATCACGGTAACCTCACAACCTTCAGACTTGAGATACCGCGCAAAGTCCCGCAGCTGTTGCGAAGTCGCAACCGGATCGGGGTAGTAGGTTTGGTTCAGTAGCAAGACCCGCATGAGTAGGCCTAAGATTATCTCACTTACAGGGGGGTTAATAGAAAGCCGCGGTGCGGCACCCTCTAGGATTTTCGGGGTTTTTTCATTTTTGGGCAGGCGACTTGTTTTAAATCCTGAGCAAAAACAAAACTCTCATCCCGAGGTGGCACATGGCATTGCAAACAAGCCGACTTTTGAACTCGACTTGGCGCCTTGGATGGCTTGCCGGGATGAGCGCTTCGATTTCCGTGGCAATGTTCGCACTGCACACCCATAGACAACGATTCTATTTTCCCTTCTTTCTGCCAACCATGGATTTTCTCGTGGTATTTTTTTTTCAACACCGCATACCTCTCGGGCTGCAATCGGGAGTCTAGGGCGCCTTTAGTATCGCCTTCGAAAACCTCTTTCATGAACTTCTCCACAAAAGGGGTTTCTCCTGATTTTCGACGAGGTTGATCCATCAGGCGAATAGGAGCGGTGATGTCCTGAAAACCGGCCGGCGTGCCATACCCGAGCGAATGACACCCGATACACTCCGGATTGAAATGCTGATTGTCAGAGTACAAAACCAAATACGCTGAAGCATGCTTGGTTGCTTCCCAAAACCGGTACTGCTCCTCGTGGCATTGTAGGCAGGTTCCGGCCTGAGAAACAAAGGCACCCTTGTCTTTTGGAACAAATACGGTTGCGCGATCTACAGCCAGGCCTCTCACCCGTTTTTGAAACTCTTCGTAGCGCGAGGCAAAAGCAGGGCTCTTGCCAAACTGAGGGCCGAGATCGTGTTTTTCAAAAATGATTTCTTTTGTCTTGGAATCCCAAGTGACCGTGTTGACACTTTTCCCGCCCTCCTGCGGGGGGACAACCACGATATCGAAAGCCAGAGAACGCAAGTTTTCCAAATCGGTTTCGTGTTGGGCGATCAACACCACCGCATCGACAGATTTTTTCCTGAGTTCTTCGACGACGGATTCCAGAGCGCCTCTTGCTGGAACGAGTTTTCCCAAACCAGGGGCAGCCGATTCATTCGCCAGTCCAGTGACACCGATTTTCACTCCCGCCTTTTCAACGATGGCGTAAGGAGCAAAGACAGGGGAGCCATCGTCTTTCAACCAGTTGGCGGCTACAGCTTTAAGCCCAGCTCGGGCGGCGAGTTTTTCAAAGGCCTCTTTGCCCAAAGCCAAATCCCGAGGGCCAGGAACCATCACATCGACCCCCATCTGACGGTAAGCATCCGCAATGAGCTCTGCCTTGGCTGAGGCAAGTTCCTGCCTCCGTGGGGGAAGCTGAGGAATTTCAAAAAACGTGTTGCCTGACTCCAAAACCAGTCGCAGGGCGAGGTCTTTGCGTTGGGTCGCTTGAAACGAAATCAACCGATTCACCCCACCCAACTGAATCTTGGGACAACCACACGGCTCAACCTCCCCCCGACGGTCTCCGAGGACCGTCACTCCCCAAAGCTGGCTCTTGCCAAAGACGGGGCCACTAACGACGAGGCCGCCAAGGAAAGCGCACTGGAGGAATAAACCGGGAGCGGATAGCTTTATCATGCTCTTATCTTACCGCGTGAAAGGGGGCCAGCCTAGCATGCCCGGCGAGCTTGCCGCACTGCGGGTATTCCGGTACCCTGGGAGGCATGCTGCGAAGGTATGTTTTCCTCTCTATTTCCGGAATATTGGGTGTCTGCGCTTGTACGCGAACAGCGTCCTTGCCCGCCGATCAGGTTGTCGCCCGAGTGAATGGGGAGGCTGTTTCGATGGCGGAGTTTTCGCTGGGCTTCAATCAGCTTAAAGCTCAGCAAGATGAGATATTAAGCAAAAACCCAAAGCTTACCAACCAGCTCAAAATTAGGGCCTTGAATGAAGCGTTGATTCTTACGCTTTTGAGGCAAGAGGCCGCAAAAAAACAGCTCCGAATCGCAAAAGAAGAAGTCGAGGGCCGGCTGTCCAATTGGAAAGATGGGTACCCGCCAGGTGGTTTTGAAGAAATGCTACGCAAACAAAACACCACCGAAGAGTTTTTGCGTAAGCGGATTGCGGATCAACTCCTCATTGAAAAAATAACGGAGACATTGTTTGGCACGGAAACGATGGTCTCCGATGAAGAGCTTCAGGCTTATTTCAAGCAGCATTCCGACGAGTTTATTCGACCTGTGCGCGTGCATGCTTATCAAATTGTCGTTCCCACTCAGGAAGAAGCGTCCAAAATACGTCAGGAGATCGTGGCTGGCCAGATTACTTTTGAATCCGCGGCCCGAAAATACTCTCTCAGCCCTGACGCCGCCAAAGGGGGAGATTTGGGGTTTTTTTCGAAAGACGAAAAAATTTCCGCTTTCAACAAGGCCTTCGCTTTGAGTGTGGGAGAAGTCTCCTCGCCCATTCAAAGTCAATACGGAGTGCACCTTTTGAAAGTCATCGAGAAACAACCGTCTAAGAAGCTTGCCTTTGCCGAGGCAAAGGACGACATAGTCAGGGCCCTGAAAAAGGTAAAAGAAGTTTCAATCTACAAAGAATGGGTAACCAAGCTGCTGAAGGACGGCGAAATCTATCGAAATGAATCTCTTTTTTCGAACTCTATTTAGCACACTACTTTTTTTGGTGGTCTGTTCTCCTCTTTGGGCAAAACGCATATTGGACCGAAGTGTAGTCACCGTAAATGACGATATTATTCTCCAATCTGACATTGCAGCGTTTCGCGCCAAATCCAAACAAAAAAACTTTCAGGAGCTTTTTGGTGGACTGGACCCCGCCAAATTAAATACAGATGACGCGATCTTGCAGCTCTTGGTAGAAGAAAAATTACTCGATCAGGCAGTAAAAAAACTTGAACTCACCGCTTCGGACCAGGAAATCGATCGCCACATCCGGACTATTCTAGAACGTAACGGAATAAACCAAGCTCAGTTAAAGGCTCGACTCCAGGATCTCGGCACCAGTTTTGCCGAATACCGGGATGGAATTCGACGGCAGCTTGAAAGGCGAAACCTCGTAGAACGCGAGCTGAAACCCTCGATGGAAGTATCAGACGAGGAACTCAGGCATTTTATGTTGCGCAACGGGGCCTCGGCCGATCAGGGCACGCGTTACCAGATTGCTCACATTTTAATCACTACCAAAGGCAAGGCTGGTGCCGAGCGGGCTGCAACAGTGCTCAAGGCGGCGATCGCGGCACCCTCTAGCTTTCAAAAGTTAGCTGCCGATTACTCCGATGATCAGGCAACCTCTTCGACCGGAGGTGACTTGGGCATGCTGGGGCTAGATGCCATGTTGCCGAGCTTCCGAAACGCGGCCAAACAAACTCCTGTGGGCAAAGTTTATCCTCAGGTTGTAAAGTCTCAAGCCGGCTTTCACATCATTAAAGTACTTTCCTCTAAGGCACTCACATTTGCGGATCTTCCTGAGGACAAAAAGTCGGAGCTTCGAAATCAGTATCGCTCTCAAGAACTCGAGAAAAAAATGGCGCTTTGGATTCAGCGAAAAAAGAGCGAAGCGCACATACGGCGATTTGATGAACCAAAGGAAATCAAAAGTGGCAGCTAGCGCAAAAATTTTTAGAGAATATGACATTCGCGGAGTTGCGGACACCGACTTCAGCAATGACCGCATGGATCCGCTGGGCCGCGCGATTGGCACCTACCTTTCTCAGAAGGGCGGCGCTCAAACCATTACCGTCGGGTACGATTGTCGAGTTTCTTCCGAGCGGATTGTGGAGTGCCTGGTGCGCAGCCTGGCTCAGTCGGGCCTCAAAGTAACGAATATCGGATTAGTTCCCACACCACTGCTTTATTTTTCAGTGTTTCATCTTAAGGCTGATGCGGGAATCATGGTCACCGGAAGCCACAACCCGCCAGAGTACAACGGATTCAAAATCGCCCTGGGCTCCGGAACTCTGCATGGGGACCAGATTCAAGAAATCCGGCGCATTTGGGAGTCGAAGGTTTTTTTCCAAGGCGCGGGTAGTGTTCACTCTACTTCGATCACGGAGGCTTACTACGATAGAATTCTTGCGGACATCAAACACCCGCTCGGCATCAAAGTCGTCTGTGATAGTGGAAACGGTATGGGCGGCATGGTGGCTCCTGAGCTTTTCCGCCGCCTCGGCTGTGAAGTCATCGAGCTTTTTTCTGAGCCTGATGGAACTTTTCCTAATCACCATCCCGACCCCACAGTTGCGGAAAACCTCCAAGACTGTATTCGGGAAGTACAACGAACAGGTGCCCACGTTGGCGTTGGGTTTGACGGAGATGCCGATCGCATTGGTGCAGTGGATCCGACCGGACGGATCTTGTTTGGCGATGAGCTACTAGCGCTCTATTCGCGCCAGGTGCTCAAAGCAAACCCAGGGGCTACGATTATTTCCGACGTTAAAGCCTCACACCGGCTTTTCGACGATATTAGCCGGCACGGCGGCAAACCCTTGCTTTGGAAGACCGGGCACAGTCTGATAAAAGCCAAAATGAAAGAAACCCACTCTTTATTAGCGGGAGAAATGAGTGGCCATGTCTTCTTTAAAGACCGCTACTATGGTTTTGATGACGCGATTTATGCTGCTGCACGTCTATTTGAAATCCTAGCCGAGAGCAGAAAGTCACCAGCAGAAATGCTTTCTGACATGCCGCCGTCATTCTCTACCCCTGAACTGCGAGTGGACTGCTCCGACGAAACAAAGTTCCAAGTAGTAAAAGAAGCCCGCGAGGAGTTTGAAAAAAAGGGCCTCAAAGTGAACGCAATCGATGGGGCCCGTATCGACTTTGGAGATGGATGGGGGCTAGTGCGCGCCTCTAACACCCAGCCGGTCCTGGTATATCGGTTCGAGGCTACAACCAAAAAACGCCTCGCTGAAATCCGCAAAGTAATGGAGGATGTGGTGTTGTCCAAGCTCCACTCCTAGGAAAGAAGTTTGAAGGTCCGTGGCCACTGAAATAACCGTTAGAGGAGCCCGAGAGCACAACCTCAAAAACATCTCCGTAACCATACCCAGAAATCGCCTCGTGGTTTTCACTGGCTTGAGTGGTTCAGGAAAATCTTCTCTGGCGTTTGATACGATTTATGCCGAAGGCCAAAGGCGCTACCTCGAATCTTTGTCCGCTTATGCGCGTCAGTTCATGGGCCAAATGCGCAAGCCCGATCTAGATTCTATCGAAGGGCTTTCTCCTTCGATTTCTATCGAACAAAAAAACATCAGCCGCAACCCTAGATCAACGGTAGGAACCGTTACAGAGATTTACGACTATCTTCGATTGCTTTATGCGAGAGTCGGTTCGCCCCATTGCTTTCAGTGCGGAAGCCCAATTCAAACACAGACGGTTCAGCAGATTGTCGAGCAGGTACAAGCTCTCCCTCAAGGAACTCGGTTTTCGATTCTCGCGCCTGTGGTGCGAGGGAAAAAAGGGGAATACCAGCGAGAACTCGCCGAGTACCGTGCCAAAGGGTTTGTACGAGCCAAAATCGACGGAACCGAAGTTAGCTTGGCGGAGCCTATCAAGCTGAGAAAGACGTTTAAGCACGATATTTCTATCTATGTGGACCGCCTTATCCTGAAAACGGGAATCGAGTCTCGTTTAGCCGAAGCGCTTGAGACAGCCTCTCAGCTGGCGGACGGATTGGCAGAGATTGAAAACTCAGTAGATGGTTCGGTTCGGCTTTTTTCAACAAAGTTCGCCTGTCTCAGCTGCGGCTCGAGTTTCGCAGAAATCGAACCTCGTGGTTTTTCTTTTAATAATCCTCAAGGCGCTTGCCCCGGCTGCAACGGACTGGGAACTTTGCCCGCGTTTGATCCGGATTTAGTAGTTCCCGATCCCTCCCTCACCCTAAGAGAAGGCGCGATTGCCGCGTGGGCGGATAAAAGCAAGTCGTGGCAAGAAAAGATTCTGGATCCGGTGGCGCGGCAATTTAAGTTCGGCTTGGATACCCCCTGGGAAAAAATTGATGAAGCTGGACGAAAAGTGATTCTTTACGGGTCGGGGGATCAGGAGGTTTCGTTCGGCGCAGCGGGGCGAACGGGTTTTCACACTTTTAGTCAAAAATTTGAAGGCGTCATCCCTTCACTGGAAGGCCGTTTGCGACGGGGCACAAACAGGTTCGAAGAAGAAGAGCTGACGGCTTTCTTGAGTCACCGCAACTGCTCTCTATGCGATGGGGCACGACTAAAGCCAGAGGCCCTGGCAATCACTATCGGCGGCAAGAATATTTCCCAGGTGTCTGAAATGGCCCTGGATGAATGTGGTCAGTTTTTGAAAAGTGTTACTCTTCCGTCGCACCAAAACCTTATTGCTGAACCCATATTTAAGGAAATTCTTGCGCGTCTCGCTTTTTTGGAAAACGTAGGGCTGTCCTACCTAACTTTGTCGCGTTCTGCTGCCACTCTTTCCGGCGGCGAAGCGCAGCGGATTCGCCTAGGAACACAAATTGGATCTAGTCTAGTTGGAGTTTTATATGTCCTGGATGAGCCCAGCATCGGGTTGCACCAGCGCGATAATGAAAAACTGATTGGGACTTTGTGTGCACTCCGAGATCAAGGGAACTCGGTTATCGTGGTGGAACACGATCAGGACACGATTGAAGCAGCTGATTTCGTCGTGGACTTGGGGCCCGGCGCCGGAAAACTGGGTGGTGAAATTGTATTTCAAGGCCCTCCCCACGAGCTCTTAAAGAACGCCTTCAGTTTGACTGGCCAGTATTTGAACGGAGCGGTCACTTTTCCCGTACCCATTGAGCGACGACACGGGCTACCAGAAAAACGTCTGCTGTTAAAAGGGGCAAACAAGAACAACCTAAAGGGTTTTGATCTCAGCATTCCGCTGGGGCTGTTCGTCTGCGTGACTGGAGTTTCGGGGTCGGGGAAGAGTACCTTAGTCATTGATACCCTCATGGTGGGGCTGCAAGCGCTGTTGGCGCACCGCGCGCTTCCACCGGGGCTGGCAAAGGGTTTAGAGGGCATTGAACAGATAGACAAAGTAGTCTACGTCGACCAGAGCCCGATCGGTCGCAGCCCTCGCTCCAATCCAGCCACCTACACCGGCCTGTTTACTGACATCCGTACTCTTTTTGCAGGCCTTCCCGAAAGCCGCGCACGCGGCTATACGCTGAGTCGGTTTTCATTCAATGTTCCAGGCGGTCGTTGCGAAGCGTGTACAGGAGATGGGACGCTGAGCGTAACCATGCATTTTTTACCGGATGTTTATGTCGAGTGCGAAGTCTGCCGTGGCTCTCGTTACAATCGCGAAACCTTGGAAGTCCTGTATAGAGGCAAGAGCATTGCCGACGTCTTGAATATGAGTATTGAGGAGGCGGCGAGTTTTTTTGAGCGCGTTCCAAACCTGCGTTCCAAGTTTCAAACTTTGCGCGACGTTGGCTTGGGATATGTGCATGTAGGGCAGAGTGCGACTACGTTGTCCGGAGGCGAGGCTCAGAGAATCAAACTTGCCAAAGAGCTCAACCGGCGTGCTACGGGAAAGACTTTATACATTTTGGATGAGCCTACAACCGGCTTGCATTTTGATGACGTACGTAAGCTTGTTCACATTCTGCAAACTTTGGTAGAGCAGGGAAATTCCATTTTAGTCATTGAGCACAACCTGGACGTCATCAAACAAGCAGACTGGGTGATCGACCTCGGCCCTCATGGGGGAGCCAAAGGCGGCTACGTTCTTTTTGAGGGCACTCCAGAAGGGCTTGCGAACTGCGAGTCGTCCGAGACTGGTAAATACCTGCAGAAAAGATAAACCCCTTTGCCATCGTATTCCAAGAGAGCGCGTCTTCGGGGTCGACACCCTGGCACGCCACAGGCACTCATTCGCCCTGTTTCCCAATAATTTCAACAAGTGTCTTTGGCCCAGGCTTTGCTTTTTAGGAGTAGCAAAGAGGGTACTATGAAGCCGTTTCTCGCTCTTCTGGGAGTGCTTTTTTTAAGTTCTGCTGAAGTTTCTTTGGCCGGTGGACACTCGAGTCTTCTCCCTGCATCCGCTAGGAGCCGAAACGAAGCCCCTGCCTCCACCAAGGAGTTTGGGCTGTACCGGGTTACTGTGGGTAGCACCATATACAACGTGATTTTTGGAACAGGGGGAGGCACTCTAATTTCGGGCCCTCACTCTGCTAAGAAGTGCAAAGAACTGCTCCCTGCGAGCGATCGATCCTATTACTGCGCTGAGTACGTAAGGCTTAAAGTAAAAAAGGTCGCCTCCCGCTAGGCGGAAGACGACCTCTCTAAAAGACTCGGCTCTCTCGATTAAACTTTCGGAACCAGAGAAAGGGCGATGAGCAGCGAGAATAGCACCAAAGTTTCTACGAAGATCAAGCTCAGGATGAGCTGTGTCTTCATAACAGGTACTGCTTGTGGATTGCGAGAAGCGCCTTCCATATAGGCCGAAGCGATTTTGCCCTGGCCAAGTGCTCCGCCAAAAGCAGCAAGTGCAATTGCCAAGCCTGCGGCGATTGCGACCCATTCGGCTTTGCCACCAGCAGCTGCGGCATGCGCTTCTTCAGCAAATGCAGCGAGCGGCGTTACCAGGCCCAACAATAAAAACCGGCTAGAATTAATGAACGACTTCATACACGACTCTCCTTCTAATAAGACTTTCTTTTAGTGATGCCCATCCGCCTCGTGCTCATGCTCCGTGGCCATCTGGACATAAACTGCTGTCAAAATCGCGAAAACAAAGGCCTGGATAGTACAAACCACGACCCCGAAAAGCAATAGCGGCACGGGAAGAAGCCAGGCAAAAAGATTTTGAAACGACAGCACCACTGTGTGGTCGACGTGCATGTTGACGAAAAGTCGAATGCCCAAGGAAAGAGGGCGAATAAACTGGGAGACGATTTCTAATAATGCCACCAAAACACCGGCGGGACCTAAGCCCATGAGAAAGTGTTTTAGATACCCAACGATCCCGTGAGCCTTAATGCCCATCCAGTTGTAGTAGATGAACGTTGCGATACCGAGAGCAAAAGTGGTGTTTACGTTCGCAGTGGGTGCCGAACTAAATGGCAAGAGCCCCAAAAAGTTGGAAAAAAAGATAAAAATGAACAGGGTGGCGATAAAGGGAAAGTACTTCTCCCCTTCTTCTCCCGTGGTTTCCACTACCATTCCACGCAAACCGTCCACGGCAGAATCCATGACGTTTACAAGGGAGACTTTTGAATCGGGAACAAGCTGAGCCTCAAACCGACGCTTAAGGGCACGATTCGCTAAAAGCGAAAGCACCGTGATAATCCCAAAAACAACCAGTGCTCCGTTGACGTGCAAAAGCTCTTCGCTGGAAGAGAGAAACGGGATCATTTGAAGCCAAGTAGAGGGACCGTGGTGTTCCATATGCTCTATAAACGTTGAAAAACCTCCAAAGGAGGCTTGGCAGAGTGTTTACCTTCAAGAGCCCTGGATTTCAACCTTTCTCAGCCCGCTTATTCGGAGGGTCGGTTGGCGTTGTAAATCACCCACCATAGGCCGACGGACACCCCCATAACAAAACCCAAAAACATCAGGTAGGGTTCGGTTCCAAAGTGCGTGTCGGCCTTTTTGCCCACCCACGCCCCCAGAACGCTCAACAAGATCTTTACTAAAACTGCGCTGCTCATCCGAGCATAAAACCGGTACATTATTTCGCCTTTTTGGAGCGTTTACGAATCTCAGCCATGCGCAGATCTATCACTTCGGTCGGACTATAACGCCCTCGAATCGCTTCATACACCTGTATTGCCGCCGGAAACCGATCCAGGTGTTCGTAGCATTGCGCGGTCAAAAACTCGGCTTCCACCGAGTATTCACTCTGGGCATGGTACCTGAGGACTTGTTTGAGCGCTTCGACTGCTATTTCGTACTTCCCTTCCATGTAATAGGAGTTACCTATCTCAAAGCGACCTCGTGCCACAAAATGGCTTTTGGGATATTTGTCGACCAGAGCCTGGTATTCTTGGCGGGCTTTCTCAAACTCGTTCTGTCGAAAGTAGGCCTGACCCAACCGAAACTGGAAATAATCCGCCTCCAAGCTATCTGGGCTGGACTGAAGAAGTTTCTGGTACGCTTCGGCTGCTTTTTCGATTTCGTCCGTTTGATCGAAATAAAGGGCTGCTACCCGTTTCCGGACCTCATACACCGCAACAGGGTCAGTGCTCAGCCTAACGAACTCGTTGTAACTAAAAAGTGCGCCTTCGACGTCCCTCAAATACGTTTCCTGAATAAAACCGAGTTTATAGAGCGCTTTAACGGAAGTACGGCTTTCTGGGTGCAGGGAGACTGCACGCCTCAAAACTTCCACCGCGTCGGAATAGGCTCCATTGGCGAGCTTGGAATCGGACTCCTCGACGAGCTGCACCTGTCTTCGTTCTGTACACCCAGCGCTTAAAACAAGGACTATGCCCAGCAGTCCCCGCCAGAAAAACCCGTAGCTACGCGTTGCCAGACGAACCGGGGTCCTCGGAGCTCGCAGTAGCAGGTATCGACTCATCAGTATCATCGTCGTCCTTTTCTACGATCTTCGCAACTGCTCCTACGGATTCTCCTTCGTCCAGGTTAATGAGCCGCACGCCCTGTGCCACACGCCCCACCTCTGAAATTTCCGCAACTCGAGTCCGAATAACTTTCCCCTGACTAGAGGCGATAATGAGCTCATCTTCTTCCTGAACCTGGCGCACAGCGACGACCGGGCCATTCTTGTCAGTGATTTTCATGGTCATCACGCCTGATCCGCCGCGTCCCTGGGTGCGGTATTCATCCAACATGGTTCGTTTGCCGAAGCCTTTTTCGGTCACCGTCAGGATCTGTGTTTTCTTGGACTCTGTCGGAACAACTGTGGCCAGACCAATTACCCGATCCCCATCGTCCAGTCTCATCCCGGCAACACCGCGAGCCGTCCGGCCCATGGGCCTAACTTCACTCTCGTCAAAACGAATGGAGTGGCCCATGCGACTTACCAAAATAACCTGCTGCGAACCATCGGTAACTTTGGCGTCGACCAGAGTGTCCCCTTCATCGAAAGTAACAGCGATAATCCCTTTTTTCATTGGCCGCGCGAAAGCCATTAGGGGGGTTTTTTTGATGATTCCTTGCCCTGTCGCCATCACCACGAAAAGGTTTTCCTTAAACTCCTTAATCGGCAGCACTGCTTGTACGCGCTCGTTGGTACTGAGGTTTAGCAAATTGACGATCGGCTTTCCTTTGGCCGTCCGTCCCGCCTCTGGAATTTTATGAACTTTCAGCCAATACAAACGGCCCTGATCCGTGAAACAAAGAATTTCGTCGTGAGTACTGGCCACAAAGATTTCCCAAATGAAATCTTCTTCTCGGGTACCCGCCCCTACAACACCCTTTCCTCCTCGCTTTTGGGCTCGATAGGTGTCCAAAGGCAGTCGCTTAATGTAGCCGGAGTACGTGACCGTAACCACCGTAGCTTCATCTGTGATGAGGTCTTCAATAGTTAAGTCATCTTGCTGTTCAATAAACTGAGTGCGTCGTTCATCGGCGAAGTTTTTTCGTACCTCGTCCAACTCATCTAAAATGATGCGAGTAATTTTGCGCTCGTCTGCAAGGATGCTCTTCAACTCAGCGATGAGGCTCATCGTCTGATTGTACTCATCGATGATTTTTTCGCGCTCCAGGCCAGTCAGTCGCTGAAGGCGCATCTCCAAAATGGCTTTGGCCTGGACGAGACTAAAAAGGTATTTGGCAATGAGCTTTTCCTGGGCCTCAGTGGGATTTGCAGCTTTTCGTATTATTCCAACGACATCATCGAGATTCTCAACCGCCTTCTTGAGCGCTTCCAAAATATGCGCTTTTTCCTCGGCTTTCTTTAACTCAAATACCGTCCTCCGAGTAACTACCTCTCTTCGGTGATTGAAAAAGGCTTGGAGAAGATCGCGCAAATTCATCATTTTTGGCTGCTGCTGATCAATGGCCAGCATGCTGATGCCAAAAGACGTTTGCATTTGAGTGTTCTTATAGAGCTGATTGAGGACAACGCGACTATCCTCACCTTTCTTCAACTCAAAGACGATCCGCATGCCTTTGCGGTCTGATTCGTCGCGAATATCACTAATTCCTTCAACTTTCTTTTCACGAACTAAATCCGCGACACTCTCTATCAATTTAGATTTGTTTACTTGGTAAGGGATCTCAGTGACGACGATCCGTTCCCGATCTCCTTTTGAGACCTCAACTTCAGTCTTGGCCCGAAGATTTACGACACCTCTACCCGTAGTATAGGCTTCGATTAAGCCCCGCCTGCCGTAAATAAACCCTGCGGTCGGAAAATCAGGACCAGGAACATACTTCATCAAGTCCCGAGCGCTAAGCTTGGGGTTTTCGATGAGCGCCTTAAGAGCATCGATAACTTCGCCCAGATTGTGGGGTGGAATGTTCGTCGCCATGCCCACGGCGATTCCCGCTGCGCCGTTTACCAACAAATTAGGAATGCGCGTGGGAAGTACGACGGGCTCTTTAAGTGAATTGTCATAATTTGCCTGAAACTCTACGGTCTCTTTGTCCAGATCCGTCAGAACTTCATTAGTGACCTTGGCTAAACGAATTTCTGTATACCGCATGGCAGCGGCACTGTCCCCGTCAATAGATCCAAAGTTTCCCTGCCCTTGGATAAGGGGATAGCGCAAACTAAAATCCTGCGCCATTCGCACAGCGGTTTCATAGACAGCCGAATCTCCGTGGGGGTGGTACTTACCGATTACATCCCCCACAATACGGGCCGACTTTTTGTACGGTTTGTCATGCGTATTGCCCATGTCATACATGGCGTACAAAATACGTCGATGAACGGGTTTCATTCCATCGCGCACATCGGGCAAGGCTCGCCCAACGATAACGCTCATCGCGTACTCCAAGTACGCGTCCTTCATCTGGTTTTCGATACTTACAACCGTTAGCTGATTGCCCGGCCGATTATTTTCAGTTTCCATTTAAATATCCAAACTTCTAACTTTAAGCGCGTTTGCCTCGATAAAATCACGTCGCGGCTTGACCTGATCTCCCATCAATGTCGAAAAAATACTGTCCGCCTCCACCGCATCTTCAATTTGCACCTGGAGAAAGGAGCGCATTTTGGGGTCCATGGTCGTTTCCCAAAGCTGTTCAGGATTCATTTCTCCCAATCCCTTGTAGCGCTGAATTTGAACTCCCTTTTGCGCTCTTTCTTCGATGAACTTTTTCAAGGCTTCCACATCTTGAAAAACCTGTTTTTCATCAGCTGAACTCGCCGTAAAAGGTGCCGAACCGAGCTTGTCGAATGATTGAGATATTTTTCGCATTTCCTGTAACTGGCTGCTCGCCAAGAAGTCGTGGGTCACCCGAGTAGTAACCTTCAGATTATTCTTGATAGTCGAGCACTCTGCCTGAAAGCAGTCATGTTCTTCGTCCTTCTTCAGCACGAAGGTAAAACTTCCCCCATCCTTGCGACCTTCAAAACGTTTGGCATAAGTCTGGAGTTTTTCGGTTAGTGCCTTTTCGTCCTTCAGGGTCTCTACGGTCCAGGCGCTGTCCAAAGCCATTGCGTGCAATAGTCCGCGATCGGCTCGACGCGCAAGCGATGTCACCAAACTATTGAATTGGGAAATCTTCCTAAAGAGGTTTCGCGCCGCGCTTTTTTCGACTTTTCCAGCGCTGCTGGTTATCTCGTACTCCTCTAATCCCTGCGTGAGAATGAATTCTTCAAAACTAGAGTTGTCCTGAAGGTACTGCTCGGTTTTTCCTTTTTTAACCTTATAAAGAGGGGGTTGAGCGATGTAGAGATACCCTTTCTCGATAACCTCGACCATTTGTCGATAGAAAAATGTGAGTAAGAGAGTGCGAATATGCGCACCATCGACATCGGCATCCGTCATAATGATGATTTTGTGATACCGAACTTTCGAAATATCGTAGTCGCCTGCGCCAATCCCAGTCCCCAATGCGGTTATCAGAGTACGGATTTCAGCGAACTCCAACATCTTGTCGAATCGGGCTTTTTCGACGTTCAGGATTTTTCCCTTCAGCGGTAAGATGGCTTGGTTTTTTCGATCTCGAGCCTGCTTTGCGGAGCCACCTGCGGAGTCCCCTTCAACGATATAAAGTTCGCAAAGCGCGGGGTCTCGTTCTTGGCAGTCAGCCATTTTTCCTGGCAGCCCTCCCAAATCCAAGGCGGACTTTCTACGAGTAAGATCCCGGGCTTTTTTAGCGGCTATGCGTGCCCGTGCTCCTTCGATGGCCTTTGCAGCAATTTTTTTTGCGTCACCTGGATTTTCATCCAGAAAAATACCAAATCTTTCGTTCACCAGGTTTTCGACAATTCCCTTTACTTCGGAGTTCCCTAATTTGGTTTTTGTTTGGCCTTCGAACTGTGGATTGGAAATCTTAACGCTGATTACACTGGTTAATCCTTCGCGAATATCCTCTCCCATCAAACTTTCTTTGAGGTCTCGATTGAGATTGTTTGCCTCAATGTACTTGTTGACGGTCTTTGTGAGAGCGGCTTTTAGTCCAGCGAGGTGAGTCCCACCCTCGAAAGTGTTTATATTGTTTGCAAAAGTAGAGATTGTCTCTTTGTAGCTGTCGTTCCACTGCATCGCCAGCTCTAAGAAAACCCCCTTTGTTTCCGCATAAAGGTAAATCACGTCTTTATGCAGCTTGGTCTTAGCTTTGTTCATGAACTCAACGAATGACTTCAACCCGCCTTCGGCAAAAAATTCCTGAGTTTGTTCCGTGCGTTCATCGGTAAGGGTAATCTTGATGCCGCTGTTCAGAAACGAAAGCTCCCGAAGTCGATTGGCTACTGTTTCATAGTTGAATTCAGTAACTTCAAAAATCGAGGCGTCCGGCTTGAAAATGATCCGCGTTCCGGTTCGCTCCGTTTTACCTACTTCTTGAATAGGGCCGAGCGGATTGCCGATAGCAAATTTTTGTACAAAAACTTTTCCCTGACGGCGAACTTCGGCTGTAAGAGTTTCAGAAAGTGCGTTCACCACTGAAACCCCTACGCCGTGCAATCCCCCGGAAACTTTATAGGAGTTGTTGTTAAATTTGCCGCCTGCATGCAATTTGGTAAGCGCAACTTCTAGGGCCGAAATTCCCTCAGTGGGATGAATGTCAGTGGGAATCCCACGACCGTCGTCATCCACTGTGATCGAATTGTCGATATGTATTGTGACAGCGACATTTTTGCAGAAACCGGCCATCGCTTCATCAATGGAGTTATCGACGATTTCCCAAATGAGATGATGGAGACCACGCACTCCTGTATCGCCGATGTACATCCCCGGTCTTTTTCTAACAGCCTCTAACCCCTCTAATACCTGGATTGAAGAGGCACCGTATCCGGCACCCGCCGTAGTTGAATCATTTTCTGGTGGCATTAAAATTCCGATCCCGCCCTACTAACGTGCATCAAATGCGCATGGGCATGACAACACTGGTGTGATTTGCTCCATGAAGAGAACGTATGACTCCCGGGTTTTGTTTCCCTTTGAGTTCCAAAAGAACTTTCTCTCCTTCAATAGAAGAAACTGCATCTATCAAATACCTTGAATTGAAACCAATCTTCAGCTCTTCCCCTTCGTAGTCGACGCTGATTTCTTCTTTTGCATCGCCTAACTCCGGACTTTGACTGGTGAGTTGGAGCATCCCGGGTGTTAAATTGAGCTGAACACTTCGGGATTTGTCCGACGACATCAAAGAAATTCGCTTGAGTGAAGCAAGAAAAGCTTCTCGATCCAATTGGACAGACTGCAAAGCACTTTCGGGGATAATACGGCGATAATCAGCGTACTTACCCTCGATTAAGCGCATTGATAAAAATATATTTTCTCGTTTAACAAAGAGCATTCGACCTTTGATGGTGACGAAAAAGTCTTCTTTGCCTTCTGACAAGAGACGACGAAGTTCATTTAGCCCTTTGCGAGGAACGATCACGCCATCTTTGAAAAGCACCCATGCGGTTTCATCGAAGAGAGCCTCTGCATTATCGACCAGTGATAGACGATGCGCGTCAGTTGCCACCATGCGAAACACACGATGATTATTTTCATCTCGGGTTTCAAAGTAGACGCCATTCAAATGGTAACGCGCCTCGTCAGTAGACGCAGCGTATAATGTCTTGTCCAGCATGGCTACAACAGCGGTACCGTTCATTCGAACAAAAGCCTGAGATTCCTCGGAGGTGAAAGTAGGCATCTCTGGGAAATCTTCTGCTGGTAAACCCACGATATTGAAAAGACTCTTTCCAGCCCGAATTTCTAAACGATTGTTTTCTTTGGTTTGGAAATGAATCGTGGTTTCCGGCAACTCACGCACAATGTCCAAAAGACTTCTGGCGCGGACGGTTATGGCGCCCGATTCTTGAATACCTTCTGTTGGCAATAGACTTTGAATGCCTACTTCCAAATCTGTGGCAGAAAGAGAAAGAAAAATACCTTCTGTTTTTAGGAGCGCGTTAGAAAGGATGGGCATCGTAGTACGCCGCTCAACGACGTTTTGTACTCGCTGGAGCCCTACCAACATTTGCGACTTGGGAATTGAGAACTTCATGCCTTCTCCGGACCGGTCAAAGTATAAGAATTCTTCTTCTTATACCTAATATAGATCTTTAATAGTAGTAGTAATTAGCATTGTTGAAATGTTAATAACTCACTTAACCCATCGAAATTGAACATTTTATCCTGTGGATAAACCTGTGGATAACCCTGTGGATAACTTTCCCCAACCTGTGGATAAATAGTTATCAACAAGTTATCAACAATCTTTCAACAACCTATCAACATAGTTATCAACAAAGTTGTTAACAACACTGGGCGTCACCGCGCCAGCCCCCCAAGCTGTGTTCGAATTGACACAGAAACAGATTTATCTCGCTTCTACCGCACGTCGTCAAACCGGTTTTTTTAACTAAGCTAAACCAACCAAGTCACCGATCCGGTTTGTAGGAAACTCCAAGAATATTCCAATCCTTTTTATGCGTTCACTCAGTACACTTTTCGCAACTCTGGCTCTATTCGGGATGGAAATCCCATGCGCCGCAGCATTGGAGGGTTTGACTTGGACAGAGGCGGCCAAAGAAGCTTCCATTGGAAACCCTGATATACGCAGCGCAGAAGAGTCTTTGGCAAAATCCAAATCGCAAGTTGGCGCAGCATTCAGTGCGTTTTTGCCCGTGGTTGCCGGGTCCGTGAGCTATGTGCACGGGAATACATCATCGGCCTCCGGGTCCGTATCGGCCTTTGGGGCATCCGCAACGACAGACCAGTATAGTTTAGGGGTTACAGCCACCCAGAACCTGTTTAACGGCTTTCAAGATCGTGCGGCACTGTTGCAGGCGCGTGCCAACCAGAACGCAGCAGAAGCCAACCTGCGCGCTCAGAAGGCCACAGTGCACCAACAGCTAAAAAAGGCCTTTTACCAACTAGTATATGCGCAACAGGCCGAGAGCTTGTTGCGTCGCATCGAAAAGCGCCGCCGGGATAATTTTCATCTGGTTGAGCTTCGTTTTAGCGGCGGCCGAGAAAATAAGGGCGCGTTTCTCAAAAGTCGCGGCCAATGGAGACAAGCCCAGTTTGCAGTAAAACAGAATCGTAGAAACATTCTTGTTGCGCAGCAGCAACTGGCGGTGCTGATGGGACGGCGTGACAGCGAAAATATTCGGGTGGTGGGCACTCTTACAACCAAAGAAATTCCCGCCGATCTCAAATCGATTGACGCGCTAGCACGAGAGACGCCTGCCGTAGAGCAGACTTCAGCGAATTTAGTGGCTGCCCAGGCTGCGAGTCAGGCCAGTTTTGGCAGCCTGCTACCCAGCTTGAGTCTGACCGGAAGCCTTTCCAAAGTAGGATTGACGTTCCCCCCAGATACGAATCGCTGGACAGTGGGATTAACGCTTACCGTTCCAATATTTCGGTATTCCAATTTTGCCAATTTGTCTGGAATGCGCGCAGACGAGCGGCGGGCGGAGTTTGCTTCGTCCAATGCGGATCGCCAAGCCGTGGCGAATCTGACATCGGCGCTTACCGCGTTACAGCTTGCTGCAGAGAATGTCTCTGTACAGGCAGATGTTAAGGAAGCGAGCGAAGTCCGAGCAGAAATAGCGCGAGGACAATACACCTCGGGACTCTGTTCGTTTAACGATTGGGACATCATTGAAACCGACTTGATCACTCAGGAGCAAGGCCTACTTTTGGCTAAACAAGGCGCTGTAAATGCTGAAGCAGACTGGGAACAAGCCGTTGGGCGTGGAGATATCCCATGAAACACAAATTCGTTTGGTTTTTGGTGATCATGGCGGCTATCGGGGGCGGGAGTTTATATTGGTATCGTTTACAACCAGCTCCGCAAGCCTACGAGAGCGTTCCAGTTACACGTGCTTCAATTAGCGTAGTCGTAACCGCAACGGGAGGAGTTCAGGCGCAAAACCGCCTAGAAATTAAGCCTCCTATTGGCGGGCGGATTGAAGAAATTTTGGTGGAAGAAGGAAACAAAGTTTCTAAACGCGATGTACTTGCTTGGATGAGCTCAACAGAGCGCGTTGCCATGGTGGACACGGCAAGTTCGCGAGGAGCAGAGGAACGCAAGAAGTGGGAGTCGATGTATCGCCCAACGCCCATCCTTGCGCCCTTAACCGGAATATTGATTTTGAGAAATGTACAGCCGGGCCAGACTGTCACCTCTACGGACGTAGTGATGGTGATGTCGGATCATTTGATTGTTCGGGCCGATGTGGATGAGACAGACATTGGAAAAATAAAAGTTGGCCAAACTGCGACACTAACGTTGGATGCCTATCCCAAGGAGATGATCACTGGGCAGGTGAATCACATCGCTTTTGATGCAAAAACTACGAACAACGTAACAGTTTACCAGGTGGACATTCTCCCTCAATCGGTTCCGGAGTTTATGCGCAGTGGAATGACTGCGACCGTAGCGTTTGACATAGAAAAGAAGGAACAAATATTAGTCATCCCGCAAGAAGCTGTGCAAATCAGAGACGGCGAGAGTTTGGTGAAAACCAACACAGGTGGCTCTTCGCCTAAAGAAGTAGCGATCAAAACAGGCATATCTGATGGAAAAAAAACCGAAGTTCTTTCGGGGTTGAATGAGGGTGATGTTGTTCTCATTCCAAAACTGAATTTGGGTTTCGAGCGCAAGCCAAAAAACAGCACCAATCCATTTGCGCCCATGCGGGCCCCTCGCAGGTAGCGCATGACTGTGATCGAAGTAAAAGACATCACCAAGACCTACAAAATGGGGCGAGTTCCATTGACCGTGCTCAAGGGCGTAAGCCTAAAGGTAGAGCAAGGCGAGTTTGTAGCGATAATGGGTCCTTCCGGCTCTGGAAAGTCGACATTAATGCAAATATTGGGTCTGCTGGATGTCCCCACGACCGGAACATACGAGCTTCTAGGGAAACAAGTCAGTGACTTGGACGAAGATCGGTTAGCGCACCTTCGGGGCGAAAGTATCGGCTATGTTTTTCAGCAGTTCAATTTGCTTGCTCGCACCCCCGCCATTGAAAACGTCGCCCTGCCCATGATTTACGGGGGAGGCGTTCCGGACAAGAACCGAGCCGCGCACCTGCTGGAACGTGTTGGCCTGGAAACCCGTAAACACCATCGTCCAAACGAGCTTTCGGGCGGGCAACAACAACGGGTTGCCATTGCGCGGGCATTGATAAATGGCCCCAAAATTCTTTTTGCTGATGAACCGACCGGGAATTTGGATTCCGAAAGCACGCAAGAGGTAATGAAAATAATTTCGGAGCTCCACCGTTCAGGGATCACCATCATACTGGTTACGCACGAGCCCGAGATCGCTCAGTGGGCCGATCGCGTGATTCGCGTTCGCGACGGGTTGATCCAATCCGATGAAACCAGAGCGGTGCTTAATCCCAGGGAGAGGCACGACATCTTAGCGCCCAAATCGAATCCAGTTGTTCTGCAGGGGTGGGAACGGCTTTTGTCCGAACTCCGAATGTTTTTTTCTCAAGGTATGATGGCTTTGCTAGCGAACAAAGTCAGAACGGGGCTCTCGATGTTGGGGATCCTGATTGGGGTTGCTGCAGTCGTAGCGATGCTTGCGGTGGGAACCGGGGCAAAAAAATCGATGGAAGAGCAGTTGAGTTCTTTGGGATCCAATTTATTGGTCGTAATGCCAGGCTCTCGCAAATCCTGGGGAGTTGCACTTGACGCGGGAACAGTAACCCGCCTCACTCTTGAAGATGCAAGCGCCATCTTGAAATCGGTGCCCCAAGCAGTTCGGGTAGGGCCGACGGTCTCAGGAAAAGCTCGAGCAGCCTTTGGAAACAAAAACTGGGCAACGAGCCTCACGGGAGCTACAGGGGACTACTTTTCCATGCGAAATGCGGCCCTCATTGCTGGCCGGGTCTATACTCCAGAGGAAGAGCGAATGCGGGCTAGAGTCGTGGTGCTTGGGCTCACGGTCGTGCGCGAGCTTTTTGGCGAAAGAAACCCGATTGGAGAGCAGATACGAATCAACAAAACAGCTTTTCAGGTTATTGGCGTGCTGAAAGAAAAAGGAAATTCCGGCTTCAGAGACCAGGATGATATTGCGATCGTTCCACTGCCAACAGCGATGCATCGATTGCTAGGCAAGACTTATGTCGATGGAATTGACGTTGAGATCGGACAGCCGGAGGCCATGGTGCAAGCTGAAGCCGATATCAAGAAACTGATCACACAAAATCACCATTTGCCTGCAAGCTTGGAAGATAGCTTTCAAGTTCGAAACATGGCAGAGATTCAAAGCATGTTGTCATCCACGAGCCGCATTATGTCGCTGCTGCTTGCGGTGATTGCGGCAATTTCACTCTTGGTGGGCGGCATCGGGATAATGAACATCATGCTGGTTTCCGTTACAGAGCGAACCCGAGAAATCGGGCTTCGCAAGGCGATTGGCGCTCGTCGCCGAGATATTCTTGCCCAGTTTCTCGTGGAATCGACGATAGTTTCTACGGCGGGGGGTGTTGTGGGGCTATTCTTGGGGGCGAGTGTCTCTCTGGCAATTTCGGTTTTTGCAGGGTGGCCGACAGCGATTTCCTGGCAGTCTGTAGTGCTAGCGCTGGGATTTTCTAGTGGTATCGGGATTGTTTTTGGACTTTGGCCGGCACGCAAGGCTGCCAAGCTCAGTCCTATCGTTGCGCTTCGATATGAGTAAACAAAAAGCCTCGAAACCTGAAGCTAAGTATTCGGAAACAGTATTGGCAGCTTAATTTTTTTCACCCACAGCGAAGTGATCCGTACGATTATTCCACCGAGCTGACGCTTCGAGAGGCGGTTTTTTCTGTGGCGCCGTGTCCATTTTTCCGCTGGCTCACTACGGTGGGTTTTGGGCAGCGGGCATTGTTTAGCGCGATAGCTTCTATTTGCTCTGCATAGCTACGAAGCAGGGGAGCCCTTTCTTTATTCTGCTCGCTAATCTGCTTGTCAGCGGATGCTAAAAAACCTTGAACATGGCTGCACCACCGCTTCTTGGTAAAACCTTTCAAGAGATTGGCTTCGGCATGGAGGTTGAGTAGGTACCCGTTAATATGATGCTTGAGCGCCTGGGCATCTTTCGAGCGCAGTTGCTCATTCGTTAAGTTTTTTCTCATGAATCCATATACTTTTAAGTAGGCCACCGAATCGCTTAAATCACTTTGTGTTGAGAATTTGTTTATGGACTTTTTGGGAGCGCCCAACTGGGAGATTCGGTAATTAAAAATGAGATTTGGCGGTGTTTCCCCAAGGCTTTCAGGCCAGTTCTCGTATTTTTCAATCTGTATGAGTAGGGCGGCTAATAGTTCGGAATACTGATCGGCCAATTCTCTTAAAGCGGGGATGTATTTTTCGCTGAGGGTAGCAGCGACACAGGTGAAAACCAGGACTTCAGAGGGCGGATGTTTTTGGATCCAGGTAAGCCTCTCTCGGCACTGATCGGAGGTGGCTTTGCGTTTATTTACATCGGCTTCGTCTTGAATCAACTGAGAAAGAATGTTGAGTGCTCTTATGATGGGATAGTCCGCGTGGAAAGATCCATCCGTTTTTCCCTCAGAATTTGGAGCAAGCACTTGGTGAACTGAGAATAAGGATGCCATCGCGTGATCCAGATGCAGATTGGATTCAACCGTAGCCCCTTTGGAAAACGCCTCTTCTGCTTTGGAAAGAGCGGTATGGATTTCTTCCCAACGTTTCAAGCGCTTCAGATCGGCACTCACGAAATCGACGAGTTTTCGCGTGATTTCGATATGGGACTTTAAGGCTTTGTATTCGGGGCCAGACTTTGGGGCACCTCCGGCATGTGCAGTGAGAGTCAGGCCGGTGAGTAGGGTGATAAAGATCTTCATTTGGTCTGTTTCCTTTTGATTAAGGCGTAGTAGCCTGCGGCGACAGCGAGTGCTCCGGCTAGGAGAATAAAAAGTTCGAGCAAGCCCGTGGCTTCGTCTGAGTCACGATCAGAGGAAGTGTCGGCGGCCATGGCGTCAAAGCTTGCGATATCTCGTTCGGGTGCGGTGCCCAGATCGAAGGTAAGCCCGGTGCTCTTGAGCACCGAAAAGCCGATATTTGCGGCTTTTTTCAGGGCAACGCCGAAGAGCGTTTGGGTGGATTCTGGTGATTCGAGGTAGGGGGAGTTTTGCGCCGTTCCAGTGGACGTTTTTTTTGAAGCAAACCCAGGCCGCTTCTTTGATTTTAATTTTTCTGCCGCGTCTTTGAGCTTTTTAATCTCTTGAAGTTTAGAAACCGTTTCTTCAAAAGAGTTTGCAGGATTCTGATGGGCAACCAGTTGGCTCGGGCCTGTGGTGGCAGCAGCATCCATTTTACTTTTGGAAAAATCGGAGCGATAGGCGCCGTTGTTAGTGGCTTCGTCAAATTGGAGCGAGCGTTTGTCATCAAAAGAATCGGTTGTAGGTGGGTTTTGGAGTGCCAGGACTGTGGGCGAGAGCGATTGGGGTGTAGCACCGATATCGACGATTTCAGGGTGTTCAATACCGGTTCCACTAACCAGTGGATCCAAACGACTGGTTGGGGAAGTAGAATGCCACACGGCAGTCTCTGGCGGCGTTTCCGGTGGCTCAAATGCACCGCTTTTGATCGTTTCAGGTGCGAGTTTTTCTTGACTGATCGAAGGGGGGGGGGGTACCCGACGTGTTGTTAAATCCTGCGGTTACGTTGCCTCCCA
>CAZTDN010000014.1:0-9490 GCA_964611895.1 uncultured Pseudobdellovibrionaceae bacterium
TTGTCGGTGTTAAGATGGTCTCAATGAAGTATTTCCTATTATTCATTTCATTTTGAATAGGTACCCACTTACTTTTGGCTAAAGAGTGGCTCCAATTTCGATACTCGTCCACTCCGCCCCGCCCAAATTCCTAGGTTTGACTGCATAAGATCCCGCATATATCGTCCTACCCAGAAGTGGGTGGTGGATGAATCGTTTCTTGCTAGTCATATCAATCGTATTTAGTTTTCAATTTGCAAATGCGGGCGATCAATGTGACGGGGTGTTTAGCGATGCGGGTCAGATTCTAGTTGAGGTGCTCAACAGCCCTACCGCCTGTGAAGCCTTTGCGAAAGCAGCTTTGTCCTTGGAAGAATACCGCGAACACGCCCCCGCCATATTCAATGGAATCGACTGACTCGCCCGTCGAAACTGATCCCGAAGCCCTGTCGAGATGGCGGAAAAGTGAAGGCGGTCGTCTCGGGGGAGATTTTATCGGCTTATCACCTACCGGGTGTGCAGGCATATCTGCTCGAGGTCTTTCCGAGGTTGATGAAGTACGCTTCTTTCACTTCCAACGAATAGTATGAACCAAAGGCGAAAGATGCCCGTCTACTTTTCGTCGAGCGAAGGTGTCAGTCTCTTCCAAGCCTGGAATGAGATTGGCACCTTTTCTGCCAGTTGAGGGGCTAGGGTCACGGTCTATTAATAGCCAAAAGTAAGTGGGTACCTATTGGGTACATGGCTATTGTTCGCGCCATTTAAATTTCCTTAAAGTAAAGGACTATATAAAAGCTTCCGGAGAAACCTTAAAACGTTTCGCCAGTGCTTTAACTTGACGCAAATTAAGCTCGCGTTCACCTTTCAAAATTTTAGAAACCACCGACTGTCCGCCAAGTTCCTTGGCAAGATCGGATTGATTAAGACCCTGCAGTTCCATCAAGTAGTTCAGCATCTCAGCTCCGCTGACAGGACCGTTCTTGTAATGGTTACTCTCGTAGTCCTTAATCAATTCAGCCAAAGTCATAAGATACATTTCGGCCCCACCATCCTTGGCCTCATTGAGGTAAGAAATAAGATTTTCCACAACCTTAAGAGCCACGGCATGCTGCCCCTTGGAATCGATAGGCTGAAGAGGAAAAAGCTCTACGATCTGTAAGTAAGTGGAGTCCGCTTTGGGCGAAGAGGTTTTCACGTTCGCTTTCAAAGAGTCGATTAATTTTCTTGCGGTGTTCATATTTACTCCTTCCACTTATCTTTGTCGTACTCTGCGTGGGTCAAGACATGTGTAACGAGGACGATTTTTTGTCCAAAAGTAATTTTTGTAATCGTTCTAATCTTGTTGCCACCGACATCAAAAACAGTTTGATGCCCTACAAAATCCACATTAGCCCCAAACAACTGCTTTAAATCTCGAGGGCCGCTGAAATTGAATGCCTCTACTAGCTTCACCCAACGATCCAATGCCTTCCGGCGGGTTGAATGCTTCTTCTTAAACTCCTCAATGATGATCTTGCCCAAGATATGCACAATTAAATATAGCAAATTGCCATAAATAGATCAATGAAATTATAGCAAAATGCCATATTTAGCGAGCTGAGCCAGGTATACGATCGCCATTCAAATTCGATACACCTTACTTAGGAAATATCGGCCCCCAAACACCCCTTTAAAACCCTAATAAAATTATGTGCTTATTAGTTTTGGTGCCCATGCGAGCGGTTCGGACCCTAAAAGCCACACGGAGACTTATTCACGGTGGGGACTTGACCTCCACGTTTGACACCGGAAAGCCGCATCCAATCGACAGGCTATTTTGTGTTCTTCATTTCACAAAACGCCCCGTTTTGCCGCGGTCCACCAATATTATTTAACACCGCGAGATTAGCTTTTTTGTCATCGCCAGTTAAACCGCGTGTGAAATGAATCACATGGAAGCCAAGATCGATCTCCACTGTATTGTAATGGATGTGTGAAAAAGGGGGGAGCAAAGCCCCCCTTCAAGCAAGACAAACCGAACCGGTTCCTTACTTACAATTTACGTGTAGCGATATATAGGCACCAGAATTATCGATCGCGTTCACAAACACTGTCTCAGGCGTCGAAGGAAGGCCTGTTACCCAGCCGAGTGGAAAACGACTCCCTGAAGCGTCTCTCAGTGAAACATCAAACTTTGCATGCTCCCCTACATTAGCCGCGCAATACTTATTCCGGACCTGATCGATCAAATCATTGCTATCACTATAAGGTAACGAAATATGATCGAAGGCAGGCGTATTTAATCCATCCACGCAATATTCTAAATCGGTTCGCTGCACGGCAAGATTCGACTCACCTACCACATTAACGGATTCAAGCTTGCGACAAGCAGGTCCGCTTAACTTTGTAAGGATTTTTACATAAATTGCTTTCCCCCCCGGCTCTTTCGATCCCGTAGCAAAGGAAGCGGAAACAAACAAAAAACCAACTAAAAACAGGGAAAATGAAGCAGAAATGCTAGATGACGTTTTCATTGAGTTCTCCTTTTTGGTTTAAATCGTACAGGAGCTCAAAGAACTTTGCATTGGATACTTCGTCGGAAGTTAAACTTATTGCCAGTGAATCTTATCAATCCATTTTAGATGATAGCGATCGATTAAAAAGCGTAGAAGCGTTAACGTATCCAACTCCACCGGTGCAGCGGTGGGCGCCGTTGTTTCGCGTTGGCGGATTGAGTCTGGAATCCTGATATTAACTAAACCCATACCTGTATATGGGCTTGTATTATACAGGCAACCGCGGCTCATTTCGTTAATCATCGCATAATTTAAATAGGTACCCACTTACTTTTGGCTATTAGTTATGTAAGCTTTTTCGAGCGAAGGGCTACCGGTCTTGAATTCTTCGCATTGAGATGGAGCTGCAATGAATATTGGAATTGTAGTTTTTGAAAACTTCACTGATTTGGATTTTTACTTGCCCTGGGATTTGCTTAACCGTGTTCGACTTCTTAAGTTGAACGACAATTGGAATGTTGAAATTTTGAGCGATTCGCCAAGCCTGAAGTCAATGGCAGGATTAAGTATTCAATCTACCAAACCACTGAAGTTCGCAAATGAATGTGATGCCGTTTTTCTTTGTAGTGGATATGAAACTCGTAAACTCATTAATGATCAAAAGTTTATGAACAGTTTTCGACTTGATCCTTCAAAACAATTTATAGCTGCAATCGACTCCGGTGCTCTAATTCTTGGAGCGCTAGGACTTTTAGAAGGAAAAAAAGCCACCACTTATCCGACAGCGTTCGAAGCGCTTAGCACTTATTGTGAGGTTGTCGAAGCACCATTCGTTGAAGTCGGCTCTATCGCAACTGGAGCACGATGCCTGAGCGCAGACAGGCTCGCACTTTGGATCATTGAGAAGTTGGTTGGCAGAGACATAGCCGAAAAAGTTTATGAGGCAGTGCGTCCTCTCGGCTGAGACAACGACTATCAGCAAAACAGAGAGGTCTTTATGTATGGCGACTTTCAGTATATGAAGTTCCACCGCTGGACTGTGGATGCCTACGCCGCCCAGCACCCGGGCAAGCCTGAGCCCCGGACGATTCAATCGGTCTATATGCATCTTCTTGCCTTATTTCTTCAGATAGAAAGACAGGCCGACCCGTCGTTTGTGGGAAAAGTGATGCAGAGGGTTGCCGAGACGAAGAAAGGTAAACTTCATTGGCTTACCCCGCCCAAGGACCTTGGGAATATCACTGTAGTTCAGGTCGCCCCGGCAGCTTCTCCGGAGGAGCATAGTGAAAAGGTTAAAGCGTGGGGACTCTGCGTGTGGGAAGCGTGGCAGGAGCATCATGCGCCCATCCAGGCTCTGGCAAGGGAGTACCTATAATGTCTGCAAAGAAGAACGAACAAGACCATGACGTGAAATACTGGATCTGGAGGCTGGAGAAAGTGCTCGTGATTGAACAATCTGTCATTGCCGAAGGGGAAAAGCCCATGTTTAAGCTGTTTTTACTAGTAGTGGCGTTATTGATTTTTGGAGCAAATGTTATGGCAAAAGATAAGAAGGTACTCATCGTAGTGTCGAGTGAGAACAAAATCACGTTGAAAGATAATGTGACTCACACGACAGGCTTTTTCCTTTCTGAACTCATGGTACCAACGAAGGCTCTATTAAATGCTGGCTACGAAATAACAGTCGCTAACCCGACCGGAAACCGCCCCGTCATGGATAAAAACAGTGATTCTGCGTTTTGGTTCGGTGATGTACCAGGGGCTTCGGCCGAAGCAAAAGCAAAGGCACAAAGGGATTATGCAGAGGCTCGGGCATTGTGTGAACGGCTCAGACTTTGCGGAAACCGCGATTCAGTGGAAGCTCCTGAAGCAGCTAGAAAGTTGAGGGATGTAATTGGAGAGCTGGGCCAGTTTGCGGGGGTTTTCTTTCCGGGAGGACATGCACCAATGGAAGACTTGTGGAAAGACCGGGATGTAGGAACCGTCCTGCGGTTCTTTCACAAAGCGGGAAAGCCGACTGGTCTGATCTGTCACGGTCCAATTGCGCTACTGGCTTCGCTTGCCAATCCGGAATCCTTCATCCGAGCAATAATCAGTGACGACCGCGCAGGCATTCAGAAGACATCCCAAGAATGGATCTACAAAGGTTACGCCATGACTATTTTTACAACCAGAGAGGAACAACAAGAGGAACCGGGTCAAGACAACGCTTTGGGCGGGTATGTGAAATTTTACCCGGATTCCGCTCTCGAAATGGCAGGTGGGTTTGTAAAACGGGCCGATAAATGGCAGAGCAACGTCATACGGGACCGTGAACTTGTTACCGGACAAAACCCCTTTTCCGACAAAGAGTTTGCTCGTGTATTCGTTCAGGCGCTGAGTGAGCTGTAAAAGGTACCCACTTACTTTTGGCTCAATGTATAGGCATCCGGACGGGACTCGAACTTCATAAGCGTGATTGCATTGCAGAAGCGAATGCGCTCGTTCTGATTGATCAGGACTCCGTGATATGGTAGGCGGGTGCTAATGCAGCGTTTCTATTCGACACTCATTCTTATGACCCTTGCTCTTTCAACGGCGTCCGAAGGAGTAAGCCTATGCCTGAGTTATCTTGCGGCGAACGTATTTCCGACGTTTCAAGCTGTGGCTCCCGGCTTTAGGCAACCCATTCCCTATCAGGGTGAGATGCTGTTGTTTGGCGCTGGGAAGGGAATTTTCGTTTGGCAGGAGAACGACCGGCTTTTTGTTGCGTCAAAATCGGGGCAACTTTTGGCTAATGAGACGCTACCGTTTCAAGCTCGTTCCATTGTGATTCTGCCCAATATCGCAGCTACCCCGTCCCACGCGGAGGATCTCCCCATGCATCTCATTGGTGTAGCCGGAGCCAATCGGCTGGTTATTTATCAGTTCGATCCTAGTGTAGCGTTTGACCTTAGACTCAACGCACTCGATTTTTTTGAACCGGGATATTACCCACAGCGAATGGAAGCTAGAATGACATCGGTTGAGGGCTCACCGGTGGAAATTCCAGAATTTGAATTATTCGGCGATCGCGATGAGCAAACCAAACTGCATTTAAGAATGAACCGTCTCAAGATGCTCCCCTCTCAACTCCCGGATCAATCGTGAAGTGATTGGCCTTATCTCCCGCCCTTTCTCAACCCAACTCCCGCACAGCCCTCGCAATTTTTCTGACGACTTGATTCTCCGGTAGATCGGAGCGTTGAACCAAAAACACCTCATTCTTTGAAGCCTTTAATCCTGGAAAGGGAATTTCCACGAGACGTTTTGAAGTATGCACGCTTTCATTGTGCATTCCAGCAACAAAGGTCGGCAAGTACGCCACACAAAGCCCCTCTCGACAAAGCTGCAGCGCGGACTCCATCAAAGTGACTCTATATTTTTGAAGACGAAAAACTTCGTGATCTAGCCACCCATCGAGCCCCACCATCTTTGTTGGACTTCCGTAAAGTGGAGCAATAGGAACTACAAAAGGTAGCGAGTTGTGCTTTTCTTGCAAGAACTTAGCAAGTCCGAAGACACGCATTCTTACCTGGCCCACTGACAAGAAAGTAACACCCGAATGAGGAATTGGAAGGTACGTTATCCCCACATCTGAGTGCCCGTTGGCAATGGCTCTCTCAATCTCGCCGGGCAGAAGTTCTCTCAGTTCGAGATTCCAATCTGGAAAATGTTTTCTCAACAGCGATCCTAAGAAGTATGTTGAAAACACTTCAAATGTCGCCATGCGAAGAACTGAATGGGAACTCCCCTCAACCGGTCTAAGGCGCTTCACCTGTTCAATAGCTTGTTCAGCGCGGGGTAGTAGCGCTTTGCCCTGCTCAGTAAGCACAATTCCCCGACCAGATCTTCGGAACACTGCCGCACCAAACTCTGACTCGAACACGCTCATCGCCTTTGACAATGCGGCAGGCGAAACATGGAGAATGGCCGACGCTGCTGCAAGACTCCCCGCCCTAGCAATTGTAACAAAATAAAAGATTCTATTAATATCCATTGGTTAATGATTCTTGAATATAATTTTCTTATATTCAACATTAAAAGAGGGGATAGTGGGCTCAGGAGGAAGTTATGAAACTGATTTCGTCTCTAATATTTCTTGGTTCTTTTGCGCTTTTCGCAACAAACGGCGAAATAAAACAATCGGCTAAAGTAGTAGTATCAGGGCACGCATGTGCTGAAGGTGAGTACTACTGTGCAACATTTAAAATGTGCGTACCTGATACTTGGGACTGCTCTTGGTAGCAGTTCTTTACGAATTTCGGCGGAAAAGGCTATTTGAACGCTATACAAGAAGAAAGTCCACCGCCACCCCTCCTCCTCCCTCCCCTATGAGAAAAACTTGCGTGCCCCTAGGAACAGCCTTGATCATCTCCTTGGCTAGGGACGCATAGTTTGGAAAAACAAAGACCAGATATCAAAGCGGAGTAGCGTCTCACCCAGCGCAAGTTAGACCAGAAAACCTGATGAGTTAAGCGGAAGTTGAAAACCAGCGAATTTATTGAACGTGCTTTTGTTTACTCTGCATAAACCGATCTTGTCGGTGTTAAGATGGTCTCAATGAAGTATTTCCTATTATTCATTTCATTTTGCTTGCTATTTTCCGCCACAAAAATTTCCCAAATACCACTGCACCAGTCCCTAAAGCAGGATGATGGTCCAGGGTTTGACGGGCCAGATCACGATTCTTGTAAAAGTGGAAAAACGTGTGAATTCCTGAATCAAATCTGGGCACGAGATACTGAAAGTGTTTACCTAGACACCTGGGATTTTCATGGGGTGGTTGCAGGTCTAGATCCAAAAACTTTTATTCTTTGTGACCCCAAAGGGGAATCTCCTTACGCAAAGGATGCAAACAGTGTCTTTTATTTCGAACATTTACTGCCTGATGCCCACTTAGAGACCTTTCAACAGGTAAATGATCGTCATGGAAAAGATGCGCGGCATGTCTACTTAGGAACGAAAGTTATTGCTGAAGCAGATCCCCTCAGCTTTAGATCATTTCCTGAAAACGTCTGGTACGCAAAGGACCAGAAACACGTTTTTTATACTGGCCAGATCGTGACGGAAGCGAAACCAGATGCGTTCGAGGTGCTAAAACAGCCTGGGAACTGCGGAAAAGGTTGCTGGTTTGATGCACAGGACAAATATCATAAATTCGCAAATGGGAAAATGGTGCTTACCGGTGGGCGTCATTAGTTTTTTAATGCGGCGGATGGGCCTAAAAAAACCTCGCACGTGCCGCTTGCAACAACCCAAAACAACCGCGCCCATCACCGTTTCGAACTCACGAGAACCTTGCACCCCGCCATGGAAAATCGCTTCATATCAAACGGCATTTTTGGTGGTGCACCCGCCTTTTCCATTTCTACCATGACTTTTTTGTTTACTCGATCACGGTGGGACTTAGATTTATACACAATGAATGCAAAGATCGCTGTCTCACCGTTTTTCAATTTACACATTTTTCTAAAACCAAGTCCATGCTTGGTAAACTCATCAGCCACCGTTTCGTAATAACTAAGCGCACCGTGCTTCATCCAAACTCGCTTGCCCCACGAAGCCATTTTTTTATAAGCCGCTAAGTTCTTGCGCTGAATTGGAATAACAAAACCATCTACGTAACGAGCCATGTTGCCTCCGGTTGAGTTTTTTCGAACCTATTCCAACAAATTCTCCCTCGGAAAAAGTATTTCGTTTTTTCGCCCTATCGCAATCAAACCACCGCCCTAATTCTCGCATCGCTTGTGCTTTCCCACCGAGTCCTACAAGATTTCCCAAAATAATGATTAAATGCGGAAGATAAAAATGACAAACAGCAACAAGCTCGACGCCATCGATCTCTAATCTGCTGCGGCCTCGTCGACGAGACTCTCGTAAGAAACCGTAATATCTTCAACGTCCCCTGGCGCAAAACTCAAATCGTGAAGGTAAACGCGATTTTTATCGAAATCGTACACCCAATAGCCGCCATTTTCTCGAGTGCCACCCATCACATCCGCCCCATTATGAGAGACACGCAAAGTATCCAGCACAGGGCGCTTTTCAAGCGCAACCCAACGACGAACCATTCTCGTCGTAAAACTGGTGCCCAACTTGGCGATCACTGGCACACCAAAATCGAAACACAGGTGGTATTCACCCCCTTTGGTCATCTTGATCAATTCTTCGTACGAACTGCCCGTGTAGTTCCACGACTCATTCGACTTCATGCAACCCCAACGCAAATTGGACGCAAAAATCCCATAGATCAGCACATTGTCTAAATGCTGCTTCTTCTTCACCAAAAACTGCGCCATCTCTTTTGCCAAAACATCACTCTGTTCAGGCCCGTCCGAAATGAGCATTAATATCAGGGCTGCGTCTTCACGCAGGAAACTAGGCTCAGCATCCAAATGCTTTTGAATCGAAGAGAAAGCCTGCTCGGCATACGCTCCAGAATTTCCCCTTCCCTTAAGCGCCTTTTCGAACACTTTTTCTACATCAGGTGTCAGGTGATTTATCGGAGGCTGCCCTGGAAAACCCGCCACTGGAGCGTCGACAGGATCCATAGAAATAAGCCCCATCTTCCAGTCCCATTTAGTGCGTTTTCGAATTTCGGTGACGAAGGACAAGGCCCCTCTTCGGACTGGCTCGCTAAAATTATCCATGCCTTTGTTATTGGCGACCACCCAAAGAATATCGACTGCGCTTTCTTTCTTTATCCGCTTGAGCACATGGGCCACGGTATGGCTTTGAGTAGAAGGAGTAGTAACCCGATAGAGAAAATCGGTATCTCGCCCGCAGCCGATAAACAAAACAACTAAAAACAGCCCCACCCCAAAAGCTCGTCCCATGAAACGTAGAGTACAGCCCCCTTGAACGGTTGAAAAACTGATTGCGTCAAAACCCACCGGCCACAAAAAAAAGTGCCCGTCTCCTCTCCAGTCAGGGGAGAACGGGCACCTTAAGTTTATGGGTTCCTGCGGCGCAGCTTAGACGTTTTCGTCAGTGCG
>CAZTDN010000014.1:9590-75561 GCA_964611895.1 uncultured Pseudobdellovibrionaceae bacterium
GACGGGGAAGCACAACGGGTCACCCATATCGCAAGGGAAGAAGCTTTCCGAACCCCCGGTCGAAGTGATTTCAGCCTTTGCTTCGGATTGGACGGGGAAGCACAACGGGTCACCCATATCGCAAGGGAAGAAGCTTTCCGAACCCGCGTTCGAAGTGACTTCAGCCTTTGCTTCGGATTGGACGGGGAAGCACGCCGGGTCACCCATATCGCAAGGGAAGAAGCTTTCCGATCCAGCATTTAAAGCGAGCTCAGCCTTAACTTCGGAGCGAACCGGGAAGCAGTTGGGATCGCCCATGTCGCACTCGGCTTGGGCGGCCCCTGCGAAAAGGGTCAAACATCCAACGAGAAGGGCACCTTTTAGATTTGTCATTTTCTTCACTCCTTTAAAAACTTTGTTAGTCACACAGGAGAGTATTGCAGGTAGCGTGCCAACCGATAACCGAGCAAAACCCGCCATAACATTTCAACTTTGAAACAAAAAGGCTTCCTTCATGTTGTGCAATATTCAAAACTGAGAAACCCAGGTACAAATCTGATTCAAACAGGGAGATTTCGATGGCGTTTTACCAGGCCCCCGACAGGGCTTTTAACTGCACTCAATGGGTACCTCGCCCCCTGAACGAGGTTTTTGAGTTTTTTGCCTCCGAACAAAACCTCGAAACCATCACCCCTCCCTGGCTCAGCTTCAGGGTTTTAGGCAAATCGACACCCTCCATCGAAAAGGGCACCCTCATCGACTACCAGATCAAACTTTCTGGCATTCCCATGAAGTGGCGCACCGAAATTGTAGAATGGGAGCCAGGAGTCCGGTTTGTCGATGTACAGCTGCGTGGTCCATATAAAAAGTGGCACCATACCCACTGTTTTACGGCCGAACATAACGGGACTCGTATTGACGACCGGGTGATTTACCAGTTGCCTCTGGGACTTGTCGGCGATCTTGCGGCCGGCTGGAAAGTACGACGCCAAGTCCAAGAGATTTTCGCGTATCGCACTCAAATCATCGACGCTCTCTTCGGTCCCCCCAAACCTAAATAGAAACCGTAGCAAGCGAGTTTTCCATGTACTATGCTCGCATCTCATGAAGGCGCGAGTTTACTTTACTGCTTTGGGTACGTTTTTCGCTCTGGACATGATCTGGCTCGGACTGGTCGCGCACTCTTTTTACCAATCTCAAATAGGGTTTCTTCTCAAAGAAGAGATCAGCTGGCCCGCTGCCCTGGTTTTTTACTTCTTGTTTGTTTTTGGGTTGGTTTACTTTGTGATCGCGCCCGGCATTGCTCTAAAAAAACCTGGCGCCACCGCTTTAAATGGTGCGCTATTTGGGCTGGTAACCTACTCCGCCTATGATCTCACAAACCTTGCGGTAACCAAGGGCTGGCCACTACCGGTTACTCTCGTGGATCTCGCGTGGGGAATGGTTTTGGGGGCCACGGTGTCGGCAGTCACCTACAAGTTCAATTCGACAGCGTAAACCTTTATTTCCAACCGTGCATGTCGGATAAAACTTTAACCACTTCCTGTGGCGTTACCGCAATCACTCCAAAACTCCCTTTGAGTCGCTCACGTTTTCCCTCGAGGATATATTCTTTCAGATTTGCCGTGACAAAAAATTCATTTTTGCTGGTCAAGTGCTGAACGATTCCTGCTACGAGATTGGTCTGGGTCAGGTTGAGCTTTTGACAATCCTGATAAGGAAAGACAATCGCCGCCACCTCACGAAAAACCGCATTGTTTGATGATTTAGACTTAAACTTGGATGTATTTACTGGCTTGGGAGGAGAGCCCGGCCAGCCATACGCCACAGCCTTGGGCGCTGAGCCGCGGTTCACCTCAACCAAAACCACCTTTTCCTCAGTCATCCAACGTCGGAGCACGCTCATGTCCTTGGAATAGCCATCCTCGAGCCTTAAATCCAAAGTCAGTTTATAATTCATAGGTGCATACAACTCGCTTTCCAGGTGTTGAGGGGAATTGAAACAGTGACAATCAGAATAACACACCACACCAGATTGGAGCGGAGCAACTTGCTGCTAAAGACCACAATGGCGTTGTTATTTTGCTATACGACAGTTTTTGCGTCTGAGCGTCGCGTTACAACGGAAAACACAGCCGTTTATACCAAGCCCAATGCGGATTCTTCGATAGTGGGCCACCTGGCCAAAGGGCAGCGCGCTTGGGTTATGGAGGAGTCTGGGGAATTTGCCAAACTCCGTTCTCGCACTCGCCGCGAACTTTGGGCGCTTCGATCTCACCTAGAAGAAATCAAGCCCTCAGAACCCTACAACCTCGGCGTGGATGTCGATGCGCCATTCCTGGCCGGCGACTCCGACTTTAAAAGAATTCGGTTCGACTTAGGTGGTGCCACTGGCCGCGCTTTGAACGAAAGCTTCCTAGAGCTGGCTGTTGGAGTTGAATACTTCATGATGGAGAGACTTAGCTGGAGAAATTCTATCTTTTATCGAAGGTACCAAGTCGCGTCCGACTTCATGGGCCTAGACACTTCAGTACGTGGCAACGGAAACCTTCCTCTGGGTGCCTTGCGACTCCGCGGAATCCTGGGAGTAGGCTACCGATTTGCAACGGCGATCGAAGGAGCCCCTTTTGTCGAATTGGGAGGCTTCGCCGAGCTAAAAGGTTTTGATATTGGGTTGATGGTAAAGTACCTAAACCGGTCTATCTTTGATCCGGATCGTGAGAATGTTTTTGTTTACTCAGTAGTTCTCTCCGGTGGGGCTGGATTCTTTTAGAGTTTTTAGTTCGTTATAAACAAATCAGTCTTTTGTATTTATCAATTTTATGGAAGCATGGCGTCCCAGTATTCTTGAGCTCAGGAGAAATCTTTGAAAAACCGGACGATCGCCTTTTTTGCAGTCCTGTCGACCTGCATTCATTTGGGACTGATTCTCACGACGACCCAACGTATCCCCTCCAAACCGCCAGAGGCGCCTTGGATGGACCTCACCACACTGTCGGACGTGGAGTTGGAAGCTGAGACCAAACGCGACAAACGCATAGTCGCCGAAACCGAAGAATCCCTGGACAACACAACCCCCGAAGTCGATTGGTTTCACGGCAAGAAAACGCAAAGCGCGCAGCGGCAAACGCAGGCCGAACATACCGATCGATTTCAGACCGGCGCAAAATCGCAGGGACACCCACAAGGGGCTGGGGCAGGACGAATCGACAGCCTCTCGGCCCAGGACTTGGGATTGGGTGAAATTCTACCCCGCAGCCCTTTTGCAGCAACCGACGACCGATTGGAAGGAGTCGAAAAAGGATCGGCAACCATCTTGAACACGCGCGAAAATCGTTACTTCTCTTTTTATCAGCGCGTTAAAGACCGGCTGCGCACGGAGTGGAAGCCTGAAGTGGAGGCCCGCGCATTCCTGGCAGCCAGCAATGGTCACCTCACTCCAGGAAAAGTGCTCACAACTCGGGTAGTAGTGATGCTCTCTCCCGAGGGAGAAGTCGAATCCATTTCGATGTGGAGCAGCAGCGGAGTGACTGAGGTGGACGAAGCAGCTACCATTGCATTTGAGCGAGCAGCCCGCTTTCCCAACGTACCCAAGGGCATGATCGACAGCGACGGTTTCGCGCGATTGCATTGGGAGTTCGTTCTCACTGGAACAGGCGGAAAAGCGATGAAAATCGCCGACGGCAAGACTCCCGACCCCACCCGACGTCTTGATTAAAAGACCGGTATCGTTAAAAACCTTTGGCCGTTGGCGTGTGGCGGGGGCAAGTGCCCGGCATCAATATTGACCTGCACACTGGGCAAGAGCAAACGAGGCGCACTGAGGGTTTTATCTCGGTTTGTGCGAAAATCGATAAACTCCGACTCCTGCGTCTTGCTGTTGAGATGAATGTTCGTTTCTTTCTGCATCTGGATCGTGGACTCAAACTTCAATGGCCGCCCCCCAGGCTGGTAATCATGGCCTGTAAAAACGCGGGTCGAGCCCGGTAACTTGTAGAGTACGCCTGTCACCGATTGGAACAAACTCGCCGCACTTCCCGCCGGAAAATCGCACCGTCCCACCCCGTAGTCCGGCATAAAAAGCGCATCTCCAGTAAACACCGCATCCTCAATTAAATACGACACACAAGCCGGAGTATGACCAGGAGTAAACAAGACTTTGATGTTTAGGCTACCCGCCGCAACGATCTCTTGATCCCGAAATAACCTGTCAAACTGGCGTCCATCAACGGGGAAGTCTTCTGCAAGATCGAATACTTTTTTAAAGACGGCCTGCACTTCCGTAATGCGTGCACCGATGCCAATCTTCACGCTGGGAAAACGTGCCTTAATCCCCTGCGAACCACTCAGGTGGTCTGCATGCGCGTGGGTTTCTAAGACAAAGTGTAAATTGAGATTCTCATCCCGTATGAATTTTTCCACTTGAACGATGCTGGTGTCTCTTACCTTTGAAGCAGCAGGATCGTAGTCCAACACAGGATCGATGAGCACAGCATCGAGAGTTCGCTCATCCCACACCGCGTAAGTCAGAGTGAACGTCTCTTTGTCAAAAAACTCCTGAGTTCGCATCGCTACCTCCAATGGCTACTGCCAAAAACGTACTCTTGGAAAAAACGGGGGAACTTCCTTTACATAAGCTTCATAGCCGGGTTTCGTTTTCTTGAGCTGATCCTCAAGTAAGCGAACACCAGACACCCGCAACAACAAAAACGTCATGAGCACGGGGCTAAACACCCACCACCCGCCATGGACCGTGTTAAGGAGGATGATCCACAAGCCCCACCAAATCAAGGCTTCTCCAAAATAGTTTGGGTGCCGAGTCCAGTTCCACAATCCAACTCTGCAAACCTTGCCCCGATTGGAAGAGTCGCGCTTAAATCGCGCCAGCTGGTAATCGCCTACCGACTCAAAAACAAACCCGCAAGTCCACACCACTAGCCCCAGAAAATCCAAAACACTAGGAAACTCCCCTTGAGCATATACATGCACCGCGACAAGGGGCGCCGAAAGAACCCACATCAAAAAACCTTGCAATAGGAAGACAATAAAATAGCTCTTCCACCAAAACGCTTCACCATAAGCACGACGCATTTGCTGGTAGCGAACATCTTCGGGCTTACCGCGATTGCGCAAATGAATGTAGAGCGAGAGCCGAGTTGCCCAAACCAATACCAGCACGGTGACGAGGCAAGACCGCGGGGTGTGTTCGGAACCCATAACGGCAGCGACCAGTGAGATCAGGGCAAACCCCACCCCCCAAAATCTGTCGACGATGCTCACGTCCTTTAAATAAAGACTCACCCCCCATAATGCGAACATCAACAACATGGCGGTGGCCAGGGCGCTTAGATAAAGAGGTGCCATCAAACCGCCATCCGAAAAGATTTCATCACCTTTGCTGCGATTGGGTTTTCTATTCGACGCGCCGCTGCCACCAACCAAAACTCCTGGCGGACCTCGTGCAAATCTCCTAAATGGAATAAGCGCTTGGCCTTTACTAGATCTGAAGCGGCAAATTCAGGCAGTGGCAACAAGCCGAACTCCTCGATCCCCAGCAGCTTTTGAACGCTAGTATCTTGAGTCTCCGCGACCGGAATAATGCGCAATCGATTCACTGAAAAGTAATGATCCAGATCGTGGCGAAGTTTGCTGTGCCCCGTAGGCAAGATGAATGGCTGCCCCTCCAAACTTCGTGGAAAGCCCCTTTTTAATCCCACAAACTTGTGTGAGCCAAAGACCGCTACCGGCGCCTTTGCAATAGAACGGGAATAGACTTTTCCGATTTCAGAGGCGGCAGGAGGATAATCACAAACCACAAGGTCAATCATGTGAGCAAACAGCTCGCGAAAAAGCTCATCTCCTCGCCCCTCCAGCAATGACACTGTGCAATTACCTTCTTTTAATGATGCCTCCATCAACTCTACCAACAAGCGTTTAGGGACACTGTCGAGCGCCCCAAACTTGATATCAGTACGACCCGAAAAGGTTCGATCGTCCAAAACCTGGATCAATTCATCTCCCGCCTTGAATATACTATCGGCATATTCCAGAGCGACTTTTCCGGCTTCGGTCAGATAAAGCGAACGTTTTCGCCTCTCAAAAAGAGGGTGCCCCAGCGAGTCTTCCAACTGTTTTAACTGAGTCGACAACGTAGGTTGCCCCAGACGCAGCTTGGTGGCTGCCTTGGCAACCCCCCCCTCCCGCGCGATGGTCCTAAAATAGTAAAGGTGATGGTAATTCAGCCACTTAGTCATGGGACCTCACTGTGAAATACTTATATCCAATAATTCGCTTAAAACAAACTATTTCACTTAGTTTATCTATTTTACCGTTTGTTAGAAAAACGCGATTCTATCTTTAGAAACAGTTCATAAACCACCACAAGGGGACAAACGAAAATGGCATCCACTACTCTCAACTGGAAAACAGCACTGGCTCAACTCAAAGCCGGCAACGAACGCTTTGTGTCAGGCATGCGTTCCACCGCCGCACTCACTGGCCACCTCAAAGTGAAGGAACTAGCCGAAAAGGGGCAGCAGCCGTTTGCAATCATTCTGAGTTGCTCCGACTCTCGGGTGCCGGCGGAGTTGCTCTTTGACGCGGGTTTTGGAGAGCTTTTCGTTATTCGAGTAGCGGGCAATGTGGTGCAACCCAGCCAGGTCGCAAGCATTGAATATGCCGCCAAGGTACTCGGCGCGCAGCTCTGCGTCGTGATGGGACACTCCAAATGTGGTGCCGTACAAGCTGCATTAGACACTGAACTGGGCAAGGGACCCGAGTTAGGTGCTAATATCGCCTTGCTCATTGATTTGATTCGCCCATCTGTCAAAAAATCTCTTCAACACAAGCACCCTCCCGAAGAGGTTCTGGATGAATGCATCAAACAAAATGCACATAATACGGCTGGAGAAATTTGGGAAAAGAGTCCGCTGCTTCGGGAGATGAAGCAACAGGATCGCTTTGAGATCGTCGAAGCGGTATTCGACTTGGAAACTGCGACAGTGAAGTTTGAAAATCGTTAGCATGTCTTCTGAACTGACAAATCATGGGGAGCCAAAGTCTTTTCTCAAAACGGCTTTGGCTTGGAAGGGCTCTGTCACCCCACGTGTATTGCCCCGAGTGGGGATCACGGCAGCCTATTCTCTCATCGTGGTTTACATCACCGATTTGTTCCCGCATTTTTCCATTTCCATCACGCCATTTGAGTATTCGGGAGCAGTCCTTGGCCTCTTGCTTGTCGCGCGAGTCAACCAAGGCTTAGATCGTTGGTGGGAAGCCCGCAAAATCTGGGGAAGCATCGTCAACCAAAGCCGCAACCTGGCGATCATTGGCTACAACTACACACGTAAAAAAGACAAGCTGACCGAAGAGTTCCTGCGGTGGGTGGCTGCTTTTCCCCATGTGATGCGAGAATCCCTTCGCAATGAACGCGCCCTTGCTGAAACTCAGCAGCTGCTGGGCTCCGAAGAAACCAGGCGCATTCGAACGGCAGAACACATGCCGACTTATGTTGGGTTGCGACTGGCTGTTTTTTTGAGCGGATTGCGCGCGCAGGGACTGGATGATTTTTCATTCCAGAGAGCCGAAAGAGAGCGCGCCATTCTTATAGACAATATCGGCGCGTGTGAACGCATTCGCAACACACCCATGCCATTCGTCCTCGCGATCAAGACACGCCGATTCATTACACTGTTCCTGTTGCTCTTACCGTTCGCGCTAGTCGAGCGGGTCGAATGGCTCACCCCTTTTGTGGTGGCGTTGGCTGCCTACCCGCTGTTCTCTCTAGATGAAATGGGCGTCGAACTGCAAAACCCCTTTTCGCCGCGCAACTTGAGCCACTTACCGCTCGACGGAATCTGCAAAACGATTGAAGGCAACGTCTTGAGTATCGCTGGGGATTCCATTGAGAGGATTCGATCAACGACGTCCAAAGAGTCTAGACCAACCGCACTTTAAACTTTGAAACAGGGCATTTTTCTGAAGCGGGGGCTTCTTGGATGCCTCGGGCTTTGGTTTTTCGAGATCGATCAAGGCTTGAATTCCCCTCCGATAAGGGCTGTCTCCCTCAGCAACCAACTGGATCATCTGCTCAGCGAGGGGGAAAGCTCGAGAGCGGGGAACATTCCAAACCACCCCAAAGTACGCGGCTTCGCCGAGCTTGGAGTTAGGTTCTTTTAAAGCAAGCTGCCAAAGGTAATCGATGTCGTCTTCGTTTCGAATACCAGTACCAGCAAACAACGCGATACGTGTTTTCTCCGGAAGCTTCTCATCCCGAATGTGCGACCGGACCCCTAATACAATTGGATGATCCGCATCAAGTTCAGAGCGAAGTATTTCGATCCACCGTGAAGCGTTTTCGTCTCCCAAAACCGAATCCACTACCGCCTGGACCACTGTTGGATCTTTAATCGCCTCGAGCCGGGGAGCTGCTGCGCCCCGCCCCCGAGACTCCTCAAGAATTTGTGGGAGAATACGCTGGATCAAGTCCGCATCGCTAACCGCTCTAGGGTCGGTTAGAAATCGTTTGAGCTCCTGTCTAGGCGGATACTTCAACCTGTCTTCTACTTCTCCCGCAAACGTCGTAGGCGCTCCCCTCACTAGAACAGAGAGTTTTTCTCCATGTGGATCAATCCCCCGGAGTATAGAGGCTGCGTTGTCATAGGGATTGCGGAACAAATGGATTGCAAAGCGCAGTCCTAGTTCAGGTGGCAGCGCTGCCAAGTCATGGGCCAAATCCGGCACTGATAATGTAGAATGCTTGTCAATGAAACGGCTGATTTTCTGCCAGGACGCGACGGTCAGCGCGCCCTCGTGAAACTCAAGCTGCGAGACATTAAAGTTCGGGTCTTCGGCCGCTGCCTTGAGCAACTCTTCTTGTGTCCCGGCAAACCCCAGACCACCGACAAAAATCCCAAAACCGAAGATAATGCGAAGAATCATAGTGCTCCTTGAATCAAAGCCCAGCCGATTCCGCTGAACTTCCGGTGCCCCGAGGTTCCAAGGCATTAAGCATAGCCTTTGGGTGTGCCCTCAGTCCAGCTTGCTAGTTTTCGCTGGCCTTTTCTAACTGGAATCCTTAGTGTCACCGACGGTTTTAGAAAAAGGAGGGGATAAATATGAAAGCAATTAAAGTAATGCTCTTGGCTTCACTGGTTACGCCGATGGCTTGGCCTAGTACCTATAATGAGAGTTTTGACGAACGTTTCAACGACTCTCAGAAAAAATTTCTCTACACTGCCATCCAAAAAGCCTACACAGGGCTTTTTGCAGACCGACAGGTTTTTAATTGTGTGTATCGAAACGCAAACCGCGAAATGGTCGATACAGATTCACTAGTTCGAATCTATGGTGAAAGTGGCAGAAGTTTAGCGGGAACACTCTGGGATCGGCAATTCAACGTATTCAGCACATTTGTAGCGGCGAACAACATCCTGCCAGACATTCATATCGGGTACTTTAGCGACGCCGATACTTTTGCTGGTGGTTACGCCAACTATGGCAAGGTTTATACGTCTAAAGCTTCTAACGGAAATTTCCAATGGAATGGTAAATTTGAAATCACGATCAACTCAGCCAAACTGCAAGGAAGCCAGTCCATTGCCTCCTGGGCGGGTTTGATTGCGCACGAAATGCTGCACAACTTAAGCAATGCACACCCCAGCCCCAAGGACGTCGGGCTAGAGCAAGCCTACACCCGAAATCTCGTGATCAATTCGGTCCAGTCTTGCGTACAAGCAGCGGCGGATGGGTACCCCAATGTCCACGCTCCCGAAATGCGCTGCGGTGGCCGCGTCCCAGAGTAAAGAATAGCGTGCCCGGTTGTTGTCCGTCGAAAATAAACCGGGCACCTCATTCTAGTCGCAGGCAGTTTTTGTGAGGTCGTACTCGACGTTCGGCCCCGAATCTCCCACCAAGGCTATTTTCAAAGTATCTTTATCCAACTCATATATCACTTGTTTAGGGAATGGATTGGCAGGATTTTCAAAGACGAGCTTTTTTGAGTTGGATGCGCCCCCATCGAGGGTAAATGGAGGCATTTCTTTCCCATTAATGAACGCAGTATAAGTCGTCTTTTTAGAAGCAATTTCAATCTTTAGAAACTCAAAATCCGTCGCCTTCGCTTTGCTTACGGTTTTGGAAGTTCCCAACATCATATCCCCAGCAGACCCACTCCAGCGCTCTTCGACTTCCGCTCCATCAACGATTCCCTTCCAACAGCCTGTCAACAGTTCAGGCCCCGTCGCAAAGACACTTCCATTCAACACCAAACCAAACAACGCGATTGCAAATGACTTAGGCATGTGCGCCTCCTTTTTCCCCAGCCTATTAAAACTTTGAGGTTTCGGATTGTACAAATGCGACATCCTCATCCCCTGCTAGAAAAGCCGTGATTTTTGTAGCCCTACCCCTATGCGCAAGCGGGGCAACCCCTGCAAAAGCTTTGAACTCCCTGATGAGGTGCGATTGATCGTAGTAGCCGCAATCCAATCCGGCATCCAACAGACGTACCCCGGGTTGTTTCAGCGCACTGAGAAAACGTTGAAACCGAACCACCTTGCAGAAGGTTTTTGGACTGACCCCGACTTGGTGTTTGAATAGGCGTTCCAATTGCCTCCGACTCAAACCATGCCGCGCCGCCAACTCAGCTGCACGCGTATGTCCCCCTCTCTCCTCAATTTCATTTATCAGGGGAGCCAAGTCAAAGAGCGGCCTGTACCCAAGCCGCTTTTCAAAAAAACTGACCAGGTATTTGATCCGTTGGTCATTGTTCTGAGCATCGCCAAGAACTTGCTCGATAAGATCTCGGGTAAGATGGCCCGCAACCGAGGACAATTCCGTGACTCTCCCTGTCAATTCAGATTGGGGGAAGCCAAAAAACTGGGAAACTCCCGCTGGCCGAAAACGCACCGACAGCATGCTCGCAGCTGCGTGTGTTTTGAGAACAATGGAAGCTTCCAACTGCCCCGCGAACAGAGCCCGGCCTTGCTCCACAAAATGCCCCTGGCTATCTTGGAGCAGGGGCGGTTTACCATAGTGAAAAATCATTTCTGCTCGGCCGTCCGGCAAGACATGGTCTAACTGAGGCTCGGCGGTGGGTGCTAACTCCAAAAACCAAAAGCACTCGATATACGCAGAAAGACTCGCAGGTGGGGCAACGCGGCCATAAAGCATTCCAGAATTATAGACGCTACTCTACGTTCGTGCCTAGCCGATCGCGCGAACAAATTCTGCAAGGCCGAAAACCCGCTGCGAGTGCGTCCTCTTCAGAAGCGAAGAATACCCGATACTTTTTGTAGTGGCCTCGCGCCAAGTGTCTCAAGGCTGAAGGGCAGTCCAACTTTCCATATATCTTGCGACTTCCTCTCCAATAGCCTCCCCAAAGGCCTGGAGTTGTCGATTCGTACGTCTTTAGATCAGGACCAAGAAGGTGATAGATCTTCTGACTAGTCCCCTGGGAATAGGCCTTACCAACACACAAACCTAGTTCTAAAAAAAGACCCGCCAAAACTTTCTGTTTGCTGTGCTTCAATCCCGAACCCTCGCCACGCTGTATAGCGCAGTTTTTTAAGATTTGCCATTAACCACAATACGAACGATCATGAGCTCTCCCATGGCGATTCTAGCCCGGCATTGTTTCCTTTTTTTTGCACTGATCAGCCTCACGGGCTTCCATGGTTGCGTGAATGAAAAAGTCCATCAGCAAAGCGTTGCAGCTCTAGCTGGCATGCGTATCGCCCACGTCGATACTCGCGCGGGCACCGGTGGCACGTTTTGGGTCGCAGGACATAATTCTCCCGCCGTACAAGTTCCCTGGGGAATGCTGAAACTTGGCCCCGACACGCTGTCCATCGGCAAGCACTTCGGAAAGTCTGGCTACCACTACGGTGACGTAAACATAAAGGGGTTTTCGCATACGCGTTTGGTGGGAGCCGATGTCTATGAAGGCGGCATTCTACGTGCTTTCCCCTCAAACACTGCCCTGTCTTTCACCGAAGCTTCTGACTATTTGCCCAGTTTTTCACACCGCAATGAAGTCGCCGTACCTGGATACTATTCCGTGGAATTTGACTCCGGAGGCATTCAAGCCGAGCTGGCAGCAACTGCGAGGGTGGGACTGCACCGATATACGTTCACCCAGACGACAAATCCGGTTGTGTACATCGACCTTACGGGACACTTAAGCCGCTTTGGCACCGTGAAATCCATCGTGACTTCGGTCAATGGCGGCAAAGATCAAATTTCTGGAGAGCTGGTCTTGCGGGACGATTTTTCGAGCCGGTACGGAGGGTTAAAGACCTACTTTGAAATTCGATTACCAGTGGCCGCAACTTCTTACCGATTTCTTACCAATACGGGAGAGAGTGCGTCCGTTCCCTCCGGAGATCCTGCCACCGTTTTTTTGGAACTCCAGTTCGCATCTGTTTCACAGGTAGAAATGCGCGTAGCGCTGTCCTATGTCAGTGCGGCCGGGGCCGTTTCGAACTTGGTGAACGAAGCCCCCATTGGGGGTGTGGCTTTTGACGACGTCGTCACTAGCACCCAGACGACCTGGGAAAACTTTCTTGGACGCGCCGTCGCCACCACATCGGTGACGGCAGATCTGCAAAAATTTTACACTGCCCTGTACAACAGCGCCCGCATGCCGACGATCATGGGTGACTATGACGCTGCCCAGAACGAAAACTACACTGGGTTTGACGGAGCAGCGCATACTACGACCGGATTTTCTTACTACTCGGACTTTTCACTCTGGGACACCTTTAGAACAGTACACCCACTCTACCTCTTGATCGCTCGGACTGAGCAAGATCATATGCTGCGGTCGCTGCTGCGCATGGCGCAGGAGAGCGGAAGGTTTCCCCGCTGGGCGGCCGGTGGAGGCCATGCGGATTCTATGCTGGGCTTTCCGGCGGCCATCACACTGGCGGAGAGCTACCTCAAAGGATTGACCGCCTTTGGCGCTGCCGCCGCCTATACCTTGATCACGCAACAAGCTTCCGCGGCGAGCTCCCTCGATGGTCGAGAGTGCTTTGATGCCTACCTAACCTACGGGTATTGTCCTTTCGATGCGATGTCCCACTCCGTGAGCTATACATTGGAGTATGCGTACGCGGATTCTGCTTTGTCGAGTTGGGCGGATGCGCTTGGAAATGCGGCAGATGCCGACACTTTTTCCTCACGCGCATTGAGTTACGCAAACCTTTGGAACTCCGAGTCCCAGGCATTTCTTCCTAAGAACCGCGCAGGGAGTTTTATGAATAACTGCCGACTCGACGAGCTGGCATATATTGGATTTAACCCCTGCTCCAAGCACTTTATCGAGGGCAGCGCTGCTCAATACCGTTGGTATGTCCCTCAATCGCCCTCCGGGCTCGTCGCGCAGTTTACAGCTGGTGCCCTAGAACTACTCGAGACTTTTTTTGAAAGAGCACCCGCAGCGATCGCCACGCCCTTTCCCAGTGGGTACTACTGGCATGGAAACGAACAAAACTTAGCGTCCGTGATTTTTTTCAACCACTTGGATAGACCCGACCGCACGCAGTACTGGAACGATTGGATTCGGCGCACAAAGTACGACACAACATCCGTAGGTATCGACGGAAATGACGATGGCGGTTCGCTGTCTTCTTGGTTTGTGCTATCGGCAGCAGGGTTTTTGCCCGTGGCCGGAACGGACCGTTACGAAATCGTTTCCCCGCTCTTCGAAAGCCTTACACTCGACATTGCCGGCAATTCGTTGGTGATTACTAGCACCGGGGCCAGCACGGGCAAAAAGTACGTTCGCGGAGCTACTCTCAACGGGACACCTCTGCCCAACCCTCGATTTACCCATTCTCAAATCGCTACGGGCGGAACTTTGGTGTTTAATATGTCGGAAACCCCGGGAGCTTGGCAGTGAGAACCTTGATCTTTGTCGCTCTATTTTGTGGTTTTTCGGCGCTTGGTGAGGAGTCACTAGAGTCGGTAGGTTCCACACCCACCACCTCTACTCGAGCGGAATTGCAATTCGGATTTCCTGGTTTCTTTTCGTTGCGCCTCGATCGCCCGGTTCACCCTCGTTGGCGTGTCGGCATGGGGGTTGGATTGATCCCCACGTTTTTGGTGACGCCTTTTTTTAGACCCACCCTGACTCAAGACATCAGTGACGACTACAACATCGTCTTTGATCCGTCTGTGAATGCACTCTCTGCTGGATTTTATACTGAGTGGCAGCCTTTTTCTGGGCCGAGTTTTTTGCGACTTGAGCTTTTGGCAAATATTTTTGTCGCGTCGGCAAGTTCCTACGTCGTCAGCAAATCCACCCAAGAAAAAGCCCCTTATTTGAATCTTGATATCAGCGCTATATTGCCGCGTTTGGTTTTGACCTATGGCACGCGTCTTTCAAAAGGAGAAAGCTGGGACTTATTGGGTGGCGTGGGAATCACCTTGCTGATTACCAAGCAAGTCGTTGTGCAAAACAGCGGCGCTGCGGCAGCCTACTTTGAAGCCGTTCCCACCTCTCGAGCTTCGATCCAAGACGGCATGAGCCAAGCCGAAACTGAGATTCGCTCCATTTTGTCCAACACCCTAGCGGGCGCTAACCTTTTGCCGGCGCTTTGGATTTCGGCAACCTGGTAACTACCACTTGAACAAAAGCGAGACGTTTTGCACAAACGGAGCTTGAAAAGAAATCGAACGCGTCGAGATGAGCGCTGTGGCGTGCAAGCCTAATGCGAGCGATTCTGTCACCCAGTACCGGGATCCTAAAGCGAGCACGAAAAATACGGGGTGTAACGCAGGTGCCGAATTAAAGTACCTGGAGTCCCAAGCACCGGGGGTGGCATTGGCAAGAAAGAATTGCGCATTAAAAAAGGGCTCCCAAGCCCCCCAAAGCCCACTCAGAGAATGCCCCAGAAAATAAGACAGTGCGCCGCCGGCATAAACAGCTCCAAGCTCGACTCCTGCCGAAAAAGGGTCACCAACAAAGTAGGCATTTTGCGCAGCTAACGTAAGAGTAGACGCTTCGGTATAAGCCGCTAAATTCCAGCGCGGAGAAAGTCCGTAACGAACCCTAGCGATAGGCACCAAGACATAATTGCTTCGGTCGTTTTGGTAGCCGCTCCACTGCATGCCGCCTTCCCACTGGCCCTCACCCACAGGCCTAGCAGGCCCTCCTTGGCTCAGTGGCGCAATCGCGCAGGAACACAAAAAAAACGAGACTAGGAAAAGTACCCCTATGCGCACAGTAACGGCATCGTACCCACATTCCGGGCAGTGGACTAGTCGAAAGAGAAGGCCACGCCAGTGCTCACCCGGGCCGCTCCGCAGAAGAAACTTTGGATCGAAGCTGCTAAGATAGTTAACTTGGTGCGAGTTCTCACATTTTTGATCGCCTTGGTTTTGAATCCAACACAAGCTCTACCGGTCTGTGATTTTTTTCCCCTCGCCGGACCCGACCCTTACCTCCATTACCCTGGCTATTCTTTGCATTATTTAGGGCATGGCTCAGTGGGGCGGGTTTATCGAGCAGTGGATACGCCGCGCGGGCGCACAAAAACAGTGAAAGTTTACGAAGAGTTTGCCGACGCCCCCGCTTTCACAAGCTCACCTAACAGAGACTTCGACTTAAAGATCTTAAAAACTCTGCGTGCTGACGGGGCAAAAAAACTCACTGCGTTTCATGTCCCCTTGGTAAGACCTGTCGAAGTGGAGATACAACAAGGACCGAATCGGGGCCGAAAACTAAAATCTCTGGAGTATAACCAAACAGTTGTGGGGAAAACTGTAGCTGATTTTCTTGAAGACCCGAGCGTATCGGAGCCCCAAAAAAAACTAGTGATTGAAAAATATACTAGAAGCATCGAAGCACTAAAAAAAATGTTGCGTCAAAAATACCATGCAAAAGAAGACCCGACCGGTCGAAAAGCCATGATCCAATCCGCAGCCGACAGCCTCGTCATGCAGCTCCCGATGATATACATGTCCGTCCGCGTCGACGAAGCTGTCGGTTATTTTTCGACTACTTCGGTAGTTAAAGCCGATGGCGTTATCGTACATCCCCAAACGCTAGAGCTCTATCTCATAGACGTGCGATAGGAAGACTTACTTTTCAAACAGCTTTTTGATAACACGGCTGTACTTCGGTGAAAAGAAGGCAAGGTAAACCATTGCGACCACTATGGCGGTCGCCATCGGTATGCCGCTCGGCTCAAGAAACAAGTGCACTAGAAAAATATTCAATACGATCGGAGCGAGAACCACCAGTGCCAGTGGGACGAAATACCCCGATACGAGCAATGCACCGCACACAATCTCCGTGCCTTTGAGTAGGAAAAAGAAATACTTTGAGGCCATCAGGCCATTAAAAAAAGTAGCGATGTCCCCCGTCAGAGGCGGTGGTGTCGTAAAGAAAAAGGCGACCCCGCCAAAAAGAAAAAGCGCCCCCAAAAGCACCCGCACAGCAAATTGGACTTTGTTCTGCATTGCCCCTCCCATTTCCTCGAGGATTATACCGCAAACACGGACAATCTCACAATAAATCTAATCACTTACGTCGAAAGGCGGTTTTCTCTAGACCGACCCCATCCCTTCGTGGATAAATGCCCCCGATTTTGGGAAAATATTGTGGAGCGCTTAGAATTGAACTCAGCAGACAGGGAAATTTTTGTGATCCATCGTTCCTTCTGCGCTTCCCCCGAAAAACTATGGGACCTGTGGACCCAGCCAGAACTTCTGGCTCAATGGCTCCCCTCAACTGGGTTTAATATGAACTTTATTGAATCGGATATCCGAGTGGGGCACAGCAGTTTTTACCGCATCACCGACGGAGAATTTGTGACCCTGTACGGGCGATCCTATTACCAGGAACTCTCTCCGCCCCACCACCTCGTCTATACACAGCAGTTTTGCGATGAAAATGGGGCGCCTTCGCGCCATCCTCTCGCACCCACTTTCCCCCAAACGCTGCTGACTACCGTTACACTTGCAGCCGAGAATGAGAAAGCCACACGAGTGACTGTGATCTGGGAACCTCAAGGGAAACTTCCCCAAGAGGAACTGGAAGTCTTTAAGGCGGCTCGGACAGGAATGACCCAGGGCTGGACAGGATCGTTCAATAAACTGGAAGCGATGCTGGGATAGTCCATGAAGAACTTACTGCTCCTTCTGATACTCGCCCCTGCAATCCTCTGCGCCGCTTACAACGGGGGAGGCGCCAAGAGTCGAAACTTTTACCACTTGTTAGATGTGCACCCAAAGGCGGATCCCCTCCTAATTAAAAAGGCCTTTGAGAAAGCGCGCAGACACTTTCTCCCCTCCAGCAACAACTCGTTCGGAGATTGGGTTCTATGGGACCACGTTGAATTTGCGGGCAGAATACTGCTCGACCCAGAAAGCAGGGCGATTTACGATGGGTTTTTGGAGCGTCCCACTGATGGCAGAAACAGGGGACGCATCACGCATACCGCTGAGAGACACCGCGCTCTAATTGAGTATATTCTCAGTGAACTAAGTGTTTCCCCGGAACCCTCTAGACACAAACTACTCCTAAGTGACATCCGATTTTTAGCCGAAACTTCCGGCATCCTCAAACCCGACTACGAGCAAAAAGTCGCCACGAAAGATCGTTTATTTAGCTTTATCAAACGCAACCGGTTGCATCGGCCGTTGAGCAAAGAGCGGTACCGAGCAATGGAACTTCAGGTAGAGAGCTCTATTGCTCGACGGGATGCGTTTGCAAAAGAACTAAAAACAGCCACGGATCCGCAAAGACAAGAATTTCTCTTGCTCAACTCCATACGCGAAGATGAGTTTCTGACCAATGCACTGCCCTGGATACGATTGGGATTCGAACTATACTCCACGCCGGCCCCTAAGGACTGCTCCGGATTTACCCTGCTTAATGCGGGCTAACGGGACGCACCGCTTGGCGAAGTTTTTCCAATACACCCGGTGTGAACAAGTATCGATAACGAGTCCCTTCGTTCAACACTATCGCGATTTCTGGGGCAATAATCCGAAGCAGTACGTGGGCTTGCAAAACTAAATAATTAAACGTCTTGTCGTCGGCCCAGGTTTTCAGTTTTTCCAGTCTATCAAAAACCGGAATAGCGCGCTGTTCTTCATGCTTTAGATATAGCGGAAAAAACCTCTCCGATGGTTGCAGACGCTCCCACTCGCCGGGTTTTTTGTCTGCACGCAATGCAGGAATAAAAACGGGTGCATTCAAAAAAGCATCGTAAAAGAGGTTGGCATGGGCTGGGTTGGCCTGAGCGGCGAGAAGTGCCTCTTCTACCTCGGTTAATTCCGGTGGTGTGGACTGGGTACTCATGCCACATACCTACCACTACACCTTTTGATTTTGCCACCAACAAATGTTAATCCCTGGGACCATGCAGTCGATCAAGCCCCACCTCAGAAATAAAAAACACGTCATCTGGGACTGGAACGGTACGCTCCTGGACGATGTCGACATGGTGGTATCTGCCATAGGCAAAGTGCTCCAAGCGCACAATCTCCCGGTCACCACTCGAGAAAATTACGCGGAGGTGTTTTGTTTTCCGGTGTCTGAGTATTATCGACGACTAGGATTTGATTTTGAAAAAACACCCTTCGAAACCGTTTCAAATACATTTGTCGATGAGTACATGCAGAACATTCTCAATTGCCGGCTGCATCATGGTGTCGTGGAACTATTGAGTGAGCTTTCTTCCGCTGGCATCACACAATCTGTCCTGTCCGCAGCACACGAAGAGTCCCTCCACAGACACCTTGCACATTTTGAAATCTGCCATTTCTTCGAACGCGTATACGCACTCTCGGATCACCATGCCGTGGGAAAGAGCGAGCGGGGCCGAGAGCTCATCGCAGACAGTGGCCACTCATTGACCGACACCGTCTTGATTGGAGATACAGATCATGATTTGGAGGTGGGAAAGGCTCTGGGTATTGATGTCATCCTACTGGGAGATGGGCACCAATCTTACGAAAGACTCTCCCGAATCCATCACACAGTAATACGAGATCGACACCGGTAGTAGCTCAACTGCTTTTGAACCATCCATTCAAAGGCGCAAAGTAGGTTATCGTGACTTCGATCCGAATGGTTGCAGAATCTGTCGATAATATAATGCGTGGCCTCTATCGTAGAATAGCACTGTGCCTTTGGCTGCTGGCGGACTTGGAAACGGGAGACCTTTTCTGGCACAAATCGAATCAAGGTCGCTTTCCCTAGATTAGGGCTCAATCGCCTCATTCGACGCGCCTGGCTCCAAGTCCCATCAATCAAAAAGATGACTGGCTGGCGCCCCGCAGGGAAAAATGCGCGTCTTTCCAGAGGGGTCAAAGCTCCGATATCCCTAGCTTGAGGAGAAGGGTATAAAACCATGCAGAAATTGCGCGGATCCTCTAAGAGGGCATTCACTCTAGGATTTTTGCTGAAGTCGACCCCCTCAATAAGCTCCGAGTTTTCAAGAAACAAATGAGTCATCCGGCCGGTAGCTACCGCTCTTTTGGCTTCTTCGTGATGCATGAGAATCACGAACTTAATCGGAGGGGTAAACGGTTTAACATGCCCGCAATAGCATTCGGATTGTGCCTTACGGCACCTGCGACACACTGCCCTGGGGTGTTTCCGGCGGGCTTCCCGCTCTGCGCGCGCGCGTCTGTACTCGTCGACTGTCACCTAGTTAAAGATACCAGTCCAAAACGGATTCTGCTATGAACTGCCTCGATGCCATCCGAAGTTTGTACGATTTGCCAGAAGCCCAAAGCACAGTCCCTCTGTGGCCTGTGCGAAAAACCAGTTTGCAAAAACTGTCGCGAAAAGATGGGAGAAAACTACTTTTCGTTTCTCACCCCTGTTCCTACTGCACTGACACACGCGGTGTATTGTGGGCGTTGCTATGATGACAAAGTCGCTTACGCCCGACAGGAGTATGATCTCCAAATGGAAAAAGCGCGCGATGTGTTTGTCTATTACAAGGGCCAGGGCGAAGAAACCCGTCTATTCAAGCGAAATGAGGACCCATTGAAAGTGAGCGATCTTACTGACCGCTCCGAAGTGGTCATGCGATTGGCATTTCAAGCAGTCCAGAACGGTTTCAACACTCTGGTGGACGTCGAAGTGAAATCTGAAAAAGTCCGCTCAGGCGCTTATCAAACTACCAAATGGTCTGGGGTGGGAACTCCAACAAACGCAGATGCGGAGAAAATTTACCGTAGAGATGGGAAACCCAAACGCTAATGCATCACCCTGCCGTTTCAGACACGCGTCACTGGGTTTCATCTTTCGTCATTGGGTTGGGATTGTGCCCTTTTGCCAAGAGCGTTTTTGACTCGGATAGAGTGCGTTATGCGCTGTGTGAAAGCGCTCTTCCGAGCGACCTGCTCACTCAGCTCGGCAGTGAACTCCAAACCCTGCTTCGTTCACCGCGCAGTGTGGTGGAGACAACTCTGCTAATCGCCCCTAACACACTCACAAACTTCCGTGACTTCAATGACTTTACTGGAATCGCAGAGAAACTAGTCCAAGATCTTGGCCTGCGGGGCACGATTCAAATCGTCGGATTTCACCCACACTACGTTTTTGCGCAATCCGCGGAGGAAGCGCCTGAAAACTACACAAACCGCTCTCCGCACCCAACCCTCCATTTGCTGCGGGAAGAAAGCATTTCTGAGGTGGCCCACTCCCCAGAGGCTTTGCTCAATATCCCGGAGCGAAATATTCAACTTCTACGAAGCATGGGAGTTCAAGAAATCTTGGACAGGTTGCAAAAAACGGCTATCCCCGAAAAAGACTAACGACAACCTCTACCAAACGCGCACAATCTCGTACTCTCGCGCCACTTGAGTGCGCACCTCAACTTCATCCCCGATTCTTTTCCCCATTAAACCCTCACCTAAGGGAGACTCTGGGGTAGTCACTTGAATTTTCCTCCCTTCAAATACCGTGCTTCGGCCGCCCCCCTTGGGCATCAATAGGCAAAAGAGCGTTTTGGCATCGGTTTGAAGCTCCACCAGAGCGGTGATTGAAATAGACGATGTCTGCCCAAACGACTGCATGGGCAAAGCGCGGTACAGTTTTAGCAGTTGTTCCATCTCCTGAACGCGACCTGCCTGAGCTCCCGCCAGATACGAAGCTTCTAGTCCGCGTGTATCGTACTGATCTTCGGCTTTGCTCTCCGTGTGCGTGGCTGCATCTTTTGCCGCCAGGGCCGACTGCACGAGCATGGCTAAATCGTGCTCCATCTGCGAGATGAGCTGCTGTAAGATGGCCTGCTTGTCCAAGTGCTACCTCTTAATCACGGTGATTTTACCGTCCCCCTCAATACGCACTTTTTTCACCTGCATGAGATTCTCCACCCCATCCGCATGAAGAGCGCTCCAAAGCTCTTCCTCCGTTATGAGCTCTTTGCGCATATTACGGCGGAGTATTTTTCCATGTTTTACAAGTAGCATCGGTGCGGGGTGGGCAATCCACTCCAAACTCTTAAAATGGAAGGACAGCCAATCCACCACAAAACTCCAAAACAAGATAACTGTTACCAACAGCAAGCCGTCGGTGATGGTGGTGTAGGAACCCGCCATGGCGTTTTGGGAGGCGTCGGCAAGTAAGACCACCACCAACAAATCAGACAGGCTCCCCGTCCCCGCCTCTCTTCGCAGAAAGAAGCGAGACAAAGCCAGTAAACCTATATACATTACCGTTCCTCGGACGAAAGTTTCCACTACGGGTACTTCTACCGAGAACAAACGATGCAAGAGCGCACTATTCATGTAGTGGAAGATACCCGCTACTTTTTCAGCTGAAAAGTAGATAGGCACGATGGAACGGTTTGAAAAATTGGGGGTGCGGTTCCCTTTTTTCGTGGCACCTATGGTGGGCATCTCACACGTGGCGTTTCGTGAGCTGGTGCGACATTACACGCCCCCTAGCCTGTCGCCCCTACTTTTCACCGAAATGATTTCCAGTCGGCGCCTGCCCAGTGAACATTTGGATCAGGCTCAACACCTGCGGACCAGCATAGGAGAAACAGGTTTAATTCCCCAGCTGCTGTGCAATGAAGAAACCTACATTGCACAGTCCTTTGAAAAACTACAGCCTCTCCACCCCTGGGGCTACGATATCAACATGGGCTGTCCCGCGTCCCAAACGCTCAAGCACAACTGGGGCGTGCAGCTTATGCACGATAAACACAAAGCTGCAGACATTGTCCGGATCGCAAAAAAGTATGCCCACAAGCCGGTGAGCGTAAAACTGCGTGCCGCAATCGGCCGACACCACAATGAAGACTATTTGAACGATTTCACGGCGGCGCTGGAAGACGCAGGAGCCGACTGGCTGACGGTTCATTGCAGAACACAGGATCAGGGACACAACGGGTATGCCAACTGGCAAATCATCCAAAGACTCGCCACACGACGTAAGATACCCATTGTGGCGAATGGCGATATTCACACCTGGCAGGACGCGCTCACCGTACGACGAGAGCACGGCGCCGATGGAGTGATGATCGCTCGTGCGGCCACAGCCCGTCCCTGGATTCTTTGGCAAATCGCGTATCGGCTGGGGCACACGGAAAAGCCCTCAGGGACGACACGCGAGACTCCGCCGTTCACCCCCGAAGAAGAGGGCCAGGAATATTTTGCCGCGGTACTGCGACTGTCTTGCTTAATGCAAGATCATTACGGCGATAACCCTCAAACCTTAAAACAGTTTTTCTTTTTCCTTACTCTCAGCAGCCGGTGGTTGTTTTTTGGACACGAGTTTCTCACTAAGGCGAAACGCGCTCAAAGTTTTTACCAGCTAAGAGACTTCGTAAACGAATACCGCGAAAATACTTCTCAAAAAATGGTCGCCCACGCTCGAACTTAGACTGCCATTCGAACAAAGCCATTCCAGAAACTAAACCCAACACCACCCACAGCGAGCTTGGTTGCAAGGTCGCGGCAGACACTAAAGCTGGGCCGGGACAATAACCTGCGATTCCCCAACCTACTCCGAACAGAGCCGCGCCTAACAGTAACCGTGCATCTACTCGTTTTGCTGTCGGCAAGTGAAACTGGCCATCCAAAACAGGACGAGATCGAGTGCCGATTAAACTATAAACCAGGGAGTAGACAGCAACAGCCCCCGCCATTACGAACGCCAAACTAGGGTCCCATGCGTCACCTACTCTCAAAAACCCCAAGACTTTTTCGGGGTTGGTCATCCCAGAGACCCCCAAGCCGAGCGCAAATACAAAAGCGCAAATAAATGCTGTAATGTTTAACATCATAAAATCCCCACCGTGATCATCGCCACCACGATGAAAGTGATGGTCGCCAAAACAGACCGAAGTGAAAGTCTCCCCACTCCACAGACTCCATGGCCACTAGTACAACCACTCCCCAAGCGAGTACCGTACCCAACCAATAACCCCGCCAGGACTAATACGCCGGGAGAACGAAGCGAAATTCCGCCAAGTGCCTGAGGATAAAACAGACCCAGGACCACTCCCCCACTTAACAGACCAAAAACGAAACTCAGACGCCAGGAACGCCCTGTGGGGTGGAACAGACCACCCATAATCCCGCTAACGCCTAAAATCCGTCCATTGAACGCCAGCATCCCTGCTGCCGCGCACCCAACCAGAACTCCGCCTACTAACGCCTGAAGCATGCGACCCCTCCGAGGTTAGGCTATCGTAATCTCCCAACACCGAAAAGGGGGCCTAACCGAAAGGTCTATCGAAAAAAGTCGATTGGAGATTTCCTGAACCGAGAGACTGCCGAGTTCCTTAACCTTTTCCATATCCATCTGAAACGGACCATAACCGACGAGAAAATACACCGTCGCCCCAGGCAGCATTCGCCCCAGCACTTGGCTCAACAGAACAAGATAGTCCCGCTGCAACACAAACTCGCTTTGAGTAACACGGTTGATAGACCTTGCCGGTGGCTCCACCACACACAAATCAAACCCCGGCCCCGGAGTGACTAGGTAGTCCTGAACATCCGAACGAATCCCTTGGTGTTTAGCACCGGAAAAGCCATTTAGCTGCAAAACACGCTGCGCCCAACTCAAGTAGGTACTCGAAGTATCTACTAACGTGGTGGAACGGGCTCCTCCCCTTGCTGCCGCTACACAAAAAGCCCCTGTATAGCCGTAAAGACTCAAAAACGCTTTTCCTGAGGCTTTTTTTGCCAATTCAACACGAAGCCCCCTCTGATCAAAGGCAAAACCAGTGTCTGTATAGTCGTCCAAGTTAGCAAGATAACGTGCGCCGTTTTCTGGAACCTCAATAAATTCCCCCCCTAGCCCTTCTAGTTTTTTGGCGACTCGTTTTTTATAGTGCACATTTTCCAGCTCGGTTCGCGTTGCCACGGCTGCAGTACGCACCATCAAATCGCAGTAGAGATCTTGTTCTCGGGGCGTCCTGTCGTGATTGCGCTGCACTTCCGCAATGTGGAGGTGCTCTCCGTACCTATCCACAATAAATGGGAGTTCGGGAATATCTCGATTGTAGACCCGCCAGACCGAAACTCCCTCACGCTTTGCCCACTTGGACAAGTGTTTGTGGTTTTTCTGCAGGCGATTTCCTAGGGCAGTCGCTTTTTCGACCCAGAGCGGATTGTCTTCTGGTTTTTCATACGTCACCCGCTCAACTGGCACGGACTCCGAGGATATCTCCGTCTGCACCAACTGGCATTCAATCGGGCCGTTCCGCAATTCTATGCGTTTGGCGCCTGGCAGATCCAAGAAACGACCGGCCGCGAGGTTTCCACACAGAATCGAGACTTTCCATCCGCCATATACCTGACGCAATCGATCCCCGATTTCACGCCAAAACTCCTCCACATGCCGCACTCGCATGCGTTCGTCATAGGGTGGATTAAGAACTAACGTCCCTGGAGCAGTTGCGACCGGAAGTCGCGTAAAAAAATCTCCCTGCTCAATTTCCACGACTCCCTGCAATCCTGCGCGTTCCACATTCTGCCTAGCAATCGCAACGACTTCGGGATCCATTTCCACACCGCGAATCGGCGCGCCATTGTTGGGCACTATGGCCGCTTTGGCTTCGGAAACAAGCTCTGAAAGGAGCTTGGGTTCATAGTCCGGCCATCGCTGAAATCCAAACTCTTCTCGCAACAAGCCCGGGGCCTTGTTCACCCGGATCAGACCCGCTTCAATACAAAATGTGCCCGATCCGCACATGGAATCCAAGAAGTCTGTCCGATTGTCCCAATGAGACAGACGAATTATTCCCGCGGCAAGGGTTTCACTCAAAGGAGCCTCGCCTGCTTTCAAACGGTACCCACGACGATGTAAAGACTCGCCGGAAGAGTCCAGAAATACTTGAACCGTATTCTTGAACAATGCGATTACCACCCTCAGATCGGGAGAGCGCAAGTCCACCGAAGGGCGTGAGCCATGGAGTTGTCGAAACTGATCTACGATCGCATCTTTTGCCAGTTGGGCGATGAAGAGCGAATGCGTCGTGAAGGAAGAATAGACGGTTGGATCAATTGCCAGCGAACCATTAGGATCCAACCATTGAGACCAATCCAGGCCCTGAATCCCAGCATAAAAACTTTTCTCATCTTTTGCGGAAAATTCCGCTACCGGCTTGAGGACTCGAATACCTGTCCGAATCCAGAGATTAGCCTTGTACAAAAAGCGTTTGTCTCCCTCGCAAATCACCACGCGATTTTGTATGCGGACTCGCTTTGCCCCTAGAGTGGTCAACTCCTGTGCTAAGGGTTTTTCTAGACCTGTTAGCGTCCGGACATGAATTGGAAATGGTTGGTTCACGCGGGGCGAACCCTACCATTTTTACGGGGTGGGGGTGAATCCAAAAAACTGGGACAGAAGGCTAGCCCACTGGTGCCCGCGGGACAGGGGATTGGATGCAGACACAGCGATTTCCTTACCTTTTTCAGGGGCTTGCGCCTTCACAAAGTCCATTCTCCAGACGCGGGGACGAATCGTGAATAGGACGGCGTGCGTCTTCGCAGACGCCCCTCCAAACGGTACAAACGAGAGTGTTTCGAACTCGCTTCGAAGGTAGGTCCGCTGCCCAAAGTTTTGTAAATTAATGTCCGTAGGAAACACATTATCACCGTACAAAGCCAGTTCCGCAGTTGTTCGCAGAAACCAGTTGGTGCGTGTCGTGACGTACCCTGCTCGATCCTTATTCATCAAGCGCTCTACCATTCGACTAATGGCGGAGTAGTTCGCGACATCGCCATGAATTTCGTGGATATCAAGCTTTAGAAAATCGTCCAATTTCCAATTGGTGGGTGTCGCCAAGAAACCGCCCACCATCGTCCACTGGCCCCCTTTGCGAGCATCTGGCAGGTTAAGTATCAGATCGTCCGGCACCAACAGGCCTGCAACCACCAGGGGATGGTACACGGGGTTTTTGAAATTGAAGCGTCTGCGATTAATCAGCTCGACGATTTCATCCCCTTCTATCCGATAGTAAAAAGGAAAACTCGCAGACAAATGTAGTACAAGCCTATCCAGCAAAGCCCTAGACGCCTGATGAAATGCCTCCGCGTGCTCGGGCAAAAACTGAAATACTTTGCCAGGATTTTGGAGATACAGCGCTTCGCGCAGGCGCATCTGCTGGGCGAATCCCATTCGAGGCTTTAGCCACTCGCTCAGAGGAATAGCAGCCATGTTTTTTTGAGGATAATCAGGATCGACCTTCATTTCCTCAAGTTCCTCAATGTCGTTTGAGATGAGTTCAGTGGGACAAAGAGTGCCAGTAGCAGTAGCCACAGCGCTCACACCCAGAAAAACTCCAACCAAGAAAAACTGCATAAAACTCCCCTGGAGTCAGCCATATTAAAAGGTGTACGCCCCTTCAAGCATAAAACCCGAATAAGCGGGTACCATGCGGCATATTCCGCCAGAACACTGCGGGCCCCCAGAGGTATTGCCGACAAAAAGACGAGATGAAAACGCATCCACCTTAACCACGGCACCAGCATTGGCGAAATACTGCCCAACCGCTACCGGGTTGGACGGAACATACTCTAACCCCAGATTCACCCCCCAATGCGCGGAAAAAGTATAGGCAAGATCCAAGAAGTTTCGGTCGTCCAGCACCGTGAAAGAACTAAGGTTGTTGAAACCATGAAGTTTTCGGTAACCGAGCTCCAAAAACTGCCCTCCGAGCGTCGGAACTTTGGCTTTGATATCTCCATGCAAAAGATCGGAATACTGCAAGAGCCAGCGGTACCCTAAGCGCCCTTCCCATGAGGTCTCTCCCGTTCGCCACTTTGCACTGGCAACCGCGTGGCGCAGACTTGCCTTAACCACACGATCTTCTCCCCAGAGCAACGAAGCGCGCATTTGATTGTATAGACCGAACTTTCGCTCTGCCCAAAAGCGGGCGGCGGTGACGTCAGAAAAATTCAGACTAGTAACAATGTCTTCTTCAAGGGTGGGGGGACGGCGAAAATCGTAGCTATAGTTCCGATAATCTTTGAACTCGACTTTGAATTTCCATTCCCCTGGGGCATATATCAACGACCCATAGGAACCCCATGCAATGGACCCTCTCGCTGTACCACTCAGGAGTGGCTCAGGTGACATCCCATTCGTCTCCAAATAAATATCCCAGCCGGGAGCGAACCCTGTGGCATTCACACTCAAGCCCAGCGTATGCCATCGCTTGTCGGGGGTCAGGCCCTGAGGTTGATTGATAGTCAAAAGATAATGCGCACCCATTTGGGTCGCCTGACTTTTGAACTTTGCTTCGGCGCCGGCAAGCCAAATGTTCCTTTGAAAAAGCGGACTTTGAAAAGGAATGAGCGCGACAGGAGACTGCAAGGCCCTCGCCCGCCCCCCAAAGACTCTAAAATCCCCTCCGTGAGGTTGAAAGCGGGCCGCAGCACCTTCGACGGTGTAGTCTATTCCCAGGACCTCATCCCGAAAGAGCGCGAGCGCAATACCTCGCCCTAATTCCTGATGACTGTCTCCGGCCACGATCTGCCACTGATCGTTTTCAAAACTGACATATTTTTTTTCGAGAAAAACGGGAATATCCGCTCCATCGGTTGCTGCAATCGCAAACCGATTGGAAAGCACCACAGAACCGCTAAAAGCACCTGATTCCGCCCGCAAAGTGGTTTCCGTCCTCAACAGACGAGGGCTGATCGTTTCATCTTCAAAACTTGGAGTACTCGAAAACAAGGAGCGGGTCGTCCCACTCAGAACCTCTCCGTGGGCCGACACTGCAATTAAAGAAACCCAAACAGCGAGCCCAAAAAACCGCATGGATTACTTTCCAGCTTTCGGATTGAGGCGTGCGGTCACCTCTCGAATTTTGTCGAACATGGAATCATGGTACCCGTTGAACTCTTGTTCGATAAGCTTATCCGAGCTAATGAGGACCGAGAAAGGCAGGGTTTGGCCCTTTTGATATTTACCAAAAATATCCTGGCTAGGATCCATCAGAACCGGAAATTCCAATCCAAGCTGGCGAATCGTCGCGGGCACCTCACTTCGATTTTCACGGTCTACATTGACCGTAAGGACATCGAGGGGAATCGTGGGATCTTTGGCCAGTTTTTCCTTTACGGTGGCTAGCTCCTGAAGACAAGGAACACACCATGTTGCCCAAAACGAAACTAAGAGCACGCGACCCGGCTTGAGACGCGCCTCCAACGAAGTTTTTTCCCCTGACAAAAGTTCCCCGCGAAAAGAAGGGGCGCTCTTTGCGGCAGAGGCTGGGAGAGACAAAAGCAAAAAAAGCACGGCGAAAGTTTTCATTGAATGGCCTCCACGGCGGCAGAAACGATTTCAGTTGGCACAAAGGTGGTCGGCCCAGCGCGAAAGACACGCAAAACCTCGCCACCGTCATTCAAAACTACAGCGGCTGGAAGGGTAAAACTCCCTCCAATCCACTTGCGAAAATGCGTCCAACGCCAGGGATCAGGCTCGGTCGTTCCCTTGAGGTGAACTGCTTCCCGGTATTCGTCCGCTACCTGTTGGGTAGGAGGCACCGAGGGGTTGGCAGATGTGGTGACGTAAAGCTTGGTGCGCACAAAGGCCGACACGCTGGGTTTGAGTGCATCCAGCTCGGCCTGAATCGCCGGCATGGCGGTTTTGCACTCGGAACACCAGGGCGCACCAAAAAGCGCAAGCGTGATGTCCTTCCCTTGAGGAAAGGCATCGCGCACAGTTTGGGCTATTTCAAAAGGGACAAAGCTGGTATCTCCAGCCCGAAATACTTTGAGGACATTGCCATCCAAATCGACGATCGCGGCGGCCGGCAAGTCCAGATTGCCGCCAATCCACTTCTTGAATGTTTTCCATTGCCACTCATCAGGGACTGCCTTGGCTCGTAGTCCTAGCTGCACCAAAAACTGATCTGCTGCTTCTTGGGTAGGGGGGACTGCGCGATTGGCTGCTGTGGGGACATAGAGGACCGTATCGAGAGCCGACTGTTGTTTTTCTGAGAGTAGCCCGAGTCCTAGCTGCACTTCCGGAAGCAAACTCTGAGAGTCCGCAGACCAAGGAGCTCCAAACAAGGCTAAAGTGAGTTTTTTAGGTTCTTTGGAGGGGGCGGGGATCTGGTACGGGGTGCGGCTTCCGAGCGGGTACCTGCCACAGGACAAGACCACTAACCCCAGCAAAACAAGCGCATTCCATACCCACCGCAATCCCATGCGGACATCTTAAACCAATATACAAAACCGGCGAAGTGCCGCCTCAGACAGGCATTAACAGGTGTTTAGGGCGATTACTGGTAGTAGTCGAGTTTGTGCATGACTTTGTCGTAGTACTCGTCGCCGGGACGCACGTAGTTTTTTGCGCGGTTCCAGTATTGTTTGGCCTCTTCAATTCGGTTCATGCTCTCCAGCACGTACCCGTGGGTGTAGGCTTCTTTCGCGAGTCGATTGAGGTTCTTCTTGGCTTTAAGGACACATTCCTTTGCCTCTTCGTAGGAACTGTCTTTCTTGAGCATCTCTTCGCAGAGGTTGCGACTTTCGTTATAGTCTCCCTCAGCAAATTTTTCCTTCGCACTGATGAGGAAGGGTTCAAACTCTTCCTTCTGAAGTATCTTTGCTTGATCGATAATTTGTTTAGCTTGGCTCAAATACTGAGTATCGCCTTTAATCTCAATCAGGCGCGCCTGCTCGGCTCCGTTGATGGCCTCTTGATACTGTTTTTGTTGGAGAGCCGCGATCGCTTTTTGAAAAAGCTCCACAACGACTTTCTTCTTCTCTGTCTCAGGATCTACTTCAGGAGGCAAATCGTCCATATTTCGCACTTTGGCGTCTGCCGCCCGCAATCCTTTCGCCGCGATCGGGTTGGTGGGATCGATGACCACCGCGGAGTTGAAAGCCTCACCAGCTTTTTCGAAGTCCCCTTCCTTAAGGTACTCAATCCCATCCTGCAGATACATGGCCAAATCCTGCTTCTCGTCGTTCTTAGCTTTTTCCGCAGCCTCGACCATTTGTTTTTCTTTCAGTTTCTTGGCGTAGCGATCAAAGAGCTCTCGAGATTTCTTGTAGAAAGGTAGGGTGTCGTGGATGCTCTTCATGTGGCTCACGGCAGAATCAAAATCCGAACTGTCTGCCGCTTTAAGAGCCGCATTGTAGTGCCCCTCTATCGCCCTTTGATCATCCGCACTTAACTCCGAAAACTCTTTGGGCATCATCGGCGGAACTTTTGAATCCGAAAGTGCAGCTGCATCAGATACGGGTTTGGCGATCTCTTTTGACGACTCGCCGCCGGGAAGGATCAAGTAGACTAGGAGCAGTCCCACCACCAACCCAATCAGCAGCTGACGTCGGCGGCCAGGATCTTCAGTGAGCTTCTTGAACCGCTCCATTCCCCGCTTAGACATTCCCTGCAAGCGATCGGCGGCTCCACCGCCCCGAAGCGCTTGAAGCTCCTTGGGGTCCAAAGCTGCCATGGCAACGGATTCAGTTTGATCTGCCCGAGCGATATCAATCCCCACCACGTTAGTCGGCTGCTGGGACTGCATTCCAGGAATCAAAACGTCGTGGACCAAAAATTTTATCTTAGTATCGCCAATCTGGATTTCATCAAAACTAGACAGAGGGTGCTCCAGAACACGCACACCGTTTACGAAAGTGCCATTGCGACTATCCAAATCGACGAGACGATAGCCCATCCCCACCCGAGCTATTTTGCAGTGCACGCGCGACAGCCGCTCATCATCAAGATAAATATCGGCCTTCTTGCTCCTCCCGAAAGTGATTTCGTACGCTTCCAGAGAGAGCTCTTCGCCTTTTTTGGGCCCTTCCACGAACATCAGCTTTGCGACAACAGCCTTGTTTTCAACATCCGTGTCTGCCAGCGCAAGCGAGCCGCTCATTTGCGAAGCGTCTTTTTGAGGGCTCACCGATGCAAAAATATCCCGGACAGCGCTGCCTTCTGAAGCGTTAACACCATCGGCAAACACAGCAAACGGCTCTCTCGCTTCCTCCTCCGACACCACGCCTACACCTTCAGGCGCGTCCGAGGGGGCTGCCATTTCCTCTGCTGGGCTCACTGCTGCGACTTCTCCATAAACCACCAGAACAGAGTACGGTCCGATGGTGAGTTCATCTCCATCGGAGATCTCACCGGTTTCTTTTGGTTTGCCATTCAGCTTCACCTGACCTGGATGACTCATATTGGTAAAGTAAATGGCAATTTCATTGATTCTCAGCTCGACGTGACTACGACTGACTTTTTCATTTGGAAGAACTAGATCTGAAAATTCTGAACGGCCAATTCTAAACACACCTTCGCCAAAGCTTTTTGACTGGAGCTCATTACTATTTTCGAAGACCCGTAGTGTGATCTTCATGGGAAAAGCTCCGCGGCCTGAAGCCGCAACTCGGACTGCTTAATGTAACGTCCAGCTTCTTTTACAATGGCTTCGTTCGGACGGTGCGCCATCAACGAGATGGCCTCATTAAAATGGTGTATCGCCCGGGCGTACTGAAGGGACTCGTAATACTGTATGCCCATCGCCATATGGTTTTTTGCTTCAATTTCGGCTTCGTATACGGCACGCCGCAAATAGCGCTCCGCCAGCAAGTGGCCGCCATAGACTGACAAAGCCGTTTGAAAAGCTTCGATAGCGCGATGGTAGTTCTTGGCAAGGTACTCCCGCTGACCTCTACGGAAGAACTGCTCGGATTCCCTCAGTGAGGAATTCGACCAATCTAGTTGCGCCATTTCCTGTTCTACCTTCTTGAGCAGTGGATCTTCCATGCCCAATGGCACTATCGATTTCGTCCCTAGCTCTAAAGTCGGTTTCTCGGCAGTTTTGAAGTCCCGAGCCAACCCCGCGCCAGAGGTAGGAGACTCAACATCGCCCGCGGGTTTGGCGCTTTTTTCAGGTTCGCCGCCCATCATGAGCACCGCACCCAGAACAACAAGAACTCCCACATAAATCAGCACGCGTTTGTTTACGGGCGCTTTCTTGGCGGCTTGAATAGGCAGCTCTGAAGGTAAGTTCCCCTCGGGCGGAGACTCCAGCACCTGTCCCGCTTGAAATCGAAAGACAAAGGTCCCGATCTGAACAATATCTCCCGACTCGAGCCAGCTCTCTTTAAGCAGCTCACCATTTACATAAAGGCCGTTTTTACTTTTATTGTCTCGGATAAACCAAGCTCCCTCGCTTTGGACCAAAAGAGCGTGCACTCGCGATACGCCTTCTGCTTCAATAACCAGGTCGCATTCTGGGTTTCGTCCCAAAGTCAGACGGGTGGCGTTGAGCTCAAAGATGCGGCCGTTCTGGCCACCGCTCATTTGCTCCAGATGCGCCCCCTTTGGCGCATTCAAATTGAGTAGTTGGATACTCACGGCCGTCTTTTCCCCGCCATTCCATCAAGCGATTTTGCCAAGCACTCTCGTGCTGGGGCGTACGCCGGATCGGTTCTTAACATTTCTTCACACAGAGCGGCGCTCGCCTTGTAGTTGCGTTCGGACAACTTCTGCAGAGCGGACTCCAAAAAAGGCTGAAAATCTTCTTTCTGTTTCTGTTTAGCGCGATCGATAATCTGTTTGGCCTCGTTGAGATACTCTGTCTGGCCCCTGATTTCTATTTTTCGTGCTGCTTCGGCCTTGTCGATTGCTTCTTGAAAACTACGACGGCCATAGGCGTCCACAGCGGCCTTTAGCAGATCGGAAACACGCAAACGACTCTTGGCTTCAGTATGCGCTCTTGGCTCTTCTTTTACCGTGGCCGGTTTAGCATCTGCTTTGGCCTCAGCCTTAGGTTCCACCTTTTCCAAGGGCTCTGCTTTCGCCCCCGCGGCACGCAGGCCATTGCGGGCCTCTTTGTTATTGGGATCCAAAACCAACGCAAAACGGAATGCGATGGCGGCACTTTCCTTGTCCCCTTCCTTTAGATACGCGCGCCCTTCGCTCAAATACACTTTGAGATCTCGAATATCGCTCTTGGGTTTAGAGGCCGGCGGCTCTTGTTTGGCATCAATGACTGGCGGTGGCGCAGTCTCTATCGGGGCGACTTTGCGTAAAGGTTGGCTCACCACTTCTCCTGGGCGACTTTGATGCCCCGACGCTTTCCACCAAACCGCCGCTCCGACAATCAAGCCAACCACCAGGCCCATTAACCAGGAATGGCGGTCCAACGCTTTAACGATGCTCTTTAGAAGCAGAGTGACATCCGTACTTGTAGCAGACGGCGGAACTTTCTGTGCTGGTGGAGGCGCCTCCAGATTAAAACTGGGAGTGGTTTTCTCAGGTGGATTGGGGATCTCGGCGGCCTCGAATTTGAAAGTAAAATCACCGACGCTGAGGGTGTCGCCACTCTTTAAGACAGCTTCCGAAACCTTCTTGCCGTTAACACGAATGCCGTTCTTGCTATTGTTGTCTTGAAACAGCCACTCCCCATCAGAAGACCTCCGCAAGTACGCGTGACAGCGCGAAACCGACTCACTTTTCATGATGATTTCGTTTTCTTCTGTCCTCCCGATGCTCAACACCGCGCGAGACAGCTCAAAAACACGCCCATCACCAGTTCCACCTACTTGCGTTAAGTAGGACTGGTCGGGCCGCTTTATCGACTTAATTTTCTTCGCGGTACTCATGCCATTTTCACCGTAACCAGAACAAACCGTATCTCCCCATTAGCGTTTTTGTGTCCAACCCCCACAACTGTTCGCGAGATTCCGTTGATGTCGAGTTGAGCGCTCTGAACCTCTCCCAACGACCGAATGACGCTTTCGGTAAGGTCGATAACCGTTCCGGCAAAAGACTGATCCCGGCACGCATCGCTGACGTTTTGCCCCTGCGCGTACTGATTGCGCATTCCAATAAGGTCCTCGAGAATTTTTCCGACGAATTTCACTTTTTTGTCGATGTCCAACAAGAGAATGCCATCCGAACTTCCTCGCTCAAACTCCGCTACGGTACGGATGTAAACCGCATCTTCCTCTCCACCATCTTCTTCCGAAACGACCGGTTGGGTAATAGCGCCGCCCTTTGCCCGACTAACTGAAAAATTCATCACTGTTGCCAGGTTCTGAAGCTCGGGGAACTTTACATCGGTGGAAATCATGCCTCCCTCCCCCTTTAGCGCCGAATCCAGCTGCTCTTGTAGCTGGGTGATGGGGTAGGTAAACATTTTAAATACGAGAAAAAACGCTGCCAAAGACATCAATACCGAGAACAGCGCTGCTTCCACGAGAGGCTGAAATGTGGAAGTAATTCCCGTGTTCAACTGAAAAACGCCCAACACGACTACCTGAAGAGTGCGTTCTCCCTGCTCTTGCGAAAAGAGATACACTGGCTGTGCCACAACATAGACGTCACTCGTTTTTTCGATAGAGACTTGCTCCGTCTTGCCTTCGGCTACTTTTTTCAGCGCAAGCTGGGAGTAAACATCGGTCACCGTTTTGTTGAAATATTTGGCCGGAGCGAGAATGCCGTTCGTTTTTGGATCAATGACATAAGCGCTGAGGATGCCCTTTTCGGCTTCCATGTTTTCTACCGTTAGCCTCGTAAAATCGCTCGACTTGTTCAATATGCGGTAGTTCTCCCGCACTGCCTGGGCCAAAATAGAGTGCGCTCGCGCTAGTGCCTCCTGACGCGTAATTTGGCGACCCCACCGGATGATAGGAATCACGGACAACAAGGTCGATAAAACCAATGCTCCCGTCAGAATCGACGCCAAGACCCAACGCCAATCAAAACGTGTGATCAGGCCGTAGAAAGGCACCAATACTTTCTTGTCCACGAGTACGAGCAGCTTTGCCTGAGGAGTTTGAGCTTCCGATGGAACTGAATCTTCAGGAGCAGCTGCGAGCGCTGCGTTGCCGTCAAATCCTGCAACCCGCCCCCCACGCCTCGAAGCTCCTGAGCGAGAGGGTAACACCCGCAAGCAAAACCCCGCGATCTCAACATCCTCACCGGTTTCGATGAGTTGTTTCTTGACCATGACACCTTGGATGAAAACTCCGTTAGCAGAACCCAGATCAATAATGGCTGCACGACTGCCCTTGATTACCAGCGAAGCATGGCGCTTGGAAATCTTGGGCGACTTCAGACGGATCTCACACTCACTCGATCGTCCGATGGTATAGGTACCTTCCGTGAGCTCATTCTCGTATACGAGCTCGCCGTTATGATGGACTTCGATCCTCAACCCCAGACCCCGTTTCTTTCCAGTACCACGCCAGGAGCAATTCCCAGCTCGCGAGATCTCATGGCTCGCAGTTCGATCACATGCCGCGTCCGGCGCTTGGGCAATAGCAGACGCCAAGGCCGCACGTTCTCTTCAACCCCCACCACCGCTCCCTGGGCGTCGACCAAAACCACATCGATAGGAAATCGCATAAAAAAAGTGTGGATAGAATTGCACTTGGGAAAAAGCATTGCCTCGTTCGCAGAGAGCCCGGAACGCCCCATGAGCCCCATGAAACGCGAAAAAAAACTGCGCGCCACCCAACACTGAGGCACGAGAACTCTGTCCCGCATTTTGAGGGCAATCGTGCTCATTTTGCCCCTCCTAAGAACCCCAGAATGACAGGGCCGAAGATCATGATGAACACTGCCGGCATGATGAAAAAAATGAGTGGAAATAGGAGCTTTTGGGAGGCTGCGGCTCCTTTTTTTTCTGCACTGGTAAAACGCTGCGTGCGAATCAGGTCGGACTGCACTCGCAGAACGGCTCCCAGAGGACTTCCCATTTGATCTGCCGTCACGAGCACTGCAACGAGCGAAGAAATCTCCTGGCAATCCACTCGCCATCCAAACTCACGCAAGGAATCTGCGCGGGTGGTCCCGAGCTGGATTTGCTGGAGCATGCGTTCCAATTCCTGCACCAACGGGCCCGGACGGGTTTTTTCGACGACTTTTTGGAGCGCGCCAATGAAATCCAAGCCCGCCTCGGTGGATAGGGTGAGCAGATCGATAACGAACGGGAGCTGGAGTCGAATTTCAAATTGCCTTCGGGTGCGCGTGCCCGCAACCCACATGGACGGATAGAAAAACCCGCCAATACCCATGATTCCAATCAGCACCCAGGAGACTCCTGCTCCACTTACGACAAAGTACAGGAGCAATGCGGCAGGAACGACGAAGCCTAGGTGAAACTTAAATGCTAGGAGATCTTCGACATCGAGTTCGTCTTCTAAGCCCGCGGAAATAATCGTGCGTTTCCATTTTTTGCGCCATTCTGGGGCTTCGATCTTGCTTGAGTAAGGCATGACCAAAGAGGTGTAGAGAGGACGGTTGATCCCCAACAAAACATTGTTTGTTTTCTTCCGCTGTTGTTCGAGTCGGCTTGCAGCAGCGCCTTCTAACTCGCCCGAAAACACGTTTCGGCCAAAGTAAAAAGCCGCGCCTCCGGCAACCAAGATACCGATGTAGGCCAACATAAAAACGGACCCCCTCGAATCCATTTCGGCAAAATCAGCAAAGAACTTCAGCAGTTAGTATTTGCGGCAGCAGCAGGAATTTCCCTATTATTATAGCACGCTGCGTCACCTCCGGGGAAGCACCCTGCCAGTAATATAACCTTTTAATTTCAAATACTTAAGTCAATTGCCATGCCCAGGCTAACGGCGCCCCTCAAAAACTGGTAGATTAGTAGGTGAGGCTCTTCTTGCCTCGGGGGCTATATGCCCCGAGAAGGGAGGTGGTACGATGGTCAGTTCGCCTAGTACGGAGGTGGGTCTAGTTTAGACCCTCGGCCGTGAAATATCGGGCGCTGGCATATCTTCACCCCCTAAAGAGGGTGGGGGTTGCTAGCGCCCCTTTTTTTTCCGCGCTCTAGCTGGCTGGAATAAAGCGATCGTGAAGTTTCTGAGCCATCTGCGCCTTGCTCGCCGAATCCACCACTACGCACAGCGACAATGAATTGGACGCCATTGCAACAACATCCACTCCAGACTCTTCCAGAGTCTCCATAAAAGACGCCATTACCTCGCGAGAATCGCTAATGCTATCTCCTACCACCGACACCAAACAGGCTTTGGAGTTTTCCTCAAAACCAATACCCGAACGCAGCAGCCCATCCCGGAGCCGGGACGAAACAGAAGAGTCCACTAGCCAGCTACACTCCCCTTTGCCTAATTGGACAAACCGAGGAGTTACTTTCTCCTTCTCGAGCAGACGCCGAACTTTTTCCAACCCACCCCGCGCATGGAAATAGGCCAAGCCATCCCGAGTAGCTACGCCGCGAATAATGCTTCGCTCTAGGTTTTTGTTATCGGTAGAGGGCGCCGAGATCAACGTACCCTTCGCTTCGGGTTTGCTGGCGGGAGCGACTCGCACGGGGACATCAAATCGTTTTGCAACCTCCACGCTCCTCGACTGAAGCTTAGCACCACGAGCAGACAGCTCGATTGCCTCGTCATACGTACAGCTTTCGATCAGCCGTGCCTGGGGGACAAACCTCGGATCCGCAGTAAAAATACCATCCACATCGGTCAGGATTTCACAGCTCTGCGCTCCCAATTCTGCCGCGAGCGCCACCGCGGTGGTATCCGAGCCGCCCCGCCCCAGCGTAGTGACTTCTTTGTTTTCACTCACCCCTTGAAAACCCGCAATGATAACGACTTTGCCCTTGGCCAATTCTTCGCGAATGCGGTGTGCGCTAATACGAATGATCCGCGCGTTAGTATGCTCATTGGTGGTGACAATACCACTCTGTGAACCTGTAAAAGAAATCGCGGCCACCCCAAGCTCTTGAAGTACCATCGCAAGCAGCGACATCGATACGCGCTCACCTGCGCTTAGAAGCATGTCCAGCTCACGGTCCGACGGAGCCTGAACGGTTCGGTGGGCCAAACGTACCAGCATATCGGTCATTTTGCCCATGGCAGAAACCACCACTACAAGGTCTTTGCCCTGTGCCTTGGTAGCAGCGATCCGTTCGGCTGCCCTGCGAATGTGCCTCGGGCTTGCCAACGAAGAACCACCGTATTTCTGAACGATCAAAGCCATCGGCCGGAACTCTGCCTTGTCGCCCGGCGAAGTCAAGTGCAGGTGAGCATGAGGATTTGATTAAGAAACGCACCCCCCCTTTGAGTTGAAGCCCAACCCCTATAAACTAGAGGCACCGTGCGAAAGAACTGGATCCAGATTTTAATCACGACCATCCTGGTACTCGCACTCGGCCTGTGGGTCATTTCCAAGTCAAATGTTCGGTTGGACCAAGTTTGGGCAACCATAAAAGCGCTGGGGTGGCAGTACGCACTGCTGGCCTTTGTCGGTTGCTTTGGACAAGTCTTGTTTTTGATTCTGCGACATCAAGCGCTGATTCCTCAGGAATACCGTCCGGGATTTAGAAAAGTGCTATACGCTGCCGGGATGGGGCACATGCTCAACACCTACCTCCCCGCTCGCGCTGGTGATGTCATGAAAGCCGTGATCCTATCTCGCGGTACCCCTCCCAGCATGAGTTTTCTGACAGCAACCGGGGCGTTAGTAGCCGATCGCCTTGTCGATATCACCGTCTTGGTGTTTATGGGCCTGCTGTGGCGCTCAAATAACCACCTCAAACTTCAGAATTGGATCGAAAACACGCCCTGGAGTCTCGGACTCGCGTTGGGACTCGTGGCCCTGTCACTAGTCGCCGGAGCGGTTTACTGGTTTCGGCGCCATGGCTCGGATCGAATGGCGAAGTGGAGCTCGGAGTTTCGGGATGGCACACTTTGCTTGATCCGGCCCGCGGCGCTGAGTTGGGGAATCCTGTTAGCTTTCCTCTCCTGGAGTGGTGAAGTGCTCGCGATCCTTTCCCTGAGCCAAAGTCAGGGCTTGAGTCTAAGTTTCGGCAACGCGCTTTTTGTCGTCATTGCATTGAACGCCGCCATCTCTGTGCCGTTTTCGTTGGCCAATGTGGGCCCATTTGAAGCGGCTGTCGCGCTTTCGCTCACTTCGTTCGGAATGGACCCCGCTCAGGCCATCGCCGTGGGCACCGTCCACCACGCAATTCAGTTGGTGGCGATTACCCTATGGGGTGGTTTTGCTACCGCCTGGAGGAAGGGCTAGGACGATTTACTCGCTTTGGGCGCTTGGCTTTTTCCCACGCTTGCTCCCACTGGGTGATGGAGACTTTTGGAGCCGCCTTAAGATCCACGAGTTTTTCTACTTTTTCAAATCGCTTTCGAAACTTTGCGCAAGCTTGTCTTCCGACCTCTTCGGCATTCAATCCCAAGTGGCGAGCTAGATTGGACAGTGTAAACAGAACGTCCCCCAGCTCCTCCGCTATACGCGCTCGATTACGCTTCCTGGCTTTGATTTCTCGACGAAGTTCTTCGACTTCTTCTTCGAGCTTATCCCAAACCCCGTTCACGTTTCCCCAATCAAAACCAACGCTAGAAGTGATTTCACCGTAACGTTGGCCTAGTTGTAGCGCAGGCATAGAGCGCGGCGTCCCTTCCAGCAACGACCGTTTGGGTTTTTCCTTCTGTTTTAATTCTGTCCAGCGCTGGCTGTGTTGTTTGCGACTTCCTGTTCTCTCCCCCTCAAAAACGTGCGGATGCCGGCGAACCATCTTTTCGCCAATGGCTTGCGCTATTTCCTCAAAGCCAAAACCCATTTTCTCGGAGGCTATTTCTGCGTGCAATACAACCTGGAGGAGGAGATCCCCCAGTTCTTCCTTGAGGCTTTGGGCATCGCCTTCTCGAATAGCTTCGATAGCTTCGTACGCCTCTTCCAAGAGATAAGGAATCAGCGTCTTGTGGGTTTGCTTGCGATCCCAAGGGCATTTTTTGCGCAGCTCCGCGACTATGCCCAGGAGTTTGCGGGTTTGAAGGGTAGTTTTTTCCATGGCGTCGCCAGACTACCATGGAAGAGGCTTAGGCTTGATCGTTTTTGAGCACGGCAAGTTTGAGCATCACAAAATCCGATATACCGGCCGTGTAGATGATCTTTTTGAGGATATTAAAAGTAAGCGCTTTATCCGCTTGCATTACGATTGTACCCGAAAAGCTCTTGGCATCCATTCCGGGCACACCTTCTTCGCCAGCTTTTTCTTTGAGCTTTTGGTACATTTGAGAACGTTCTTTTTGAAGTTTGAGCTCCTGGGCCAACTTGATAATCGTGGTGCGATCCCCGGAGTAAAGTTCTTTTGGATCAATATCACCGTTGATGATTTTGCAAATTTCTTTGTCGTCCAACATGACGGCTTTTTGGGTGACCACTAACTGGAGTGCCGGCATGGGGGGCAAAACGGCCGACGAATGTGGAAGCGAAATATCTTTTCCCAACGCGAAATCCGAAACCGTTGCTGAGTAGTTCTTGAGCAAAAAGAAGAGGATGGACATAAGAATGTCCAACATCGAAGCAAGCATCAAAACGTCGCCCGATCCCCTACGACGTCGCCCTTTACCTCGTTTTCCGTGTCCGCCGCCTGAATCGCCACCACCCATATTCATCACACACCTCCAATGCTGACGTCAGGAAATAGTCGGTTAAAGCTCGTGCTGTCCGGGGACTGCGCCGTACCCGGAGGGAGCTCTTCGTAACCCGGATCTCCCTTAACCAACTCACGGGCCGCGTCCATGACGCCAATGATCACGTCATAGGTCACCGTGTTTTGAGGAACCAACGTAATCTCTCGGGACTTGGGGCGCTTCGAATGGAGGCTGACGAGATGTTTGTGAATATCCGGAAAGGGCATTTCCCCTTTCTCGTTAGCCGCAAAGCTCCGACTGCCACTAGATCCCTCGCGAACCACCACCGCCGTAGGGCCAATCTCGACCGTAACTTCGAGCTTGTTGTCATTCTCTTTCGCCATCTTTACTTCCTCTGCCGTAGAAGCAATCTTAGGCAGGGGGGCATCAATAATCGACACGGGAATAATTCCCGCGAAGGCGAGCAAGAAGAACATCAAACACGTCACCATGTCGATGAGTGGCGCAAGGTTGAGCGACTCGTCGGGACGAATTCGGTTAGTTCTGGAGCTAGGCTTTCTGGCCATGGCTTTTGGAGACCTCTACAGTTAGTCGTTTGCCCGAGCTTCGTCATCCCCTCGACCCGCTCCGCGCGTGCCCGATTTTTGAGCTGCACTGAGGAGGTTGATGAGTTTTACGGAGTATTGATCAATATCCGAGATGATGGAGTTGATCTTTGAGCTCAAGACCGTATGAACCAGCAAAGCCGGAATAGCGACCATCAAACCCAGCACTGTCGTATGCATCGCGAGCGCGATAGCTTTTTGCAAGTATGACTGGCGAGTCACGGCGTCGACTTGATCTCCCGAAGCTCTGAATGCAAGCACGAGACCCAGCACTGTTGCGAGCAATCCGATTAGGGTCGAAATGTTTGCCAGCGTTGGCAGGTACAGCGCGCGAGCCTCTAGTTTTGGGAGCACTTCGAGCGTGGCTTCATCGATAGCATTTTGAATATCTTCCGGAGTATCTTTGGCCCGAGTGAGACCGCTTTTCAGTACTCGAGGCAAGAGCGCATTAGGCTTGCTATTGCACAAGCTGATCGCTCTATCGATGTTGTCGCTCAAGATGTACTTCTTGAGCTTTGCCATGAAAGCCCGGCTATTGATTGCATACTGAAACTGAATTCGCACCCAGCGTTCGACTGCAATGGCGGTTGCCATGATGCCAATCACGAGAATTACCATTCCACCCCATTCCGCTTCTTTCACAAACGCAATGAGTTCTGCAATAATGCCCATTCGAGCCTCCATAGAGAGGGACTTTTCGGGTTCAAACCCGACGCCCTTGATCGAAATTCTTATCGGAAAATCTGTTTAGATGATTAAGACGGTACCTTTATTTTACGCCAACCTGACGAACGAAACCACGTCTAAAACAACAGGAAAAGGCCACTTGAGTAACGCACCGCAATGGGATTGGCCTGGTATGTCACGATGGGAATCGACCCCGCTGGATCATAGGTTTTGGTACCCAACCCCATGAACATAGCCGACGTCTCCAAGCGAATCCCAGCGCGGGGAGAAATAAAAAACTCAAACCCTGCGGTAGCTTGCGCTGCAAAAGAAACTCCGAAAGTATCGTCGTACGGCTGCGTCACGTAGTCATAGGTCGTCCGCCGGTGCGTGTAGACAACGCCTGCTCCGCCACCAACGTAAGGGACGATATCACTCGTTCCAAACCGGTACTTGGCTCCCAACAAGATAGGGTACGCCGTCAACTCGAAGAGCTGGAACTGCGGCGTTCCTGCCGCCGCTCCCGCCGCGGTGGTGGAGTTTTGTTTACGCGTTGAGTAAGAGTAATAGCCCAAACCCAGAAACACTTCCCAGTTGTAGGAGAAGCGCGTAAAAACACTGCCCTCTACGTTGAAAAAACTCGCATAGTACATCGGCGTGGCAGGCGTTCCTGTCGACTCCGTGCTGTTTACGATGCTGGTCAGAGGAAGGAGCGTGGACAGCATGATGTCCATGCCCCAGTCCGACGCACGTCCCTCGTTCTCGGTGAACTTTTCTCGACGATAGGAACCAAACAAGCCTTTGTAGTCTTTTTTGGCCGCAAAACCATCCGCGGCAACAAAGAGGACGAGCAGGCACAAAATCCTGACTCTCATCTAATGGCTCCTGGGTAATAAAAGGTGCGACAGGGTCGACGTTTGAATCACTCAAATTATAGCGTACTTCTTTGGAGGAGGGTACTCGGCAAGGCGGAGCTGCGCGTTAAGATCTATACCAATCAGAATGGACACGGTATTCTGTGCGAGGTGGCGACTTCTAATCAGCGCATCCTTGGAATTGATCCTGGCTCACACCACTTAGGACTGGGGTGTCTGGAAAAAAAAGGCGGTCAGCTTCGCCTGCTTTTCTGCGAGATCATCCACGCTCCCAAGTCGGCTAAGCTCTACGACCGCCTGGCGATCATTAACACGCGCTTTAATGAAGTCCTCAAAGACCTCCGCCCCGATCATGTAGCTATAGAGGATATCTTTTTTGCCAAGAACGCTAGAAGCGCCATTTATTTGGGCACAGCTCGCGGAATGGCCATAGGCGCGTGTCTCCAGCAGGGGTTGAGTATTCACGAATACGCGGCTACCCAGGTGAAATCGATTGTGACAGGATATGGCCGGTCCGATAAAGCGCACGTGCAAAAAATGGTGGAAATGATCCTGGGAACGAAAATCACGCTCGGTTTTGATGCCACAGACGCTCTCGCGATTGCGATTTGCCACGCCAACCACTTGGGGCGGAGGCTTCCCTTATGATTGGCTACCTAAAGGGCAAAGTGCTCGCAAAAAACCCTGACACGCTACAAGCCACATTCTTGGCGCACCGGGTGGGATATGAACTTCATATCGCGCAGCCTTTTTTTGACCTACTCCTCGTGGGAGAAAAAGCAGAGGCCTGGGTGCACACGCATGTCAGAGAAGACACGTTTGCGCTCTATGGATTTCGTTCCGAGAGCGAAAAGCATTTTTTTCGACTTTTGCTCACGGTCAGTGGATTAGGGCCCAAGAGCAGTTTGGCACTACTTAGCGAGCATGGGACCGAAAAACTCGCACTTTATATTCGAGGGCAGGATGCTACCTCGATTTCCAGCGCGCCAGGAATTGGTAAGAAAATCGCTCAGAAAATTATTCTCGAACTCCAACCCAAAATCGAAAAACTGAGTTGGATTGCTTTGAGCAGCCGAACCTCTCGCCAGACCCAACCCACGGTAGGTGAGGCGGTCCAACCTCTGCGGGAAGACTTGGCCTCTGCTTTGGTGAACCTCGGTTTTACTCCGGGGCAGGTCAAACCGGCGGTGGAACGCGTTCTGGATCGAGAAGAATCCGAAAATCCCGGATTTGAGAAGTGCCTCCGGTTAGCGCTAAAAGAACTCAATACGCGTCCGGTAGAAGGAGGCTCTCGTGGATGAGTCGCCACACCTTCTCGACCTGCGGCAGTCAGCGGAAGACTCCGTTCCGGAAAATTCGCTGCGCCCAAAGACGCTGACCGATTTCATTGGGCAAACCGATCTCAAACACAAGTTAGAGATTTTTTTAGCCGCCGCTAAAGGTCGAAATGAAGCCTTGGACCACACGCTGTTTTGTGGCCCCCCTGGACTAGGAAAAACTTCCCTGGCCCACGTGCTGGCCCGAGAACTTGGCTCACAGCTGGTTTCCACGTCTGGTCCCGCCTTGGAAAAAAGTGGGGACCTCGCAGCCATTCTTACCAGCCTGAATCCAAAAGACATTTTGTTTATCGATGAAATTCATCGTCTCAATCGTACGGTAGAAGAGTCTCTCTACCCCGCGCTCGAGGACTTTCACTTGGACATCGTTCTGGGACAGGGACCGAGCGCTCGAGTGATGAAACTCAACCTGCCTCCATTTACATTGATTGGCGCCACGACCCGCGCTGGATTGCTCACCTCGCCCCTGATGGGACGGTTTGGGATGGTTCTGCGACTCGAGCATTACAGTGCAGAGGAACTTCAAATGGTGATCGTGCGTTCTGCAGGGATTCTCAAGTGCCGCATTGAGATGGAAGGGGCGCTTGAAGTGGCTCGACGATCGCGCGGTACGCCCCGCATCGCCAATCGCTTGCTGCGCCGAGTACGAGATTATTCCCAGGTGCGCGCCGACGGAGTGATCACGGCGCCCGTGGCGGCTGCGGCTCTGGAAATGCTCGATGTCGACAAGCGCGGATTAGACGCCATGGATCGTCAGTTATTGACGACAATTATCGAGAAATTCGGCGGCGGGCCCGTGGGCATTGAAACCCTTTGCTCTGCCCTGGGAGAAGAGCGCGAAACACTTGAAGACGTGTACGAGCCGTACCTGCTCCAAATCGGCTTTTTGAACCGGACCCGCCAGGGCCGGGTGGCCACTGAGCTTGCTCACAAGCACTTAGGCCTTCCCTTTTCCAAACCCGCAGTATCTGACCCGCAGCTGACGATTTTCTAGCGCGGAATCCGCTAATACCCTTTCGTTTTTAGAGCAGTCCGTGCTAAACCCCCGTGCCTTAGAAAACCATGAAAACTCTGCGCAATATTTCACTCCTGCTCGGCATGGCTTCGAGCGTTTTGGCTTGGGGTGGATCCAAACACGTTCTCCCTAGCCAACAATGCCAGGAGCTCGTCAGGGTCTTGGGGACACTCGAGGCAGAACCCCTCGACGCCGCGGAGATCCAAGAATTATTCCGGCAGACTTCCGAGGCGGACACCCTTGACCCGAGAGCCGCGGACCTGTTGCGTCGGGCACGGGCTTATCCTCAGTCCGTTCTTCAGTTGAGCAAGCTTTCACTTTCACCGGAGGAGATAAGACACCATTTTCCTTTTACCCAGACGACGCAAGCTCCCCCCAAGGCCAAGCCGCGCCAGAACCGGCGTGCTGTCGCTATTAAGCAGGCTTCGGCAGAAGCGGCCCAACGAAAGGCGCTTACGCGAGCCCACTTGAACTTTGCCGCACTCCAAGCCGGTTTGTTCTCTCTGTCGTACCTTTTTTTGCAATACAGATTTCCTTTGGTACCGGCCACGCACATTCTGGAACAGACGCTTCCCCAATCCTTGATAGCTTCAGCTTTTGTGCACGGTTGGCTTCAGCTCACTATAGGATCAAAGTCCGCACCCAAGCAGCCCTCCATTCCTGCGCGGACCTCGTTGCAATCCTGGTGCGGAGAATGGACTGCTGACGATACTCGGCACGGGTTGGCGTTAGTCTCTGTCGACAAACCGGGCGCTGGCCCGGAGCTCTTTTTTGTGGAGTTGGACTTAGACGCCGCGGAAAAGGCGGAGCAGGAGAGCAACTACGCTACACCGTTGGAGTACACACCACGCCCCAAGAACCGCGGCGCGAGCGTTTACTCCAGCCGCCCACTACGCGAAAAAAACAACTCCACCGAAGAACCAGCTCTCGACCAAAAAGTAGAACCGCTTCAGGCACCCGGGATTCAATCATTTGAGGAGGATGCGGTTCGGCGTTTTTTCGATGATGTTCAAGACGGAGTGCCCCCTGAAGTCAGTGCGCGAAAACTGGGCTTTTCATGGCAAAGGTACGCACGCAAGACGGCAGCCCGACTTACTATGCTTAACCGCGCGACCAGTGTCCATGCACTCCAGCAGTCGCTTGGGAAAACCCAAACAAAGTTTTACGATCGAGGAAACGCCGAATTCTCGTATACCTTTGGCATCGAGATAGACAAGCAATGGCGGTTGATCTTTCGATGGAGCGCGGACATGCCTGGTCCCGTGGTTGTAGGTATCGCGGATTTCCATTCTTAAAGGCTATTCAGCCGAGTCAGCGTAGATACCGTTTACTCGGTCCGAGCGCGAGGAACCGCGAGGCAAAGCCTCTCCTGGCCGGCCGAGCTTTCGAACTTTGCTTTCGACTCCAGCGCCAGTACCAGGGGCTGTTTGCGCCGAAAACAGGGGTGGTGGCTCTGGTGGCGGAGGGGGAGAGTAGCTGGGCGGCATCGCACCGCCGATGGGGGAGGGAGGCCGACTGCCCGCACCGCCAAAGCCAGTCATCGCTCCATTCGTATCATCGCCCAAACTAACGCTGTGGACGTGTCCATTGCCAGAAGCATGACCCCACGCAAGAGGGGCTCCGACCATAAGCAAGGCTAGTACAAAGGTCTTCATTGGCTGCATGGTTTCCCCTATTCCTTACGAACTGCAACACTCCAGCCAACCTAAACCATTGATTTTATTGAATTCGAATTGTGAAAGATGCCTATTTCCTTTTCAACTGAAAGGTACGCGGTTACTTTTGCAAAAGTAACCGCGTACCGGGAATAAGGTGCTCTCATGCTCCTACTTTGTCTGATTTTCGGGCTCGCTTTTGCCAGCCCGGGCTGGGCGGAAAGCGAAACCCAAGCCCCCTCCCCGACGGCCCCCAGGGCCTGGGAAATCGCTCCCCAGATATCGGTCGTCTCGGTGTCGGGATTGCGCCTTCCCACGCCGGGGTTTTCGGTCAATTACATCCCCACTTTCGTCGGGTTGCCGACCTTTAACGTGACACTTCTGCGCAATTTATGGAGCGATGGTGTCTTTTCGATCGCGGCACAGGCCTCACTAGGCTTCGGCTCGCGTTCGGCAAAGTTCGAAACCCAATCCCTCAGCTCTCTCGTAACCCAGCCAGAGGAACTCACCTTGCGCTGGATTCCATTATCGATCTCATCCCGGTGGACGTACCGAAGCCCGCGGTTTGCTTACTTGAGACCCGGGTTGGTAGTCGGGATCGGCGCGCTTGCGCTTTCGCAGAACTCTTCCCGACCAGGACTTTCCCAACTCGTAGGAATCCCTATGTTGCTCGTGTCTCCTCAAATCACTTTTATGGACAGTGGCAGCGATCACTGGCTGGGCGGATTTACCTTTGGTTGGACCATGATGCGGGGAATAGGAGGCAGCACCGGCCTTGCGGCTTCCTCACTCGACCTCAGCCTCAATCTCCATCTTTAGAAAAGAGTCACATTTTGACTGCAATTTCCGTTTCTTAAGCAAGCTTTGGCCCGCTCTCCTTGCTGTATCGCAAAACATACCTATAATAAGGGCCAAACGGAGGAGACCTACACGTGTTCAAACGAATATTCCTTTTTTTAGCAGTGAATATTTTGGTCGTTCTGACCATTTCTATCTCGCTTCAAGTATTGGGAATTCGACCGTACTTAGATTCGAACGGGATTGATTACACAAGCCTTCTCGCGTTTTGTGCAGTAGCTGGTTTTGCCGGTGCGCTGATTAGTTTGGCGCTCTCGCGCATCATGGCCAAGATGATGATGGGAGTTCGAGTAATCGACCCATCGCGCCCAGGATCGCCGCAAGAAAAAGAACTGCTAACAACGGTTCACCGCCTAGCGCAGAAAGCAGGCCTACCTGCGATGCCCGAAGTGGGAATCTACCAAAGCCCCGAGGTCAACGCTTTCGCCACAGGACCTACTCGTTCGCGCTCACTCGTCGCTGTTTCCACGGGCCTATTAGAGCGCATGGATAGCGCAGCGGTAGAAGGCGTGTTGGGCCATGAAATCGCCCACGTCTCCAACGGTGACATGGTGACCATGACCCTGCTCCAAGGCGTAGTGAATACGTTCGTCATGTTTTTTGCGCGAGCGGCCGCTTGGGGAGTCTCCCAGGCGATGTCCGGCAACCGCAACAACGACGAAGGCCCATCGCCGATGATTCAGTACTTCATGGTAATTGCTTTTGAGATCGTCTTGAGCATTTTGGGCAGTATCTTGGTAGCGACCTATTCTCGACGCCGAGAGTACAAAGCCGACAAAGGCGGCGCTTGGCTCGCAGGTAGGGAAAAAATGATCCACGCACTCCAAGCTCTCAAGTCGTCGATGCCCTACCACGACAACAGAACCGCTGCTGTTGAAGCGATGAAAATTAGCGGCAAGTCCGGCGGACTGATGTCGTTGTTAGCATCACATCCAGCGCTGGATTTGCGTATCGAAGCCTTGCGTAAAGCAAAACTCTAATGGCTAAGTTTCCAGAGCGCATAGTAAGCGGCATGCGCCCCACGGGGCGCTTGCACATTGGCCATTATTGGGGCGTGCTCGTAAACTACCTGGCCCTCCAAGAAACACACGATTGCTTTTTCATGATCGCGGATCTCCATGCTTTGACGACGGGAGATTTGCGCAAAATAGAGCTCGGGAAAAACACTCGCGAAGTGCTTTTGGATTGGCTGGCGTGCGGCATCGATCCGGAAAAAGCGACGATTTACGTTCAGTCTAGCGTCCCTGAACACACCGAGCTCGCTCAGCTTCTTGCCATGGTTACGAGTGTAGGTTGGCTGGAACGCAATCCCACTTACAAGGAAATGCGCGAACAGTTAGGTGAAAACAACACCAGCAGTTTGGGACTGCTAGGGTATCCTGTCCTTCAGGCCGTCGATGTCTGCTTGTACAAAGGAACAAAAGTCCCTGTAGGCGAAGACCAAAAACCCCATTTAGAACTAGGACGCGAGATCGTTCGAAGATTCAATTCTATCTATAAGAAAAATCTTTTCCCCGAGTTTGAAGCTCTAACCACCCAGGTGCCAAAATTGCCAGGTTTGGACGGGCGAAAGATGAGCAAGAGTTACGGCAACACAATCGAGCTGGCCGAAGATCCCTCCAGCATTCGCAAAAAGGTAAAGTCCATGTTGACCGATCCGGGACGCCCGCGACGCTCCGACCCCGGCAACCCGGACGTCTGCCCTGTTTTTACCTACCACCAGCTTTTTTCTCCTGCCGAGCGCGTCGCCCAAATCGCCGCTGAATGTCGAAGCGCCTCGCTGGGCTGCGGCGAAGATAAAGATGCTCTTGCGGACCAGATTCTGGCCTGGCAGGCCCCCCTGCTCAAACGTCGCCAGCAGCTGGAAAAGGACCCAGGCTATTTGCTCGAAGTCCTCACAAAAGGCCGAGACAAAGCACGCGAAGTCGCTTCCCGGACCATGAAAGAAGTGTGGGAAACTATGGGGCTTTGGCCTCCAAGGTAAGCGTGCTTTTCTGAGCAAATTCCAGCGCCGTCTCCCCTCAAAAGTGATATAAATGTCCCAATGGAATTGGAAGCGGTACCTAACCCTGCTCCGCTGCCGTTAATCGCCACGGAAGAAATCATCGACAAGGCCCTTGCTGCCGACCCGTCGGCAGTGGCTAGCGCGTCGAATGTTTCAGAAACAGATTATCGGGTCAGCCTGCCCTGCTTTGAAGGGCCCTTGGATTTGCTCTTGCACCTTATCCGCAAAGAGCAGGTGAATATTTACGACATCCCCATCACGCGAATTTGTGAAGCTTATTTAGAACACTTGGATTTATTGCAACAGCTCGACTTTAATCTGGCCGGCGAATTCATGGTCATGGCGTCGACGCTGATGTACATCAAGTCCGCCACGCTGCTCCCTATCGAAGGCGATGCTAAGGGCGAGGACCCTCGCCTCCCACTGGTCGCTCAGTTAGTCGAGTACGAAAAGTATAAGCTCGCAGCCGCAGCTATTGATAACCATCTTTGGTTGGGCAGAGATATTTACTCTCGTCCCGAAGGTGCACTGAGTGACGTCATGCCCGTGGAATCGTTGCTAGATGCACCCATTGAATCGGTCGATCCGTTTCAACTTCTCAAGTGCCTGAAAGTAGCCACCGACCGCACTCAGCGCCCCCCTATTCAAATCGAAACGGATACCGTTTCTATTCGAGAAAAAGTGCTTTTGATTCGCAGCTACCTGCTCAGCGCACAGACTTTTGACTTTGGGGCGCTGCTGCCTCCCGAGCGAATAACGCATGAAGTGATTGTAAGTTTTTTAGCGGTACTTGAATTAGCAAAACTCAAGTTTGTTGAAATCATCCAGAACGAAAATTTTGGACCCATGCAAGTTCGCGCTCAGCGATCTCTCGAAGAGCTGAACTTTGGGCTATTGGACCAGTATTGAGGTGGATATGGACGCCGAACTAGAAACCTTGCCTGAGGCAGCTGCGGCACCAGCCGTGGGCACGGAGCCGTTTACCATGGCACCCGAGGCCTTTGCTTCGGCGGTGGAAGCAGTGCTCTTTGCGGCTGAACGCCCCATTGGCTTGGCGCGCATCCGCGAGGCCTTCGGTAGCGCAGCGCCGACTAACGATCAGATTTCGGAAGTTCTTTCTCAGATCCAAAGCCGATATGAATCGCCCGATCGAGGCTTTACATTGCGCAAAGCGCAGGGCGGTTACCACTTCGTGACCAAAGTAGAAAACGCAGAGTTCATACGGCGTTTTCAGGCGAGCAAGCCGTTTCGTTTGGGAAAAAGCGCGCTCGAAGTCATGGCGATTGTTGCCTACCGCGAGCCCATCACTCGAGCTGAAATCGATCAAGTGCGTGGCATTGATAGCAGCCACTTGCTGCGGACCTTGATCGACCGAGGCCTGGTGCGTATGGCGGGCAAGGCGGAGATCCCGGGCCGCCCTGTGCAGTATGGCTCCACGCCAAAGTTTCTCGAAGTTTTGGGACTGAGTAGCACAGCGGAGTTACCTCCTTTGTCGGAGCTGAGCCAGCTTCAGGGCGACACGGAGGACCCTCAACAGCGCATGGAAGCCGGCCTGGATCGCTTCATGAGGCCCGAGGAACGCAACCCAGAGGATGAGCTTCCACCTCTAGAAGACGAAGAAGGACAAGACCCCGTTCTGAACGAAATTGAGTCCCTCATCCAAACTGCAGATGGTGCGCCTAAAGAAGTTTTTGCTTCGGCGGTGCACCGCGAAACAGCTCAAGCGAATCAAGAAGCGCTCGAGGCCTTTCAAGCGAGTGGACGCAAGCGAGTTCGCAAAACCCCTGTCGCGGAAGTTCCCAAAGCAGTGACTTTTGACGAGCTTACCGGCGTAGTTCCAGACTCCGGAAGTGCTCCCATCCACTAATGGTCACTCTTGAAAAAGGCCTGTTTCATTTAAGGCCGGCCCCGCTGGCCGCCTGGTTGAAACGCTTTTTTCGGATCCAGAGGCGGCATCTTACTACCCGAGACGGCCTGACGTTTTGGATTGATCCGGTTTCACACTTGGGCCGTCAGCTCCTCGACACGGGTGTCTACGAACCCGAAATGACCCAGGTTATTCAAACTCTGCTTAGGCCGGGTGATACTTTTTTTGATGTGGGCGTAAACGAGGGATACTTCACTTGCCTTGCTGCACAAGCAGTGGGTCCCGCAGGCAGAGTCCTCGGCGCAGAGCCGCAGACGCGCCTAATCGAAATTATATTGCGCAATATCAATTTGAATCATTTCAGGAACGTGGATTTGGAACATACCGCGCTTTCGGACGCAGAAGGCACCGCTACTTTTTACGAGACGCCCGACATCAACTCGGGAGCGAGTAGTTTTTTTCGACCGGCGAAGATCGGGCTACGGCCAGTAAAAGTCCAAACCATGCGACTGGATTCGCTAGTTGAAAAGTCTCGCTTGCAACGCATTCGCCTGATGAAAATAGATTGCGAAGGTGCTGAGGGCGCAGTCTTAGCTGGAGCACACCAGACTCTCAGCTGCCAACAGATCGACTACCTGGTGGTTGAATTTCACCCCCAACTAACCGGCGAAGCAGTTCCCCACAAAATTGACGCACAGCTAAAAGCAGCCGGGTACACTATGTCCGTCTTGTCCAACGGAATCTGGATTTACCACCTGCCAGATTTGACCGTCTTTTAGCCCGTTCAGTGGTAGAATTTAATCTTCCCCATCAAACTACCTGGAGCCCTTTATGTACTCAAGAATCCCCTGTTTGTCCGTGAAGGCCGTTTTGGTTTTGGGTCTGTGTGTGTTCGCATCTGCATGCAACCGAAGCACTGGCCCCAGCAGCTCATCGAGCACACTGGACATCGTCTTTACTTCCTCGGATGTCATGTCAGCAACTCGCGGCTCACACCGGGCTTGTAGCGTGACGTACGAGTCGACCACTGTAAACGGTCGGTGCTACACACCGCTTTCGGTCAAAGGGATCTTCAATATGGCCACACTTGGGAGCACGGGCGGGGGCGGCGCCGGCGCTCGACTCCTCGGTGGTGGAACTCTGAGCGGACTAGAGGCCGTGTTCCACACGGGCGCGTTTGACCTGGCTACTTCGCCCTCAATCGATGGCGACGACAATATCCAAGATTCTTCGGGAGGTCCGTTCAACTACATATCACTCGATATCCAAGCAATTGAATATTCATTTTTGGGCGAGGCAGGTGACCGAGTTTATCATGTTCGCATCCCTTTTGCGCAGACGGTCCCGAGTGAAAGCTCTGTTTACTCCAGCTGCGGACTTGGAGGCGGTCTGACGGAAGCAGATACTTATGGTTCCCTGTACGGAACATTTAGCGCAAACGCTGGAGATATTTTGGTCTGTATCAAATCTACCGACACCGAGACCTGCGAGAACACCGACTTCCAGTGGGTGAATGGAAGCTCACTCACTAGCACACGCCCAGGCTCTCCGAAGGCGGTTTCAGGAACATATTTATTAACGGCGGACGCCTGCACGATGTCAGGCGATATGGCGGATATCACTTGGGGACACTCGACCCTGGAAATGAGCCTGTCTTCTGCTGTAAGTGTCTCAGCAGAAATCACTGCGGGAGTAAAGACATACACCGTAGGCGCCAGCACAGGAACCGGCCTAACCGCTACTATCGACGTGGATCTCACTGACGCTCTTTTTGTTCCAGACTCGGCTATCAATTCAGCCCTCAATACCCAGACCGAGTCTCAGATCTTGGGCCAGATCGACGAAGTACTGCTTAAACCCATGTTTGTGAATAAACATAAATCCACTCCGGCCTCCAATGACGATGGCATGATGGACGCTTCGGTAACGCTAACCGTGAACTGAGCCGTTGGTTTTCGAAAAAAGGGTACGCGGTTACTTTTACCAAAGTAACCGCGTACCTTTTTCAAATAACGGCGTACCTTTTTCCTTAGGAACTACCTGGGCAGTGTAGGGGTACTCTGACCGGATCGACTTCGCTCCACACTGACAGCGACTTCGCGGTGCCGCTTAAGGTGGGGCAGCTGCGTACTGATGTAGTTCGCAACGTCTTTCCCCTGAAAAGTCTTCAAAGCACGCTCTAGTTTATCAATTGTGTTGTCATGCTTTGAGTCCATTTCAGAAGTAAACATCCGATCGAAATCCATTCCATTTTTCAGGTTTAGTTTCTCGACCAGTTCTTTGCGATCTTCTTGTTTATTCGCGGAAGAGCGGCCACGGTTTCTACCGAGGGGGATCTGATCCCTCATCGGTGCTGGCAAAAGGGCAGCGCATCGAAGTTAGAAAGCCCAGAGTCAAAAAGGGCGAGCGAGAAGTCGAGCTGCATACTCACCGAGCGCTTCGCGACTACGATTTGCTAAGCGATCGAATTGTGAGTCACATGCTCAAGGGCGTCTCAAGCCGCGACTACGATGGTCTAGTCGAGGAGCTTGAAGGCGGTCTTGGGCTGAAGAAGAGCGCTGTTTCAAAAGCGTTTGTGAAGGGCAGCAGACAGGCACTCGATGAGCTCAATGGCCGCGACCTAAGCGATCACGAATGGCTCGCTATCATGATCGACGGGATCGAGTTCGCCTCTCGCCACGTTATCGTCGCTATCGGCATCACGACAAAAGGCCGCAAACTAGTTCTGGGCCTGCGCGAAGGGGACACGGAAGATAGCGAGATAGTAAAGGATCTAATCCAAAGTCTCATCGACCGCGGACTGAATAGAGAACACTCCTTCCTCTTCGTTATCGACGGCAGCAAAGCCCTACGAAAAGCAGTGCGCCAGGTATTCGGAAACCGTTGCCCCGTACAGCGGTGCGTGCGCCACAAGGAGCGAAACGTGATTAAGTACCTACCGTGGCGATTGCACGGAGAGTTTCGTCGACGTTGGAAACTCGTTCATGGAATGACGGACTATACCGATGCCAAGAACCAGCTCACCGCTCTCGTTGCGTGGCTAACAAAGATCAATCTCGAGGCGGTCAGTTCTATCGAGGAGGCTGAGGGGGAAACACTTACCCTGATCAAGCTCGGGACCCCGAAGAAACTCAGAACCACCCTGCTCTCTACCAACCCGATCGAGTCGGCCTTCGATGGCGTGCGATCGCGAACGGCCAGGGTGAAGCACTGGCGGAACGGGAAAGATCAGATTGCCCGCTGGACGGCGGCAACGCTCACCGAACTAGAAAAACGGTTCAAGCTTATACCAGGCCACCGAGAAATACCGATATTGCTGGAAGCGCTACGACGAAAGGAAGCGATCGAGGTGGAGCAGAGCGCCTAAGAGAATCCGACCTCAGAAACGTCATAACCGCGAATTCAGCAAACTAGGGTTTAACATTTATATAAACAACGTTCGTTTCGGAGGACTTTCCATCCGAAACTGTGACGTCGCATGAGTTCGAACCCACATCTGAAGCCGTTGGTGTTCCAGCGACCAGGCACCCTGATGTCATCGATAACCAACCACTGCAGGCGAGAGAGCAAACAACCGGATCTCCTCCAGGGTTATCGATGAACGAGCCAAGATTTTGCACATAAGAGGTGCCCACCGAACCATCTGGAAGTGTAATCGGCCTGGTATTCCAGGTCGGTTTCGCATTTGCGCTCTCAATTGTGAAAAGGGTCGCAGCTGCTAATATAAAGGCATATTTCATTTGTTTTTCCCCACAGGATTTCACTCGGAGTATCTTACCGAGTGTCGATAAGGTCACAAGGCGCACCGCATGACAGAAAGTTCCTGCGGAGCACTAGGAGAAAAGAGCTTGATCGGAGCTGGGCAGATCGCGTAAGAGAGTGGCGCCCTTCCGATATATCCCACCGAGACTGCGGACAACCTCGTTGAAATCGCTCAGGTACTGGTGAACCTAGTCAATAACGCCATCGATGCAATCAAAAACTCCAGCGGAGAGAAGTGGGTACGGGTTTTGGTGTTTGAGGATGCCCACGCTTTGATACTTCAGATCCGGGACTCCGGAAAAGGAATTCCTGACCATATCGCAAAGAAGCTCTTCCAGCCTTTTTTTACGACCAAAAAAGTGGGCGAAGGTACCGGCCTGGGACTCTCGATTGCGCAAGGAATCCTGAAGGAGCATGGTGCGACCATTGAAGTTCTAAAAAACGAACCAAACACTTGTTTTGAAATTCGTTTCGAGAAAGCCGAGGCTCTCCGTGCAGCTTAATGTGGTTTATATTGATGATGAATCCGAATTGTGCGAACTGTTCACAGAGCTTTTTTCATCAGATCGAGTGAACGTTCGCAGTTTTAACGACGCCAAAGAGGGTATATTGGCTTGTACAAACAGCAAACCCGATGTGGTCTTCCTAGATTATCGGATGCCAAACACCAATGGAGATCTCGTTGCTCAAGAACTTAAGCTTGATGTGCCCATTTACCTAATTAGTGGCGAGGTACAAATCGCCACCCAGTATGCTTTTAGGAAAGTTCTCCCCAAACCCTACGATCAAACAGCCATTCAAGACATTCTATCTACACTTCTGAATAAACAATAACCGTAGGAAGTTTACGGAACAGCTGCCTCGATGTGCTTTCGGAAATGCTCCATGAAATCCTGCGTAACAGGACGACCAGGGAGGAAAAGTTTGTCCAAAGCAAACGGGTGGTATTCACTCACCGAATTGCGTAGGTGTAAGTAGTCCACCGCTTCTATCCCCGCGTTAGAATACTTCGGAGGATTCCGCATAAAATCTCTCGCATTCTGAACAGGAGATAGCTCCACTGGAGCAAAATTTGAGTCGATAACCACGTGGCTAAAATGCATTGTCTTCAGCGCATTCCCGGCAACCAGATCGGACAAACTTTGCAAGAAAGCTCCCTTTTCCAAAAACTGGTTTGAATCGGGCAGCTCAGGAGGAACGGGATCGAGCTTCTGAAAGGCATTGTAAACAATGGCTGCGATGGTCCGAGGAGTCGCGGAACCGTCGGAAAGCGCCTTTACTTCGCTCAAGACCTCCATCACTGCCGGGAGAACCACTTCGGGCGCCTTTTCCATGAAGGTTGCTGTGAGAGGTCCTTCAAAAAAATAAGCGTTTGTTCCATGGGTTTTTCCATAAAACGCAAACCGATACTCTTCTGGGGAGAAAACTTTTGCTACGTCAGCCAAAAACCAATCGAACACCATTTTGAAGGATAGCGGCTGGGCGAGCAGTGCGTCTTGGATGTCGAGTACTTTATCGGCATCCCACTCCCTTGCCAAATAGCGTGTTTGCAGAACAGGCGTGTTGGTTCCAGAGACTGGCAAACAGTACTCGTAACGCAAAAGCGTCTTTTTGACCGATGCGTAGCGGGTATCGACGAGCGAAACACTGCCCCAATTGCGGACCAACACCAACCCTACATTGAGAGGCGCCTTGTCGGAGCAAAACAACTCACGCAGGAGCACCATTTCCTGATCAACAGACCGAGGAAACCGCTCGGCGTCTTGTTCAAGCGCAGCCGCAACTCGGCCCGCCTGTTTTCTAAACTCTGGTGTGCCTGACTTTTCGTTGGCCATGCGCTTCCACATACCGATGAGTTCAGAATAGCGCTTCTGTACGGGGTCGGTTCCCGCGACCAGGTTTCGATCATTGGCGTAATAGATCAGGACCGGTTTTTTTGCGTGAATTTCCGGAGCATTTAGCACCTTGTCCGAATCGGAAAGTCTATGCCCCGGAATATCTCCAAAAGCTTCTCCAAAAGGGTTTGCCAATAAGGCCACAGCGAGGAATGCAAGTGTTCTCATAGGGAGGGGAAGCTACCATAACGAAGGCTTTTTGACCCCGGTTTTCCGAACTTCCTCAGGGCGAGGGCGTACGGGCACTGCGTTCCAAAGCCCACCTCCTGATTCAATTCACAAAAACAATGGAAAAGGTCATATATATCTATTGGATAGATTCATCTCCGCCGACGATACTGACATGAATGAAGCTCGCTGTTGCACGGGATAACGCGATGCACAGATCCACCTAGGATGAGCACTCAGAACAATTGATTTTTATGACGATAAGTAACTCCGATGGCCGATAAAACGCACAGCACTAGCCACCTGCTTTTCAAGCTCCTACGGGCGGAGAAAAAGGAAATTGCGGTCGTCCTCACCTACGGGGTCGCGGTAGGGCTACTTTCGCTGGCGATCCCCATAGGCGTTCAAGCGCTAGTAAATACGGTTACTTTTGGAAGCCTTTCCCAACCGCTTTTATTCCTCGTCCTGGCCGTCTTCGCAGGGCTGGGTTTAGCGGCGGTATTTCGCGGTCTGCAGGTTCTGGTTGTGGAGAAGTTGCAGGTGCGTTTTTTTGCCTACATTGCTCTGGAGTTGGCCGCCCGGCTCCCACGTGTGCGCATGGACCGGATTGCAGGCGCCAAATTTCCCGAACTTGTAAATCGATTTTTTGATGTGTTGGTTGTTCAAAAAAGCACCGCGACCATTCTCCTAGAGGGATTTGCTTTAGTTCTTCAGACATTGATTGGCCTAGTGCTACTGGCCTTCTACCACCCAGCCCTCTTGGCGTTTGACCTCATTTTGGTCCTCGCGATGATCGGAGTGTTGTTCGGGCTGGGGCAACGAGCGGTCAAAACAGCGATTGAAGAGTCTGTTCAAAAGTACCGTGTGGCTGCCTGGCTTGAAGAAATAGCAAGCAAATCCCTCAGCTTTCGAAGTGCAGAAGCACGGCGTTTTGCGCTTCAGCGCGCCGATGACCTAATCGTGAATTACCTCGATGCTCGAAAGGGGCATTTTAGAATCTTATTCCGTCAAGTGACCGGCGCACTCTCTCTGCAAGCAGTGGCGAGCGCGGCACTTCTCGGACTCGGCGCAGTGTTAGTCACACGCAATCAGCTAACTTTGGGGCAATTGGTCGCAGCGGAAATTGTAGTGACGAATGTATTGAGCTCGCTGGCCAAGTTTCAGAAACATCTAGAAGCTTTCTATGACTTAGCCGCCGGCTTAGACAAAATAGAAAGCCTGCTTTCACTGCCTTTAGAGGCTGATGAGAACAATGAAAAACTCAGCAGCACAGCTCCAATAGCACTGACTTTCAAAGAATGCGCCTTTAGGTTTTCGGAATCGAAATTTTCTTTTCGCCCCCTTTCCAAAGAAGTTCAACCGGGGGAACGCGTCGCTGTTTTGGGCCCAAATGGTTCAGGAAAGAGCACTTTGGTAGATTTGGTATATGGCATGAAGCCCCCCACCAGTGGAGCTATCTTTATTGATGGAGTAGATTGCCGTGAGCTTGGTCCCGAAGAAGTTCGTCGGCATGTTTCGTTAGTGCGCGGAATCGAAGTTATCGGAGCCAGCGTATTAGAGAATGTTGTGTTTGGGAGAGAGTGGATTTCAACTTCGGATGCCAAGACCGCTTTAGAAAAGGTGGGATTGCTAGACGAAGTACTCCGCTTGCCCCAAGGCATTCACACCCAACTCACGGAGAGCGGTGTCCCTCTTTCGGTTGCCTATACTCAGGCGTTAATGATCGCGCGTGCGATAGCCGGGAAACCACGCCTACTAATGGTAGACGAGAGCTTGGAGCCATTAGATGTAGCATCCTGCCGCTCTGCTTTGGAGGCGCTGCTAGATAAGGGAGCATCGTGGACTCTTCTGTTATGCACCCACGATGCTGAAATTGCCGGGCGTTGTGATACGAAAATCGTGCTGGCGGCTACTACAGAGGGAAAGGCAGCCTAGTGGGCTTGACACGCAAAAACTTAGCACTCCGAAGATTTGGACTGCCACTTGAGGCACTCAATCGGGTGCAACCCCATGGTTCTCACCGACTGTTTTTCACGCTGTTTGGTAGTGGAGCGGTTTTGATCGTTTTGATTCTTGCGTTTTTACCCTGGCAACAAACGGCCGTCGGTGCAGGCCGCGTCGTGGCTTTTTCTCCGGTAGATCGGCAGCAAGATATTAACTCGCCGATCGAAGGCAGAGTACAAAAATGGCACGTGTCCGAAGGCTCTCGAGTTGATGCTGGGCAATTGATTGTCGAGCTATCGGACAACGATCCGGAAATATTGCAACGCTTGCAGATGGAACGAAATGCATTAGAGAAGCGGGTAGGTGCGGCTAAACTAGGAGTTCAAACATCGAAATTAAATCTAGATAGACAGAAAATTCTGTTGGAAAAAGGGCTGAGTGCTCAGCGAAGCTACGAACAGGCGAACTTGGAATATACGAAGTACCTTGTAGACGAAGCCAACGCCGCTGCTGAATTGGCCCGCATCGATGTGCGACTCTCTCGACAACTTACCCAGTCAGTCAAAGCCCCTGCCGCTGGAACCATCCTTAAGATCATTTCGGGACAGGGCGCCCAGGTCGTCAAGGCCGGGCAGACCCTTGCCGTTTTTGTACCGGAGACCGCATCTCGAGCCGTAGAGATCTGGGTAAATGGCAACGATGTTCCGCTGGTCTACGAAGGCAGAAAAGTACGCTTGCAATTTGAAGGCTGGCCCGCGCTTCAGTTTAGCGGCTGGCCTTCGGTAGCAGTGGGGACTTTTGCCGGGAAAGTACAGCTGGTTGACTCGGCAGATAACGGCGAAGGAAAATCTCGAATTGTTGTCACCCCTGAAGACAGCGCGCTATGGCCTGAACCTCGATACTTGCGCCAGGGAGTTCGCGCTGTCGCCTGGGTCTTACTCGACGAAGTGAGCCTTGGATATGAGCTCTGGCGTTCGTTCAACGGCTTCCCGCCGAGTTCGAGCACTGCTCCCAGCGTAGTGAATTACCCCGCGAGGGCTGCCAAGTGAGGATCGCACGTTGGGGTGTTCTTCTGCTGATCGCCTCAGTGGCAAAAGGCAGCAACCCTCTTACCCTAAAAGAAATTGTCGATAACATCGAGGCGCAGTATCCCGTGGTTGTCGGCGCAAAAAAAGAGGTCGAAGCAGCCCAGGCAGATATCACGTCCTCCGAGGGAGCTTTTGACTTGCTCTGGAGAAATCGGGTGGCCTCTTTGAGTGGCGGCTATTATGAAAACTACCGCCTCGACTCGATAATCGAAAAACCTCTGGGTCCTTGGGGAGCGAGCGTTTTTACTGGTTACCGAATGGGTAGGGGAAACTTTGCTAGCTATGACGAAAAAGCTTTAACGTTGTCTCAGGGAGAAGCTCGTGTGGGACTGGAGCTGTCGTTGTGGCGAAATCGTCCCATTGATCGAAGGCGCGCCAATTTACAAAAATCGCGACTTGCACTTTCTGCAACCGAAGCTTCGGCACTTCAGACTAGAATCGATGCGGTTCGAAGTGCCACGCAAAAGTATTGGGACTGGGTCGCCGCTGGAAGACGAGTCACCATTTACCGAGGTTTGTTGACCATCGCCGAGGCGCGAGACAAGGGACTTGGAGAGCGGGTTCGCCATGGAGATGTTCCCCAATTTGAACGCAAAGATAACGAACGAGCCATCCTTCAACGGCGCGCGCAGTTAGTCACGGCTGAGCGTGCCTTACAGCAGGCGGCAATAGAACTTTCGCTTTTTCGACGTGACCCCGCTGGAAACCCCAAAGAACCATTGGAAGCTGAGTTGCCGCCGGATCTGCCTCGACAGCAGCTTTTAGTGGATTCAGTGCTGAATGACGATATCCAACTCGCTCTTGAGCAAAGGCCGGAGCTTGCGCGTTTGACCGCATCGCGCGAGCAATTTGATATCGAAGCCGACTGGGCAGACAATCAGCTCTCGCCTCGAGTGGACTTTCAGCTTGCAGCTTCGAGAGATTTTGGCACTGGTGCCGCCAACCGCACGGGAACAGAATTAGAAGCCGCAGTAGTTGTTGAGATCCCGCTAGAGCGCCGTCTCGCCTCGGGCCGTGCTGAAAACGCGCGAGCCAACCGAGAACGCATCGAGGCAAGCCAACGCATGTTGCGCGACCGAATTGCTGCCGAAGTCCGCGACACCCACAGCCAACTCAGGGCAGCCACTGCGCGGATCGACATTGCCATCTCCGAAACTGAGCTTGCGCGCAAGCTCGAGCAAGGGGAACGCGAACGGTTCGAGCATGGCGATAGCAACATCTTGTTCGTGAACCTACGTGAGCAGGCCACTGCGGACGCTCTGGTGCGCGAAGTAGAAGCCCTAGCTGATTACCACAAGGGCGTGGCGCAGTTAAAAGCAGTCATTGGCCGGTGGTAGGCTATTCTGAAGATTGGATTCTTGGGAGGAACAGCGTGAACAAAAGATGGGTTCTTGTTTTTGTTGCAGCGATGGGTTTTGGTCCCGCTAGTTTTGCCGAGCCTTTTCTTTCCGTTGAGCTGGGGCCGACTTGGCAAAGTCGAAATGACGTAGGGATCCCCTCTTCTGGTGGCACTCGGTTCAGTTTGATGGACGCCGGCGCAGGGCCTTTTTTTGCATGGCGCATGTATGCAGGTTATGCGTTCGACGAGCGACACGAAGTGCGTTTGCTCATCGCCCCACTTACGGCTTCGGGCCGCGGCACTTACACGCAGAACCTTTCGTTTGCCAATCAAACTTTCACGGCTGGCACTCCAATAGACACAACGTACAAGTTTAACTCTTACCGACTGACTTACCGATATGCTTTTTATCTTTCGGACTCCTGGCGGCTTCAAGTGGGCCTTACCGGCAAAATTCGCGATGCCCGAGTGGCCTTGCAACAGGGAGCTTTGTCGGCCGAGAGTACCAACGTAGGTTTTGTTCCCCTGCTCAATTTTGCGGCTCGGTACAAAATAGACGAGGACTGGGCTCTGTTATTGGATATTGATGGACTAGCCGCTCCTCAAGGCCGCGCGGTAGACGCGACCATTCAGGTGAGTCGCAAAGTAGTTCCTTGGATGGAAGCGCAATTGGGATACCGGACTTTAGAAGGGGGCGCCGAAAATACGACCATTTATAGCTTTGCTTGGCTGCACTACTTGACCCTTGGGGCGAGTTTTACTCTCTTTTAAAATCAGCGGGCGATTCGCTTACGAACCGAACTGCAAAAGATAGGAAATGCATCGCGACAAGGGGTTAAAGGGAACTTTACCCAGACCTAATACTCTATAAAGATTTCTGAGTCGGACCTTCTTACCCGAAATTTCGCTGTCTAAAAGCAAGCTGTGGAGCTTTTCGTCTTGCCGATAAATCGCGGCGAGCAAAGTGCGGCTAAACTCCACCGCCCGCCGTACGGAGCGGCTATCGAGCGTGCTATTCCAGATAGTAGTCTCGACCGTACCCATGCTGCCAAGCTTGAGGAGGCGCACGGGGGGCAGCTTGCGAGAATAAAGACTTGGAAAATAAAATGGGTGCTCCGGAAAGCTCTGAATTCCCTGTTCCGAAGTTCTCACGAAGTCCACAAGCGCTTCCATAAAAAGTGGTGCCGTTGTGGCGCGGTCCCAAGGCTCCAGTTCGAATTCCCGCAGGCTTACGAGCTTTCTCCACGGGCTCACTCCGAGCACAACTCTCCACTCTGATTCTATCTCTGCAATCAAGGCTGTGTAGAGTGCCGCCACCAAAAAGGCATGCCGTGAATCCGGCGCTGGTAGGCCCACATGCACATGCATTCCTCCGCGCAAAGGATAGGATCGAAATCCCCGGCTGCGGAGAAGTTTTAATACAGATTCCAGATAGCCAAGACTTTCATACCTCTCAAAAATGGGTGTGGAAATCTCCACCGGACCTCTCCTAAAAAAAGCGCTTAGAAACCCGAGGTCTTCTGGCCCCACGGTCCAATGCCCTTCGTGCTGGCTATCCCGAAAGTGGTGATCTAGATAAGAGGTCGACTCTCGTGGCTCCAGCCGAAGAGCCTCGAGGGACTGTCGAGTCACAGCCGCGGCGTGTTCCACTTGCCTTTCATAAAGGTCAGGAGCCGGGAAAGTCCCCTCGATTTCCACTCCAAACGGGAGCCTCGGGTTCTCCAAACGGGGATGCTCGGACAATCGCCCCCACAACATCTGGAAAGTCCCGGCCCCTTCTGCCCGGAGGGGGAATGCGGCAAGGCATAGAAAAAGCGCCAAAAAGTGACAGAAAGGGGCCTTCGTTTTTGTTTTGGAAAACAACATTGCCGCCACGACATAGCACTGAATTGCGAGCTGTGCGATGGGGATTGCAAAGTGAGGGTACGGTGCTAAAGTTCGGCCCATGGCAAAATTTCGTTCTGGTGTCTTGTTTGGTGAAGAAGTTCAAGAGGTTTTCGCAGACGCTCATGCGAAGGGATACGCCCTTCCTGGCGTAAACGTTATCGGAACCCACTCCGCTAATGGCTGTTTGGAGGCCGCCAAGAAAGTTGGATCCCCTATCATTATTCAGCTTTCACAAGGGGGCTCGCAGTTTTTCGCAGGAAAAGGACTGGATAACTCCAAGCAGCAGGCGTCCATAGCAGGCGGTATTGCGGCAGCGCATCATGTCCACACACTCGCCAAAGCTTACGATGTGCCGGTAATCCTGCACACGGACCATTGTGCGCACAAGCTGCTGCCTTGGGTAGACGGCTTGTTGGACGCGAGTGAACAGCACTACCAAACTCACAAGACGCCGCTGTTCAGCTCTCATATGCTGGATTTGAGCGAAGAGCCTTTGGAAGATAATATTTCTACCTGCGCCTCGTACTTAAAGCGCATGTCCAAAATGGGAATGACGCTCGAGATTGAGTTGGGAGTCACTGGGGGGGAAGAAGACGGCGTAGACAACAGTGGTATCGACAACTCCAAGCTATACACTCAACCCGAAGATGTGGCGTATGCTTATGAGAAGTTAAGAGCGATTAGCCCGCGCTTCACCATTGCTGCTGCCTTTGGCAATGTGCACGGCGTGTACAAACCGGGAAACGTTACTTTAACTCCGGTTATTTTGAAAAACTCCCAGGAGTTTGTTGCCAAAAAATTTGATGTCCCCAAGAACCCGGTTCACTTTGTGTTTCACGGTGGATCTGGGTCTTCGAAACAAGAAATCCAAGAAGCGATCCGCTACGGCGTCGTAAAGATGAATATCGACACTGATACGCAGTGGGCATTTTGGGATGGCGTTCGTAGCTTCTACAAAAAGAACGAAGGCTATCTCCAAGGCCAAATCGGCAATCCCGAAGGCGAAGACAAACCTAACAAAAAGTACTACGACCCCCGCGTCTGGTTACGCGAGGGGGAAAAGGTTTTTGTACAGCGGGTTTGCCAAGCGTTTGAAGATCTCAACTGCTTGAGCCGTAACGCCTGAACCTTGGTTGATATTCTCAATTATTCGAAATGTCGCAAGAATCAAAATGTCCAGAATGCAGTTCACAGAGTATTTACCAAGATGGCAACCTCTGGGTGTGCGCGGAGTGCTCACACGAATGGATGGAACAACTAGCTCAAAAGGGACCTGAAAAAACAGAACCAGAATCTTTGGGAACTCGGGATGCGTTTGGAAACGCATTGACCACAGGGGACGCAGTGACCGTCATTAAAGACCTCAAAGTAAAGGGCTCCAGTGCGGTGGTAAAAGTAGGCACCAAAGTAAAAAACATCCGGATAGTGGACAGCTCCGACGGTCACAATATTGCCTGCAAAATCGACGGGATTGGGGCAATGAATCTGAAATCGGAGTTTGTTAAAAAAGTGTGATTAGTCCGTAAGCGCATGGTTATTCACCCGTCTGAGACGGGTGCTTTTTGTGCTGCATTCGGTGATGAGCGCTACAGAGTGTCTGCAGGTTCTCTAGAAGGTTCCGTCCCCCGCGGCTTACGGGTACGCGGTGATGCACTTGCAACCATACTCGGCTCTCGCACCTGCCATAACGCAAGTGCTCGAACGTACACTGGCCTCGATCGCGCAAGTAAACAGCGTGTTCTAACTTGGCAGGCAGAGCGACACGTTTTTTCTCATGGGAGGATGCGCTTGGCTTGGAGGCCACTTCAGAACTTTTTACTGACTCCGGCTTCGCTTTTGCCAGCACCCTCTGCGCTTTGACCAGCGGGTCCTGCCGCTGCTGCCAGTCCTGCAACACCGCCTTGATCGTCTCGCCGAGTCCCAAGTGCCGCGCCTTCTTCTGCCCCAGTATCTCCTGCGCTCGTCGCAACAGCTCTGCCGTCTCTCGATCCAAAGTACAGGTCAGTCCCGCGTTATCAGCACTCAAAGGCTTGAGCTTGTCAGGCGAAAGCGTCTGCGGCGCTATCCGCGCGACCTCTTGCTCCAACGCCTTGCGCGGAAGAAGCTCCGCTTTGGCCAACCACTCCGCTTGATTCTGCGGCGTAATTACCGGCGCTAGCTTGCGCAGCGTCGACACATTCACCCGCCCCGTCTCTACCG
>CAZTDN010000015.1:0-71321 GCA_964611895.1 uncultured Pseudobdellovibrionaceae bacterium
AAGGTGGCCGTACTGTCGGCGCCGGCGTGGTGACCGAGATTGTGGAGTAAAAGGTGCAAAGTCAGAGAATTCGTATTCGTCTAAAAGCTTTTGACTATAAGCTCTTAGACCAATCTGTTTCGGAAATCGTGGAAACGGCGCGCCGGACAGGAGCCCGCATTGCTGGCCCTATCCCGCTCCCTACCAAGATAAATCGCTACACAGTATTGAGATCCCCTCATGTGGATAAAAAGTCCCGTGAGCAATTTGAGATCCGTACCCATAAGCGCTTGATTGATATTCTCGAACCGACGCAGAACACAATCGACTCTCTGATGAAGCTCGATCTCTCTGCTGGCATCGATGTGACGATTACTTTGTGAGGACTGCATGTTGTCTCTGCCCTTATATGACATGAGCAAAAAGAAAGTCGGCAATGTCGACCTAAGTGATGGCGTTTTCGCAGCCGAAGTTCGCCCTCACCTGCTCAACGATGCTGTTCGTTATCAGATTGCAAAAAGATACGAACACCGCACCGCCAACTCTTTAACCCGGACTGAAGTGCACGGCACTCGGAAGAAAATGTACAAACAAAAGGGAACCGGCCAGGCTAGGCATGGAGATGCCAAGGCGCCCATCTTCGTAGGTGGCGGCAAAGCGCATGGCCCCCGTCCACGGCAGGTTTTGCGCAAGCTGAACAAGAAAGTTCGGCGTGCGGCTTTGATTAGCGCTCTTTCGCAGAACCAGAAGCTCGATCGGCTTTTTGTCGTTGATAAGCTTGAGCTCAAGGAAGTTAGCTCGAAGAGTGCGGCAGCTTGTCTGAAGGCGTTTGGAGTAACATCTGCTTTGATTGTAAACAGCGATAAGGTCGCTTCGGAACAGCACTTTAACCGCAGTGTTTGCAATATTGAGAAAGTGAAACACATTTCTCCCGAAGGGATGAATGTCTTCGATATCCTCAAGTTCAAGAACATCATTATTAGCAAGAGCGCCGTGCAGCAGTTATCTGAAAGGTTGAGCCATGTTTGATGTCATTCGGCGCCCTCTCATCACGGAAAAAAACACTCTCCGCTCGGGGCTTCACAACGAATATGCTTTTGAAGTGTCTCTGACTGCGAACCGCAAGCAGGTCAAAGATGCCGTAGAAAAACTCTTTGGTGTCAAAGTCGAGCGAGTCAACACCCTGATTTCCCGTAAACCAGCCCGCAAACTTGGCAAAATGCCGGGTAAGCGCCGTTTGTGGAAAAAGGCTATCGTTAAATTGAAGGAGGGCGACAAATTCGAGTTTGCCGCCAGCTAAGCCATGCCAACTATTTCTTACAATCCGACAACGCCTTCTCGACGTTTTATTACGGGTTCTGACTTTTCGGAGCTTTCTAAAAAACGCCCCGAGAAAGGTCTCGTAGAAGCTAAGCCACGCACCGGTGGCCGCAATAGCTATGGCCGTATTACCTCTCGCTTTCGAGGGGGCGGTCACAAGCGTAAATACCGTCTGATTGATTTCCGTCGGGACAAGAAGGAAGTCGTCGGGGTCGTTGCTGCCTTTGAATATGATCCCAACCGGACTGCACGGATCGCGTTGATCCACTATAAAGACGGTGAGAAACGCTACATTTTAGCTGTTGAAGGCATGAAAGTTGGCACCGAAGTAGTGGCGTCCGAGAACGCTGATATTCAAGTTGGTAATAACTTACCGATGAAGAAAATCCCGCCCGGCACGAACCTGCATAACATCGAAGTCCGCCCACTTGCGGGTGGAAAGATGGTTCGAAGTGCCGGTGGCATGGCTTCGCTAGTGGGTTTCGAGGGCGGATACGCCCAGCTCCGAATGCCTTCCGGCGAAATCCGCATGGTTTCCGAGGACTGCTGGGCCACTGTTGGACAAGTGGGCAACTTGGAGCACGAAAATCGTGTTATTGGAAAGGCTGGTCGTAATCGTTGGTTGGGCTTCCGCCCCCACAACCGCGGTGTTTCCATGAACCCAGTAGATCACCCGATGGGTGGTGGTGAAGGCCGCACTTCTGGAGGCCGTCACCCAACAACACCTTGGGGCAAGAAGACTAAGGGTAAAAAGACCCGCAATAGCAAGCGCACGGATCGGTTCATTATCCGTGATAGAAGGAGAAAGTAGTTCATGGCTCGTTCGATTAAAAAAGGCCCTTTTGTGGCCGAAGACCTTCTAAAGAAGGTGGAAAAGGCACAAGCCACGAACGACAAGAAAGTCATCAAGACTTGGTCCCGACGTTCGACGATTGTTCCTGAGTTTGTGGGATTGACCTTTGCTGTTCATAACGGGCGAAAGTTTTTGCCGGTTTTTGTGACCGAGAACATGGTTGGCCATAAACTGGGTGAGTTCGCCTTAACCCGAACTTTTCATGCACACTCCGGTGACCGAAAAACCAAAGTAGAAGGAGCAGCGAAGTAATGGAAATTACAGCAAAGCTTCGGTATGCCCGAATTACACCGAGAAAGGCTCGGTTGGTCGGAGACCTCTGCAAAGGGCTCCCGGTTGCAAAAGCCAGTTTTCAGCTCGACTACTCTCAAAAAAAGGGCGGAAAAATTCTCTCTAAGCTTCTTAAATCGGCTGTCGCAAACGCCCGCGAAAAAGGCGGTATTGATTTGCAAAACCTGTACGTGAAACGGGTTGTCGTAGGGGATGCTCCTATGTTGAAGCGGTTCATGCCTCGTGCAATGGGCCGAGCCACAAAGATTCGCAAGAAAATGAGTCACGTCACGGTGATTCTGGACGAGGCAAGGTAGAAAGTGGGACAGAAGACACATCCAATTGGGTTTCGTCTTGGTGTAAACAAGACGTGGAGTTCGAAGTGGTACAGCAAACGCGAGTACATCAAGTTTCTCCACGAAGACTTGAAGCTAAGAGCGTTTCTGAAAAAGAAACTACGTCACGCCGGTGTTTCAAAAATTGAAATTGAGCGTGTCGCCCAGAAAGCGAAAATTAATATTTACACTGCTCGTCCCGGTATCGTGATTGGAAAAAAGGGCTCTGGAATCGACCAGCTTAAGGCAGAAGCCCAAAAAGTCGCGAGTAGCGAGATCTTTTTGAACATCATGGAAGTGCGCAAGGCCGAAGCCGATGCGCAGTTGATAGCTGAAAGCATTGCAGATCAGCTGCAAAAGCGTATTGCTTTCCGCCGTGCCATGAAAAAAGCAATGAGCCAAGCCTTTAAGTTCGGCGTAGCCGGAATCAAAGTGCAGTGTTCTGGCCGTTTAGGAGGCGCAGAAATCGCTCGGGTGGAACGCTATGCAGAAGGCAGCGTGCCTCTACACACATTGCGCGCCGATATCGACTATGGCACGACCGAAGCTTATACAACCTACGGCCAGATCGGGATCAAGGTCTGGGTTTATAAAGGTGAATTGCTAGGTAAAGGGTATTTTGACAAACCGGATGCTATTCCGGCCCAACAGCAGCAGCCTGAGGCGAAGTAGCTTATGTTAGCACCAAAGAGAGTTAAATATCGCAAGATGATGAAAGGCCGAATGCGGGGAAAAGCCTATAGAGGCTCCACCCTTAACTTCGGAGATTTTGGTTTGCAGGCCATGGAATGCGGGCGCATTACCGCCCGTCAGATTGAGGCTAGTCGTGTGGCCATTACCCGCCACGCAAAAAAATCGGGCAAAATGTTCATCCGCATCTTCCCCGATAAACCTATTTCCAAGAAGCCCGCTGAAACCCGCCAAGGGGGCGGTAAAGGTGCGCCGGAATACTGGGTAGCCACCATTCGCCCTGGTTTGATTTTGTTTGAGATGGAAGGCGTGACAGCTGATGTAGCAAAGCAGGCGTTCTCGCTTGCGGCTCACAAGCTTCCGCTAAAGACTAAGTTTATCCAACGAGGAGTAACGCTGTAATGAAAGCCTCGGAAATTAGAGAGCTCGGCGCAGCCGATCTGAAAGTACGCGTTGGTCAGTGGAAAGAAGAACTTTTCCGCGCAAAACTGAAGAAGTTTGGCGGAGAAGTAAAAGACACAACGGCAACCCGCAAACTGCGTCGCACGATTGCGCGAGCTGTTACGATTTTGGGAGAGAAGGAAAAAAATGGCGGAAATTAAGAAAAAGAACCGTCAGACGATCCGCGGTGTTGTTACCAGTGACAAAATGGACAAGACTCGGATCATCCAAGTGAAGCGCAACCTGAAGCACAACCTTTATTTAAAAGGCGTGGTTCGAGACGCAAAGTTCTTCATCCACGATGAAAAGAACGAGACCAAAGTAGGAGACCTTGTAGTTGCTGTTGCGACTCGTCGTCTTTCCAAAAATAAGAGCTTCCGCGTCCTCAAAGTTTTGGAAAAAGGTGCATAAGAGATGATCCAGAATGAATCCTATTTGAATGTAGCGGACAACTCGGGCGCCCGTACTGTCATGTGCTTTAAGATCCTCGGCGGAAGTCGACGTCGATATGCGAGCATTGGTGACATCATTGTGGTGGCTATTAAGGACGCACTGCCTACTTCCAAAGTAAAAAAAGGGACAGTAGCAAAAGCCGTTGTTGTGCGGACGAAGAAAGAAATTCGACGTCAAGACGGTACTTACATCCGTTTTGATGATAACGCTGCGGTGTTGTTGAATAACAACTTAGAGCCTATTGGTACCCGTATCTTTGGGCCCGTTGCTCGCGAACTCCGCGTCCCTTCTAAAGACGGCTACATGAAAATCATTTCATTGGCTCCGGAGGTTCTGTAATGGAACGTACGATTAAACACGTCAAAAAGAACGACGTCGTTCAGGTTCTTTCTGGAAAAGACAAAGGAAAGACCGGGAAGATTTTGCGAATCAACAACAAGACTGGAAGAGTCACTGTTGAAAAAGTGAATATGATTAAACGCCACAAAAAGGCGACAGGGAAAACCCCGGGCGGAATCGTGGAGATGGAAGCGCCCATTCACGCGTCTAATGTTTTGCTCTATGCGGACTCGCTAGGCAAAGGCGTTCGGACTCAAGTGAAAGTGCTTGATGGCGGAAAGAAAGTCCGCTTCAACGCAAAAAACAATCTCCAGTTGGATAAGTGAGACGATGGTTAGACCGCGTTTACTAGAACATTTTAATAAGAAAATCGTGCCTGAGCTTCTTACGGAGCTTAAGTACTCGAACCCTATGCAGGTTCCTAAACTTGAAAAGATCGTCGTCAGTATGTGCTTGAAAGAAGCCACGAGCGATATGAAAGTCATGGAAACTGCAATGGCCGAGCTCAGCGCTATTACTGGCCAAAAGCCTAAGATGACTCGCTCCAAAAAGGCGATTGCTGCATTCAAACTGCGTGCTGGTATGCCTCTTGGAGCCGTGGTCACCTTGCGCGGCGCTAAAATGTACGAATTTCTCGATCGATTCACCAATGTTGCGCTGCCTCGTGTACGCGATTTCCGTGGGCTTTCCCCCACTGGTTTTGACGGGGCTGGCAACTATTGTGTGGGTGTAAAAGAGCAGATTATTTTTCCCGAGATCAACTACGATAAAATCGACAAGACTCGGGGAATGAATGTGGTTTTTCAAACATCGGCTAAGAACGATGCGGAAGGATATCAGCTTTTGGAAAAGCTCGGCGTTCCTTTCCGTAAAAAGGGAAGCTAAAGGGTAACGAAGCATGGCTAAAACGTCCCTCATGGTAAAAGCAGCGCGGAAACCAAAGTTTAAGGTCCGCAAATACAACAGATGCCCGCGGTGCGGACGCTCCCGGGCTTTCTTGCGCAAGTTTCACTTGTGTCGTTTGTGCTTTAGGCAACTAGCGCTTCAAGGTTTCTTACCTGGCGTAATTAAGGCGAGTTGGTGATTTCTTTATGATGACAGATCCTATTGCAGACTTATTGACCCGGGTTCGTAACGGTGTGCATGCGAAGCAACCCAAAGTGGATATTCCGGCGAGCCAGCTGAAAGTCTCGATTGTCGACCTTTGGAAAAAAGGTGGTTATATCAAGAACTACAAGCTGTACCGCCAGGGGCAGCGAGGCGTTCTTCGAGTCTATTTGAAATACGTGGATAAAGGGACCCCGGTTATTCAGGGGCTCCGTCGTGTAAGCCGTCCAAGCCGCCGGGTTTACGCATCTTACGATAAGATCCCAAAAGTATTGAACGGTCTTGGGATGGCTGTTGTTTCTACTTCCAAAGGAGTGGTGACTGACGAGGCAGCCCGGGAAACAAAAATTGGCGGCGAAATCCTTTGCTCGATTTGGTGAGATAAATGTCCAGGATTGGAAAAAAACCTATTAAACTCACAGCTGGCGTGAAAGTGCAGTTCCAGAAGCCCGTTTTGGAAGTCTCCGGAAAAGGAGGCGCCATGAAACGCACTCTGCCCGAGTCCATTTCGGTGGACATCAAGGCAGACGAGCTGCACGTTACAAACACTTCGGATGATCCAAACCTAAAAGCTCTCTACGGTCTCAACCGGACCCTGATTGCCAATATGGTTAAAGGTTGTTCCGAGGGGTACGTAAAACAACTTGAGCTTCAGGGCGTGGGATACCGCGCTCAGACGGCGGGTACCCGTATCAATCTGCAGCTTGGGTTTTCACACCCTGTTGAATTTGATCTCCCGGCCGGCATTTCAGCTGCAGTTGAAGCCAATACGAAGATCACTTTAAAGGGTGCTGACAAAGACCTTTTAGGCGTTACAGCCGACCGCCTAAGAAAAATTCGGCCGCCAGAACCCTACAAAGGAAAAGGCATCCGCTATGCCGGTGAAGTCGTGACCTTGAAACAAGGTAAGACGGCCGGAAAGTAAGAGGAATCCATGTCTAAGGTTATTCGAAATCAAACTAGTCCAAGAGCTGCTACAAGGCTCAAGCGTAAAGTTCGGATCCGCAAAAAGATCCAGCGCCACCAAGGAAAAGTGGTGCGGCTCGTCGTTTACCGCAGCAATAAGTTTCTGTACGCGCAGCTTGTGGATGACGGCAAGGCTCATACTTTGGCTCAAGCGAACACTCGAGAAGATTCTTTCAAAGCCCTGAAGTCCCGACACAACATTGAGGCGGCTAAGTCTCTGGGGGGGCTTATTGGAAAACGCGCTTTGGAAAACAAGGTCGATCGAGTTCTTTTCGACCGAAATGGTTTTGATTATCACGGCCGCATTCAGGCTATCGCTGAAGGCGCAAGAGAGGCAGGGCTTCAGTTCTAATGGCTACCAAGCACCAACGAATTAATCCGAATGAAATCGATCTAGCAGAACGCATTGTTTACATTAATCGCGTCGCCAAAGTAGTTAAGGGCGGTCGGCGGTTCAGTTTTAGTGTTATCGTTGTCGTAGGAGATGCAAACGGCGTAGTCGGGATCGGGCTCGGAAAAGCCCGTGAAGTCCCCGAGGCGATTCGAAAAGCAGGCGAGTCTGCTCGCAAGAACCTAGTAAAGGTCCCGCTCTTTCAAGGAACCTTTCCGCACGACATCACGGGAAAATTTGGAGCAGCTTCAGTCTTGCTTCGTCCCGCCTCGGAAGGAACAGGCGTTATCGCAGGTGGGGCATGCCGATCTGTTTTGGAAATGGCTGGTGTGCGGAATGCGTTAACAAAAGCCTTTGGCACTACAAATCCTCACAATTTGGTGAGGGCTACTTTGGATGGCTTAAGAGGGCTGCGTAGCCCCGATGTTATCCAACGCATGCGTGCAGCGGAAGGACATGCCTCCTAAAAGGCGTGTTAGAGGAAAATGGCAAAGAAACTTGAGTTGAAACTAATTCGAAGCACCAACGGAACCCCCCAATGGATGCGCGTAATCGTCAAGACCTTGGCGTTGCGCCGACTGAACTACACTAAGGTAGTGGGTGACACAGGCGCCATTCGTGGAATGGTTGCCAAAGTTCCGCATCTCGTATCGATGAGAGAAGTAGAGGAGTGAGGCAAATGCCGCAGGAACTCGCATTAGGTTTAGATAATCTTCAGGCCGCAGATGGATCCCGCAAGGAACGCATCCGAAGAGGCCGTGGGACCGGATCTGGTTTGGGAAAAACTTCCGGACGGGGTGGCAAAGGCCAAACAGCTCGATCTGGCAAGGGGCGTCCCCGTGGATTCGAGGGTGGCCAGATGCCACTTTATCGACGTTTGCCGAAGTTTGGCTTCAACTCCCCATTCCGACGTCATTTTCAGCTAGTGAATGTTTTCGCTTTGGAGACTCATTTCAATAATGGCGACACGGTGGATGCTGAAGCGCTGCAGAAGAAGGGGCTCGTGAAATCGACTGATGGATTGATCAAAATCCTCGGCGAGGGCGCGCTCTCGAAAAAACTGGTTGTAAAAGCGCACAAGTTCTCCAAGTCAGCCACTCAGAAAATCAATCAGGCCGGTGGCCAGGTTGAGGAAATCAAAATCCCAGGCGAGTCGGCAGAGGAGAGCAACGTTGGCAGCGGTTGAGGGTCTCACTAAGATTCCGGAGCTTCGGCGCCGGATCCTTTTCACCATCGGAATGTTAGCGATCTACCGGATCGGGTGTCACATCCCCGTTCCCGGTGTGAACACAGAGACGCTTTCAAAGTTTTTCCAGAGTAAACAGAACACCCTTTTTGGGATGTTGAACATGTTCTCCGGCCAAGCCTTGGAGAACGCGTCTATCTTCGCGCTGGGCATCATGCCCTACATTAGCGCGTCGATTATTTTTCAGCTTCTCACTTCAGTGTGGCCCCATCTACACGCTCTTTCCAAAGAAGGCGAAATGGGACGGCGAAAGATCAACCAATACACGCGGTATGCCACGGTTGTTTTAGCAATGTTCCAAGGTTTCACCATTGCGTCTGCTTTGACCAACGCTGACGCAAACTTCGTCTTGCCCGGGGGTCTTCCCTTTAAGTTTGTCTCCGTAATCACTTTGGCCGCTGGAACGGCTTTTATCATGTGGCTCGGTGAACAAATCACAGAGCGGGGCATTGGGAACGGCACGTCCCTCATCATCTTCTCCGGCATTGCAGCTGGAATCCCCTTAAATGCACAGCACACTTTTCAGATGGTAAAAGACGGTCAGCTCTCCCCACTGATTCTAATTGCTCTAGCGGGCTTCATGGTCGTGGTTGTCGGCGTTATTATTTTCTTGGAACAAGGGCAGCGTCGCCTGCCAATTCAATATGCCAAACGACAGGTGGGTCGCCGGCTTTACGGGGGGCAATCTGCGCATTTACCCCTGAAGATCAATACCAGCGGTGTCATCCCGCCGATCTTCGCCTCTTCACTGCTCATGGCGCCGATGACTATCATCGCCTTTTTACCTGCAAACCCGATTACCGATGCCATTCGGGATACTATTCAACGAGGCGGCACGGTCTACTACTTGATGTATACCGGGCTAATTGTGTTTTTCTGTTTCTTCTATACGGCGGTAGTTTTTAACCCCGAGGATGTAGCGGAGAATCTCAAGAAGTACGGCGGTTACATTCCAGGTATTCGCCCCGGGAAAAACACGGCGGATTATATCGACCGCGTACTATCCCGAATCACAGTGGGCGGCGCTCTGTACATCACGTTGGTGTGTTTGTTGCCTGATTTTTTGATCCAATACTTTAAAGTCTCGTTCTTCTTTGGCGGTACCACGCTTCTCATTCTGGTAGGGGTCGCTCTCGACACCGTAGCGCAGATCCAAACCTTCTTGCTTACCCGCGACTATGAAGGCTTTATGAAGAATGCAAAGCTTCGGGGCCGGCGGGGGTAGCTGACTGTGGATATCACGGTATTTTTGGGCGCACCTGGTTCTGGCAAAGGTACCCAGGCCAAAATTCTGGCCAAAGACCGTGGCTACCAACACCTTTCGACTGGCGATATTCTCCGCGCAGCTATTGCCGCTCAGACGAGCGTGGGACTCAAAGCCAAGAAATTTCTCGATGAGGGAAATCTCGTTCCCGATGATGTCATGATTGAGCTCATCGATAAGACTTTGGGGGATCTTCCAGGGTCCTCCAAGATTTTGCTAGACGGTTTTCCAAGAACCGTAGCTCAAGCCAATGCACTCGATGCTTCCACCCGCACACGAGTCACTCGTTCCATTTTTTTTGAGGTTCCTTCGAACCTGTTAATGGAGCGGCTAACGGGGCGCCGCATCTGCTCTAAGTGCGGCCAGCCTTTTCACGTTGTTTTTCGCCCTCCTGCGCAAAATGGCGTCTGCGACGTTTGCCAGGGACCTTTGCTCCAGCGGCCCGACGACACTGAGTCTGTCGTCAAAAGACGGCTTGAGGTTTTTGAAGAGCAAAACCAACCCTTGCTAAACTTTTACCAGAATACGCAGCGGCTCCAAAAACTGAACGCCAACGTTCCCGTCGACACTTTGCAAACTGAGCTCGTGAAAGCGCTTCATTAAATGGTGACCGTTAAATCAAATCGCGAACTCGATATCATGCGCCAGGCAGGCAAGCTGGTCTCGGAAGTTCTTCAAGAAGTCGCAGCACTCGTAAAACCTGGAGTCACGCTGGCAGAACTCGACCAAGCGGCAGAAGAACTGACTCTGGCTCGTGGAGCGAAACCCGCATTCAAGGGCTACCTGGGTTACAAACACACTCTTTGTACCTCCGTGAACGAGCAAGTCGTTCATGGTGTGCCCACAAACCGCGCTTTAGTAGAAGGCGACATTATCGGGCTGGACTACGGTTTGGTTTTCAATGGCTTTTATGGAGACAGCGCCGTGACGGTTCCGGTTGGAGCTATTTCTGCAAACCGTGCTCGCCTGATGAAAGCCACCCGGGATTCCCTATATGCAGCCATTGAAGCTTCTCGCGAGGGAAATTCTCTGAAAGATATTGCGCGTGCAGTCGAAGAAACCGTCAGACCCTTTGGCTATGGAATCGTCCGAGAGTTTGTCGGCCATGGAATCGGGCAAAAGCTGCATGAAGATCCCCAGATCCCCAATTATACTGCCGGTGCCTCTAATCTGAAGCTACGTAAAGGCATGACGATTTGTATTGAACCCATGATCAATGAAGGCGTTTCCTCCGTAAAAGTCTTGGGAGACCGGTGGACTGCGGTTACAACCGACGGAAAAATGTCTGCTCATTTTGAGCACACTCTGGCGATTACAGAGGGACCGGCAGAAGTTCTCACAGAGTGGACAGTTTCCCGCTTTGACTCGATTTTGGGTTCTTTGAAAATAACCGGCGAATAACCAGGCAAAGGACGAGAAACGGGATGCCAAAAGAGGAACTGATTGAAGTCGAAGGGGTGGTGAGGGAACTCCTCCCCAATGCGATGTTCCGAGTCGAAATAGCCAATGGGAAAGTAGTTTTAGCCCATATTTCTGGGAAGATGCGCATGCACTACATCCGCATCTTGGTAGGCGATAAAGTGACGGTTCAACTCTCACCTTACGATCTCACCCGCGGACGCATTACCTACAGGGCTAAGTAGGCTTTTACAGAGGTGGAATTTGATTTGCTTAATTGACAACTTGGGACGAAGTCGCCTAAATAGGACCTTCGTTCAATTTAAGGGTGAGAAAAAGTCGTGAAAGTCAGGGCTTCGGTAAAGAAAATCTGCAATAAATGCAAGGTCTTACGGCGGAGCGGCGTTGTCCGAGTCGTCTGCGAAGATCCGCGTCATAAACAGAGGCAGGGATAAGCAGTGGCACGTGTTGCAGGGATAGATCTCCCAAGAAACAAAAGAATTGAAGTGGCTTTGACGTATGTCTATGGAATTGGTCGCAATTTATCGACCCGAATCCTTAAGGCAGCCAACGTCGATCCCAACATTAAAACCGACGTAATTTCGGAAGATGACCTCGGAAAAATCCGTGAGTTTATCGATAAAAGTTTTGATGTCGAAGGTGAACTTCGCCGCGTTGTGGGAATGAATATTAAACGCTTGATGGATTTGGGGACCTATCGTGGTCTCCGCCATCGTAAAGGTCTGCCGGTGCGCGGTCAGCGCACACATACCAACTCGCGCACACGTAAAGGCCCTCGCAAGACGGTTGCCGTGCGCAAGCAGCTTAAAGTGATGAAGTAAGCAGAGGACAGCATTGTGAGCACTGAAAATACAGCTCCCGAAACAGCCGAAAAACCCGTTGAAGCGGCTAAGGAAGGCCCGAAAGAGCCAGCCAAGAAAAAGCGCGGACGTCGAGAGATTCCGAACGCCTTGGCTTACATCCAAAGCTCTTTCAACAACACCATTGTCACGATCACCGACCCGACGGGCGGAGTGATCTGCTGGTCTTCGGCTGGCAAAAAGGGTTTCAAGGGCGCACGGAAAAGCACCCCCTTTGCAGCTCAAGTCGCCGCTGAAGATGCCGCCCGAATGGCGGTAGATAACGGCGTGCGTTCTCTTTCTGTTTTTGTTAACGGACCTGGCGCTGGCCGAGAAACGGCTTTGCGTGGACTCCAGGTCGCGGGGTTGAAAATCAGCTTGATTCGAGACATTACCCCCATTCCACACAATGGTTGCCGTCCGCCTAAGCGTCGGCGTGTTTAGTTAGTTAGGAGCATTAGTCTTGGCACGATCCACTTCTTCTGTTTGCAAAAGCTGCCGTCGGGAAAACATGAAGCTCTTCCTAAAGGGAGAGCGGTGCTTGACCGACAAATGTGCATTTGAGCGCCGTTCTTACCCGCCAGGGCAACACGGCCAACGACGCACCAAACTTTCAGATTACGGCCTGCAGCTTCGAGAAAAACAAAAGCTCAAGCGTGTGTACGGTGTGCTGGAGCGCCAGTTCCGTCGTTACTTCGGAATCGCAAACCGCAAACGCGGAGCTACCGGGCATATGCTGCTTCGAACCCTGGAAACCCGCTTGGATAACGCCGTTTATCGAATGGGTTTTGGCGATAGCCGCAAAGAAGCAAGACAGCTCGTTTTGCATTCACACTTTCTGGTGAATTCGAAACCGGTAAACGTTTCCAACGTCATTCTGAAAGTGGGCGATGAAATCTCGGTTCGCCCAAAAAGCCAAAAGGCTGTTCCTATTCTTCGCTCCATAGAGAATGCAAAAAAACGAGAGATCCCAGATTGGTTGGAAGTCAACGCAGCTGAATTTAAAGGGAAGGTAAAGTACCTCCCTGAGCGCAATCACGTTACTTTGCCGCTCGAAGAGAACTTAGTAGTCGAATTGTATTCGAGATAAAAAAGGAAGAAACGAATGGAGATATCACTCGCTCCCAAAAACTGGCGCAGCCTTATTAAACCAAAGGGGCTGGAAGTCGAGCGCGATTCTTTGACCGATACCTACGGCCGCTTTATAGCGAAGCCTTTGGAGCGTGGGTTCGGCACTACGATTGGCAATAGCCTTCGTCGCATTTTGCTCTCGTCCCTTCAGGGCGTGGCCATTACAGCAGTCCGTATCGATGGTGTACTGCATGAGTTCTCGGCTCTTCCGGATGTTATTGAAGACACGGCCGACATCTTGCTGAACATGAAAGAAGTCCGATTCAAGCTCTACGTGGAAGGCCCCCGCACCGTCATCATCGAGAAAAGCGGCCCAGGGGTAGTCACCGCTGCAGACATTCAGGTAGACGATGCCGTTGAAATACTAAACCCAGAACAGCACATTGCCACCTTAGGCAAGGACGCTAAGTTCCGGGCCGAGCTCCGACTTGAGTATGGTAAAGGCTATGTCACAGCAGAAGCTCTCCGTCGGGAAGACCTCCCAGCGGGAGTCATCCCTTTGGACGCTCTCTTTTCACCTGTAAAGAAAGTGAACTACACCATTTCCCAGTCTCGTGTGGGCCAGCGTACTGACTACGATCGTTTGGAAATGGAAGTCTGGACTGACGGCTCTGTCCGCCCAGAAGATGCCGTAGCTTTCAGCTCCAAGATCTTGAAAGATCAGCTGAGCATATTCATCAATTTCGACGAGAGCCTGGAGCCAGAAGAGCCCGTTGCGGTCATTGAACAGGAAAAAATCAACGACAATCTGTATCGTACCGTCGATGAACTCGAGCTCTCGGTTCGTTCTGCAAACTGCTTGCAGAATGCGGGTATCAAGTTCATTGGTGAATTGGTTCAGAAAACAGAAGCAGAGATGCTCAAGACCAAAAACTTTGGTCGCAAGTCTCTGAACGAAATTAAAGAAATGCTTACCGAAATGGGATTGTCCTTCGGAATGAAGCTCGAAAGCTTTGATCCAGAAACCTATTTCGCTAATAAAAAGAAAAAAGAAGGCCCTGAGAGCCTGAACTAGAACGGCTCGGGTAGATAAGCAATGAGACACTTAAAGACTGGTAGAAAACTCGGCGTTTCTGTTCCGCATCGAAAGGCGATGCTTCGCTCGCTGACTCTCGCTTTGATAGAACGGGATGCGATTCGTACCACCCCTGCTCGTGCTAAGGAGCTGCGTTGGTATGCGGACAGAGTGGTTACCCTGGCTAAGCGGGGAGATGTGCACTCGCGAAGGCAGATCGTAAAACTCTTGGGTTCTACGCAGACCTATTCGACAGGTGAAAACCGGGTTCGAAAAGTTCTCGATCGCCTTTACAGTTCCTTGGCTCCGCGTTTTAAGAACCGGCCAGGGGGTTACACCCAGCTGATTCGCTTGGCTCAGCGTCGATCGGGAGACAATGCGGAGCTTTGTGTGTTCCGGTATTTGCCGGACCCCGAGTCTGAAAAGGCTAGCAAAGGCGACAAAGGCTCGAAAAAAGCAAAAGCTGCTTCTGACAAGAAACCTGCAAAACAGGCAAAGGCAGCAGTAGCTGAAGACAAGCCGGCTAAAACGAAAGCCGCCCCAAAAGCGAAATCGAAAAAGTCTGCTGAAGAGTAAGGGTTCCCCTATCGCAAAGCCAACCGAACAAACCCGAGCGCAACGCTTTCGGTTCGGGGGGTATTTTGCCGGCACCGCGTTGATCCTAGTGAGTCTGGCGGTGTTGCCACAGTTTTTTCAGAGAACTCGATTTTCTTTTACGGCAAGCCAGCTAGAACGCACACTGACACCTGCCTTGGATGCTAACTGGATGCTACAGGATCTGGGAAGCAAGACTCTCAAAACTAGAAACCTTGCATCCATTGCTGAAGGAAACCCGGGAGGCGTGCTCGTTTGCTTCTGGGCCACCTGGTGCCCCCCTTGTTTGGAAGAACTCCCCTCCCTGGAAAACCTAAACCGTCAGCTAACTGCCCGAAAAAATCCTAACCTTCCCAAGCTGGTACTCGTTTCGGTGGATGAATCACCAAGCGACGTCTTGAAACTTTTTTCAAATCTCGGGTTCCGCCCCACCTTTGTCTCTCTCTGGGACAAAGACGCCAAGTTTGCCACTAAATCCGGGAGCAACCGATTTCCAGAAACCGTCTGGATTGCACCAGATGGCACTGTGCGGCATAAATGGCTAGGACCTCAAGACTGGCTCTCGGAACCGGTCCAAAAACTTTTGGGGGCTATGGTAAAATAAAAGGATGAAACCACTCCTTCTTGCGTTCCTAATGATAACCGGTACCGCTTTGCCCTCTCCAAAGCCCGCCGAGGTAAATGCAACGCCAGAAAGCCTGGACTTTTTGAGTGAGAGTGAAACCCCTCAAAGCCCCGCTCTCAGTGCTACTGGCAAAAGGCGACTGAAAGAAAACCTCGAAATTCTCGACAATAACCTAAGAGATCTGCGCAAAAACCTGGCTGCGGCGGATAAAAATCTCGGCACCATCCGAGCTGAACTCAAAGATTTGCAAACACTGGAAAAAGAGCACTTAGACCTCAAGAAAAAGTACCAGCAGTTTCAAGCAACGGCGGAACTCCAAATGAAAAAAAACCAAAAGGCTGGGAGAAACCTCGCCAAGTGGGAAGAATCCACTCACCCGCAAGCGAACGACCCACAGGCGAAAAATAAAGTTGAATCCGCAAAAACGGAACTACTAGAGCGAGAAGACTGGCAAAAAGACACCGAGAAAAAGCTCGCCCAAGTGAAATCGCTTCTAGCCGGCGTCGAAACAAATCTCGTCGATATCCGATCCCGAAAAAAACCACTCGAGCAGCAGCTCTCCGCTTGGAATTCTCGGCGTGACGAATACCGAAAACTGATTTCCGAGACCGAAACCCGCAAAAGCAAATGGCAGCGAGTTCTCGAACGCTAAAAGCTAGCCCCTAGTTACAAATTAGTAGTGACAAGCGTAAGGGTTCATCGGAGAGCAAACTCCGTTTGGATTATATGGGTACGGCTGCGGAACAGGGTAGTTCACAGGGTACTGTGGATATTGGGGATATTGCGGGTACTGCCCATAACCGGGGTATTGTGCCGGTAGCTGGGTTGGGTACGTGTTGGGTGGGTATTGGCCCACATAACCACAACCCGGAGTCTGGTATGCGTACGGTGTATTGCAGTTTGGACCGCAGGCCGACAACGCTAACAGGGCAACCAAAAATAAAAACGTTCTGCGCATTACTCTCTCCTCAAAAACTCTCGAATGCTTACGCCCACACGAGCGCCATTCAACGTCGGGCGGCATAAGAGCAATAGGAGTGCCAAACGCGGAAGTGCTTGGAGTCCACCTGGAATGGGCCACCACACACTGAAAGTGATCGACAACGGGACAAAAAAGGGCACCGCCATTCCACCCATGTTAAAATGGATCTGTACCCGCTACGAAAAAGCCCTTCTCAACCTTAATCTGGAAAAAATCCAATGAATTTAAGAGCTTTGCCATGCCTCGTGCTTCTTGTTGCGTGCACATCAACCACCTCACCACTCGAAACCTTCTCACTGAACCAAGAACGCAACCCAGCAGAAGATCCCCAATACGCTCAGGCAAAACTATTCGATGATTGGTTTCGCGGTAAGCTCAAGCCGGACGAACATAAGGCTTACGAAGAAGGCTGCCGACAAGCCCCCACCAGTCACCCCTTTTGCTTTACCGTTTTCAACCGCGCCTTACTCACGGCTAAAACCCGGGAAATTGAGAACGAAATGCGGCCTAGCCGTTACCGTGGCCCGACAGTCCGCCCCAAATTTGACAGCTCCCTCAAGATTTCAAATCTCTCGGACTTAAAGTCCGCACCCGTACAGGGAATTCTGCGCGGCCTTCCAAAGAACCAGATAAAAAAACTCACCGCCCTGAAAGAAACTACTCTCCAAGAAACTCAATGCCCTAACAACCTCGCTATTGGTCTGGCCGCATCCCTAGAAGATCGCCTGGATCAAGACGTAACCTTCAACGACATTGCCCGGCTCTATGAAAAAGGAGCTCAGTGCCTAGACTCAAACCCCAATGAACAAGAACCCCTCCTTACCCGAGCCGCGCTCTTTTATATCGCCTCCAAAGACTATGCCCCCGCGAGAGACTTGCTAAGTAAAGCAAGCGCTCTCTCTGGTGTCTTCACCGGACGTTCCCTTTACTGGTTACACCGCACCCAGTTGCTGCTTTCGGAAACAGCCCCAGCCAGACGCACACTGGAGACTCTTAAGGCGAAGTACCCCTTTTCTTTTCACAGCCTAGTGGCTCAATCAGCCGCAGGAAAAGATCCAGGAGATGTTCTGTCTAAAGAAACCACGCCGGTGCTAAAACGCTCAAAACTGTGTCCCGAGCTGAATGCGCTGCTCGAGCAGGCTGAAACACTGAGTCGGTTAGGCTTTGAAAAAACAGCGGGGCAGGTCCTGACTTGGGCAACGGTCTATGCGAAAATAGCTGAACCCGAAGCACTCCTCTACGTCGTTCAGCTTAAGAACGCTTTGAGCGATCACAAATCCAAACTCATCATCTTATCCGATGTGCTGTACCAAAACCCTCATCTGATTTCTCGAACCACTTTGGAGCTTTATTTCCCCAAGGTGTACTTTCCAATTTTCGAAAAACAATCCGAAATCCTGGATCCGTTCCTTCTTCTCGCCGTAGCCCTAAGAGAAAGCGCTTTTAATTCCACTGCAGTATCGGGAGCGAAGGCTCGTGGTCTCTTGCAACTATTGCCGGGTACCGCACGGCGCCTTAAGAAAAAAGCTAACCTCTTTGATCCGGAAACAAACATCAACATCGGTGCTCAGTACATCGTCAATATGCTCGCCAGAACCGAAGGTCGACTTCCCTTGGCCCTCGCAGCGTACAACGCTGGCCCAGGAAAGGTAGCAACGTGGGTAAAACTTTATCCGATGGAAGATCCCGTGCTCTTTATCGACTTGGTCCCGTTCAAAGAAACCCGGGAGTACATTGGCTCCGTGCTTCGCAACTACTACTGGTACCGTCGCATTCACAAGAGCCCCGAACCGATTGAAGCAGGCAAAATTTTGGAAGTGGCCTCACTGGAACCCGCCTCAACGCACTGAATCAAGCCCGCCTTACCAACGGATTTGACGTCCTGAATCACTCGTGGCTAGTCTTCCCACTCTAGGGGGAAACTTTGCTTCACCGATTTGCCACTCTATCCCTATTCACAATCTTGGGAACAGCTACCCTGGTATGCGCAACCCCATCTGCCGAACGCCTAAACGTAGTAAATCTCGCCATTGAAGGGTACTCCGCCCTCAAAGATCACCGATCCTATCTCGATGTGGGTGTCTTGCCAGTCTTCGAAAATGGGACGCTTTCTAAGTGCGAGCTCTTGCCCCCCAGGAAGTCTTCTAAAGCAGCTTCTCAACCGTGGTTCCCTTTTGATTTTTATAATAATGTTTTGGATTCCAGCACCCAAAACACCCAAGATAAATCAAATCGTTTGGGAGAACCTGACATTTTCTTTGAGGGAGACGACAATAATCGCAATGGACGAGAAGACTCCCACCGCTGGACCTGCCATGTACACGATGCCTTCAAGGGTTCGCTCTCTTTTTCGGAAAAAGTAATTGAACCCGATCAGTTCACCTTTCAACTCGCCTTCAAGCGAGGGGTGGTTGCTTACGAAGCCCTCTTTCGCACTCGTGCGTTCGTACGGGATGGCAAGTGCGCGGCGGCAACCGATCATTGCACCCAAATCGAAGACAAAGACGGAAAAAAAACCTGCGCTCCGAACGGTTGGAGTAGACAGCTACTGCAAGTCGTTGCTCAAGCAAATCTGAAAGGCGCTTTATCCGACACATTACTCGGCGTCACAGACGAAAAAGCAAAATCTGACGTTGCGGCGTTGTTTGCAATATTTCAAAACATCGGTCCCTCGGGGGAACCTCTCGGTCAGCCATATCGGGAAAAACAGGCACCTTTATGATGGGCAAGTTTTGGATCCTAGCGCTATCTTCCGTTTCGGCGTTTGCTCTTTCTCCTATTCAGCTTGAATCCGACGGGCGAATCACGACTTCTCCGCATTTGGCTGACGCAAGCAGCCCTAGAATCGAAATCCTAGATAAAGAAGATTGCGCCGCTCAAAACACCACCCCCTCGGAAGTACTCCTTAAGCCCGGCTGTAAGTTTTTGCGTGCCTACTACAGGTACGAGTACAAAGAGGCCGGGGAAACTCGCTTGCGCGTCACACCGTTCTCGGTACTCTGGAACTCCGCAGGGAGTCACACCCTCCTTGTCGCCCAATCCTTAGACCTGCTTCCCCGCAAATAGGCGCAAATTGGGCACCAGCGCCCAAAAAATGCACCAAATTTCGTCGCTTTTAGCGGCTAGCCCGAGCCCATTGAGCGTATTCCGCTAGGGCACACCACTTGCAATCCGACCCCCTTGCGAGAAATGTAACGCGGCCTAAAAGGGCCCGCTAGCTCAGTGCAAGGAGAGATTGTGAAGATCACATCGAAGAACGGTTCCGATTTTCGACCAAAAGACGGTGAGTTTAGTACAACAACGCTGGTGGAGCTCACTCCCAGCGCGAGCTTGAAACGCGTCCCAGCAAATGTGCTCTTCCTCGTCGATGCCAGTAGCTCTATGGGCGGAGACAAATGGTCGATGGTAAAAACTGCGCTGAATGAACTTGTTGGCTCATTGAAAGAAGACGACCGTGTGAGTCTGGTCCTTTTTGGTACAAATGCACGGGAAGTATTCCCTCTCGCCTCCCTTGCTGAAAATCGCAGCGCCATGCAAAATGCGATTCAAAAACTTGAAAATCCTTCTGGCGTCACTAACTTGGAACAAGGCCTGAAAACAGCCTACAAGGCCTTTGAAGCCAGAGACCAGGCGGACAAGATACGCCGAGTAAATCACGTAATTTTGCTGACGGATGGATTTGCAACAGACAATCAAGGGTATCGACTAGAAAAGTTTGATAAGTTCGAAAAACTCGTTGCAGAACAAGAACACATCACCCTGACTGGTATTGGTATCGGCTCCGCAGATGACTACGATGCGGACTTCATCAGCCGACTTTCGGAACTCGGACGGGGCTCGTACTACCACGCCAATGCGATGGACAAGTTCAAAGAAGGCCTCCAAGCAGAAATGCAGAAATTGCAGTCTTCGGTGGTGGGCGACTTAGTGCTCAAGTTCTCCAACGTGAGTGCTCGAGTAATGCGCATCGCTCGTGTGGCCCCAGAAATCGTGATTTACGATATCCCGGGGAATGCTAAAGCGTTTGAATTGCCTACAGGCTCCATGACCCGAGACCTCACAGCGTTTCTGGTGCAGACGAGCTCTCCATCTGGCGGCGAAGTAGGCAGCGAGATACCGCTTTTTACGGTAGAGGGACTCTACGACGGCAGCAAGACAGAATCCATTGAGGTCAAATTGAAGGTTACGGACAAAGAGTCTGACTTGGGACAGATTGATCCTGAGGTATTTAAAGCAAGCCAAGTACTCCAAGTTCACTTGAATGGTGAGCAAATTCAGGCAAGTCTCGAAAACGGCGACAAAGAGAAAGCGACCCGACTCATCCAGAATACCACTCGAATTGCGAGCAACTTAGGACAAGACAAAGTCACACGGGCCCTAACACGACTTGCCAACGACGTTCGTGCGGGGAAATCCAATGCAGATGAATTGGCTACCATCAAGGATGAAGCAAAAAAGACCCGTCTGCTGATTTCATAATACTACTGAAAGAGATTGAAACGTGCAGTCGTGTAGCACATGCGGAGAAAAGTTACTCCCCGGAGCGTTGTTCTGTGACGCCTGTGGTGGAACTGCGTCCGCTGTCAAAGTGGCTCGCAAACTGCGCCAAGCTTCTTTCACTACCATCAAAGACGCCACTGACGGACTCCTGGGAGTTGGCGAACGTCTGAAAGGACGTCGCGATTACATCATTGAAGAGGCGATTGCCAAAAGTGGCTTTGGCGCTACTTTTAGAGCAACCCGATTAGACGATGGTAAAGTCGTTCTCATCAAACAAATGCTCGATCAGCCTAGTTATGATGGGTTTAGAAAACAACTCATGCATGCGTTTAAACGCGAGGCTATCTTCTTAAGAAAAATTAAACACCCTGCTTTTCCCATCGGCTTTGAATATTTTGAACGTAACAAGTCATTTTACCTGGTGATGGAGTTTATTAACGGCAAAGAACTCGCCAAAGCGCTGACAGAATACCGAACCGAAAAAGGAAAGGTAGAGGATGGGTTGGTCGTCTACCTGGGCGTCCAAATCGCTGACGCGCTGGAAGTTATTCACCAACATGGCTATGTATACCGCGACCTAAAACCTCAGAATGTGATGCTTGATGGAATTAGTTCTCGCATTAAACTGATAGATTTTGGCACGCTCTATCACCGAGCTGACCCGGACCCCCTTGTATTTGAATCCGAGGGATACACTCCTCCTGACCTAATGGACAAAACCAAGCCGTTCACTGCTGCAGGGGACATTTACAGCCTTGGAGCACTTCTATACGAAGCCGCCGTTGGAGAGACACCCGTTCTCGGAGATATTAAAGCACTCGAAAACAGCGGGCGTGACCCCCGCTTAATCGGAATCATCCGAAAATGTTTAGAAGTAGAGCCTGCAAAACGATACCAGCGATCGCGCCAGGTTCGAGACGATTTGGAAAGACTCACGCGCAAAGGCTTCTGGCCCTTTGGTCAAAACAAGGCGATCGCCCCCGTAGAAATAAATGTACTCCCTAAAACATTGTTCCCTTCAACTTGTACCTTTTGTGAGTTTTGCGGCCATGCGGACTCAAACTCGCAATCCGGCTATTGCCCCAAATGTCGGGTACCCCTTCGCGTTGGGAAAATTGAGTTTAAGAAAAACACCAAAAGTGGGATTAAAGAATTTTTCCTGAACGCAGACGAGACCGTAATCGGTAGTTCGGGACAGTGCCACTTTCCCCTACCTGATGGTAATGGCGTATTGCCAAAACACATCCGCATTTTCCGCAAGAACAACGGCTTGTATCTCGAAGCAGTCGATCACCGCGATCCGCACACAGAATTGAATCGCCGCAAAGTCATCGGTCCCGTCGAATTGCAGGATGGCGATACGATTAAACTCTCTGATTTCACTCTGCAATTCCGAATTAAAGACGCCTGCTGAGGAACCGTCTAAGTTTCAGGCAAATCACCTCCAATCAAATCGAATACTTAGTTTCCTTTTAGGGATAACCTCTCTAAAAGTTCGACAACTGAACACCCCGGTTACAGCTGTATTTTCCCTAGGCAAGATTATTGCAGCCCAAATGAATTACTATGAAGATCTGTTTTGGGGTTTTGGGTAGCACTTTGCTTTTTTTGGGCGCCGTGTCTTGTACCGGCAGCCGCACGATCGTGGTAGACGGGCAAACTCTGTCAACAACAGAGAATAATAACAACACTAACAATACCGCTTCTTGTTCCGGATCCCTGTCCGCCACAATGATTCCGGTCGGAGGTATCTCGCTGGCGAATATCCGCACAGGCGATACCATCAACTGGATGGTGACTGCGTCGGGTTGCAGCAACAATTACATTCTGATCACCAGCGGCGGGGAGTCGATCTCTTTTACCCCCACGACACCCGCTATTTTCCCGATCACTTACAACAATATTACGACCATTAATGAGCAGGTCATTGTCAAAGCGCTAGATGGCTCCGGCAATGTCATTTTTCAGATTACAATTAACGGGGGAACCTTCACCGTTTCTAGCGGCAGCACGCATTGCGTGGCTACAACTGCATCGCCCTCGTTCTTTTTGTCTTTGGATTCCAACAATAATCCGGTCGCTCCCGTAACGATTCCAGTTCTGGTCGTTAATAGCTCAACTGGAGTGGGAGTAACCCAAGTCTTGGACAACGGGGTGGCAGTACCAGCAACACAGGTGGTACCTACCCTCCCTACTTCAGCCGCTCAATCGCAGGTAATTCAGATTCAAGAATCTGCGGTAGGAACGCGTGTACTCCGGTTTAACGTCGTGGATTCCAGCGGGCGAACGGGCAGCTGTGAAACTTCTGTTTCAGTAGCCGGTTTACTCCCTCCTACACCGACCATTTCTTCTCTCACGGCAACTCCGACCATTGTAGGCATTGGCCAGCCGGTAACGTTGCAGCTCACTGCCACTGGTACCGTGACACGGGCTCGTATCGATGGTCAGGCCGTTACCTTGAACAACGGCGTTGCTACGTACACTTACGTGCCCACTCGCACAGGAAGAATTACGATCGAAGCAACGGTGGAGAATGATTCATCCTCCGTAAACCAAAGTGTGGCTATCCACGTTAATCCAGCTTGTGTAATTCGTGCGGTTACGGGCCCAGCGAGCTTACCCGGGTTGATCCACGCTCAAGTTGATATCACCGGGAGTTATATCGGCGCTACTGTGGCAGGATCCGGGATCACTAGCGTGAGCCTACCAGCCGGGAACACCGCAACCAATCTAGCAGTAAACATTCCCATGATCAGCAGCCCGACACCGCTGAACTTGACAGTCTATGGACCAGACAACACAGAATCGTTCTGCTCCACTGTTGCGGCGGCGGCACCCGTGCAACTACCTGCACCCTCTTTGACTGTGAACGGCTCCTCCGGAAACACCACCGCCAAGATCAAATCGAATTTGAGCATCTGTTGGAGTTCTCCGGGAGCGACGGCTTGCGAATTAAAAGTGAATGGAGCAGTTCTGAGCACGGCGATCAATGGAACCCAAACGGTGAATAACATTCAGTCTGACCAGAATGTCGAGCTTACTTGTTCCAACTCAGCAGGGCCAGTGACCAAGAAGGTCCTCGTGACCATGACTGGTAGATGGTACCAAGCAAGCAATGCGGTTTCTTGTTCGTCGGTATGCGCATCCCAGGGCTTATACAACCGAGCTTCCCCCGAAGGCGCTTACTGCACTTCCGGAGAAAACAAACCTGCGTCTGCGCTTGCCGACGGAATCCTGTATCCGTATGGAATCAACTTTGCTGGTCCAGATAGTAATACTTACGCAGCGTCCGTTTATACAAGTGATTGCAGAGGCACCGGGACCACATGCTGCTACAAACCTTCGAATATTCAGCCCCACGATAGAGACGTCACCGACTGGCTCACGGGTTGCTATTGCACGCTTTAAAAGTGCAGCTGCGTATTGTAAGAATGGGAAATGCTGCGCGCCAGGATCCTTCTCGTTCTCATCTTGTCTCAGCTCGGTCTCGCTCAAACAACGGCTGCTAAGGACGGCGGCCATGGAGACCTAAGAGCAAGTTTTGAAGCCGGCGCACACGAAAGCTTGGGCTCTCGGTTCACGCTAGGTTTTAGACTCGCATTGCACGATTTCCTCGATCGGCAGACGGAATTTCAGACAGACACTCTCTTCGAACTCTTTTCGGGCAAGGTAGATTTCTTTGGCGGCAACTCGCAATTCTATCTCGATGAGCTCACGGTGGTAAGAGTGGCTCGAATGGTCCCTCTTTCCTCTCGTTGGAACGAGCTAACCTGGAAGATCGAGGTTGGTGGCCGCACCGTAAAGGAATTGCTTTGCAACCGCTGCGGGGCAGGGAACATTTTGGGCGGGCTGGGCGCTGCTTTTACCCTGTCGGATACCCTACCAATCACCGCGTGGGTTCTTTTCGAAGCGGAGCTGCTCGGTTCTCCCGCGTTCTCTGGATTTCCTTTAAAACCCTCTTTCGGGCCACGCATCGGTTTGCGATTTCAACCCACTCCTTGGCTCAATGGCATCGCCTACGGCTTATATCGATACCAGGCGTCCCCCATCAGCCCTCACGTCTTTAATTTGGGAACCGAATGGCGTTTGGCATTGGGGCCTGATTGGGCTGTAAATGCAGTGCTTTACCGCCTGTCCGACGGGTGGCAGGGAGGCCTAGGCGCCCTGGCGTATTTCTAGAGCTGACTTGACTCTATTGCCCGGTTTGCTACTGGTAGCTCTGAATCAGGATCACCATTTTCGGTGGACAGGAGCTAAACCATGAAAAACATAGCGCTTTATCTGATCCCCACTCTTTTCCTCTGTGGTTGCCCACTCACGACCATGGAGCAAGTAACCAAGGACACTCGGGACGAAGTCAAAGCGACGCGCGAGGGTACACAGACCCTGAGCTCCTTAGAAATATGCCTCGATAAAGAGATTTCGATCAGCTCCCGCACAGCTGCTTGTAAACCCGCCTTGCTTCGCTTGCCAGAGGATCGCCTAGCCGATCATCTTGGTTTGCCTTTACGGATTCTAAAGGAAACCTCGGTCAAGCGCTCTTTGGTTGGTGGAGAAGTCGATATTCCAAACGTGGTTTACGTGGGCACGGAGCACGACATAGACACTCTCCTTCAGCTATCTCCTATGTCCGAAGACCAGCACTCGGTCTTCCAAATGGCAGTGCTCCAAGCAGTATCCGACATTAGCCTCAAAGCCATGCAGGCAGGCGGCATCCCCGAGGGGGAAACGCAGACTTATCGAGACTACGGCCTTCGACTTATCTACGCAGGCACCGCTATTCTGGGGGCCATTCCCCTCAATGAGCTAAGTCAAATAGTTAAAAGAGCTTCGATCGCTTTTGAGGCCAAAGAAATGATCGGTTTTCAGTTTATCTCCCAGATCAATGACCGAGCGCTCACGATTTCAAAAATTTTGCCGGAAGACCGGCGCACCAAAGCGGTCGACGCAATGCGTACATTGGGAAAGAACCTCAGCCTAGCAGAAGACGAACTTCGAACGCTGGATCGCCTCGCTGAAATCCGCATGGGTGTGCGTTCCACTATCGATCCATAACCGCATCACGGTATAATCGTGGGAGGAGAAACCATGGGCAACTCTCACCTCAATCGACGCTATCTTCGCCTGTTCCTCGCTTTGACTGGGATCCTAGTAGCAAGCTGCGCTGGGCTTACTTCGTTAAAAGAAAAAGAAATAGCGCGCATTCACTTGCAGCGCGCAAGCGACTTCTTGAACCAAAGGCAATACAACCAGGCGATTGAAGCAGTGGGCGATGCCCTAAAGTCGGATTCCTCCCTCGCTCCCGCATACAACCTACTGGCGTTGATCTACCTCGAAACAAAACGCTACGAAAAAAGCGAAGAGGCTTTTTCAAAAGCGCTCGAACTTCAAGCGCAATACCCCGAAGTGTTTAATAACCTGGGTGTCTTGAACAACCGCCGCGAAAAGTTTCCGCAAGCGATTGAATGGTTCAAAAAAGCACTGGCAGATGAAAACTACGTAACACCTGAAAATGCTTACACCAACATGGGCTACGCTTATTATCGATTGGGGCGCTATTCCGAAGCCATTGAAAACCACCAGAAAGCGCTCGATATCGCCCCGCTATTCTGCCTGGCCAGCAAGAATATGGGGGACGTTTTCGCAAAGCAAAAAACTTACGAAAGAGCGTCTCGCTACTATGAAAAAGCAGTCACAAACTGCCCACTTTATCAGGAGAGTCACTACAAACTGGGGCTGGTTCTCATGAAGCTAGGGCAACGCAAGGTGGCAAAAACGGAATTGGAGAAGTTGATTCAACGCCACAAGTCCGGTCCGTATGTTGAACGCTCAAACGAAGTCTTAAAGTGGTTGAAATAAAACTGGACGGAACCCCCTGTTCTCCTTAAGAATCTTTAAAGCATGGAAAATTTTGGCGCCTACCTCAAAGCGCAGCGAGAGAAAAAGGGCATTCGGTTAGAGGAAATTGCCTCTATCACGAAAATTCACCCTCATAGCCTCGAACTGATTGAATCGAACCAGTGGAATGAGCTACCGCCGGAGCCCTTCATTCGCGGGTTTATTCTGGCCTATTCTAAGTATGTCGGCCTGGAAAACGCCGATGTTTTAGAACGCTACCGTCTTGCAACAGGTACGTCGGCTGCCCAGTCCATCGAGGAAAACATGAGGGACGGCCAATCGGGGGAACCCTCTCGAGAGCCTACCACTCGCTCCGCTCCTGTCATGGCGACTCCTAACCAACTGATCACCCGAGTGCGTTTTCCCTCGGGCGCAAAGCTCATCACTATTGCTTCTTTGATCGCAGTGGTGGGGCTCGCAACTCTTTTGATTAACGTGGGCAAAGATGCAGGAGATGCGACACTGGCCGTACAGTCCCCTGCCCCGACAGAAATTAAAGACGTGGCTGAGACAACTTCAGAATCGCGCACCGTGGCGTCTGAAACCAAAGTTCTAGGCGATACTGCCCCTCCGGCAGCTCCTGTTCCCACACCGGCACCCGCACACGAAATCGTTGTCGAAGGAAAAGAACGTACTTGGATGAAAGTCGTGATTGATGATGCCCCTCCACAAGAGGTGTTTCTGGGCGAAGGGAAATCCGCTTCCTATAAGGCGAATGAAAAAATTAAAGTCGTTCTGGGCAATTCCACTGGGTCCCGAGTTTTATACAATGGCAAAGAGGTCGATGGTACCCAGTTTATGGGAACGATTCGCACCTATAAATACCCGGCAAACGCACGTTTCCCCCAAGACACACCGGCAAAACGCGCGACTGCCTCAGACGCGCCTGATAATAAGCCGACTGAATAACCTCTAAGGGAGGTTGGCAATGGATCCCATTTTTCTTGGTTCGCTTGCAGTCTGGAGGCACGCTTGCTCGGGCTTACCTCGAGCTCGCTGTCTGCTCATTCATGGCATCAGCGAACATAGCGCCCGCCATCTTCCTACTGTCCAGGCACTCAATAAGGCTTCGATTGAAGTCGTGCGATTTGACCTGCGAGGCGCCGGCGAAAGCAAAGGCACTCGCCAATACGTAAAACATTTCCAAGAGTATGTGGATGACACAACCCAGGTACTTAACTGGATTCAGCGAGATTTAGAGCCGCTCCCACTCTTTGTCCTGGGCCACAGCATGGGTGGAGCAGTAGCGATACATTTTGCATCCCAGCAGCAAAACAGCATTCAAGGGCTTGTCTTAAGTGCACCAGGCTTTATTGTGGGCGGTGCAATTTCTCCGGTGAAGATATTCTTGGGGAGAATGATCGCCAGCCTCCTCCCCAAGTTAAGACTGCATTCGGAAGACAGCACTTCTCTCTCTCGAGATCCGGCAGTTATCGAAGCCTATAAGCGCGATCCTCTAGCCTCGCGATTCAATACATTGAGCCAAGGCCGGGCTGTATTAGACGCTTTTCAACAAATTCCCGATTTGTGTAAGAAGATTCGAACTCCAACAATCATTCTGCACGGCACTGCAGATCGCGTCATCGCTCCAGCAGGCAGTTTCGATATTCTCAGAGCGCTCGGCGCCAGAGACAAAGAGCTACACTATCTCCCGGGTGTCTACCATGAACCCCATTTGGATTGGGAAAGTGGGAAATTCTTTGCCTTACTCACTCTGTGGTTGAATCATCAAATTACCAAGAGCCCCACACTCAAACCCAGCAAGCCGTTAAAAAACCAACTGGTAACTCAGGCCAATCCTAGCTAGCTCCATGTACCCAACCAGAACGGCCGGGCGAACTCGCGTGCGCTCGAGTTGAAGGATAACTCTATCCAACCCGTCGGCGAAAAAGCTCTGGAACTGAAAGTCCACTCCAGCAAGGAGAGTATTATTTCCGAAGTCCAAGGTTTTTCCCAGCTGAAGCAATGGTTCCCAGCCTAACCGAAAGCCAAAGGACCGGTGAATATCCACAAAGTACCGCAACTCTGGACCAATGCTTACTCCGATAAGATTGCTAAAAGACGGGGTGTTCGGATTTGAGTAGGAGGTACGATACCTGACCCCCGCCTGCAAATCCAACTCCCAGTCCCGCGGCAGACGAAAGATTCTCCCTCGAGTGTGTACTCCCATGGAGACCGATTTAAAAAAAACATCTGCGGAGGTCGACCCGGCTTGCAATAGGTCTATGTCCACAACGCCACCAAACCACCAGCCCAGTTCAGATGACGGCCAATCCAAGCCCAGATGCACTGTAAACAAATTCTGCCCTAGACTGGGGTTAGAAATCGCATCACGTACCAATCCGAGCCCTACACGCCACTGAGTCTCCACAGGTGCAAGGGCATCAGGTGGCGTACGGCCAATTGCCACGAGAATAGGCGCCTGCTGATCTTCGGGGAGCTTTTCGATCTCCCGATTTAGATACGATTCTTTTTTATAAACACTTCGAATCCGGTGAACTGGCCCGCTCAACCATTCTCGACCTGCGACCCGCGGCCACAAACCCTTGCTCTCAATCAACAAAACTTGCGAAGCAGTTTCTTCACCTAAAGAGCTAAGCGCCAGAGTGAGGACTTCGTAAACCTTGTATCTCGAATCGTCCGGCAACCCACGAACTAGCTCAAAGGTGTAGGCGCCAAAAACACCGAACGCGTCCTCAAACCGCCCCAATCCTAAATAAGCATGGGCCAGCAAATAGGAAATACTGAAAACTTGGCGAGACTTTGGGTAGGTGGTTAGAAACAAAATGCAGGCTTTGCTTGTGCGGGAGTACTCTCGCAATGCGAAGTAAGAGACAATGACCTCGGCCGCTGCGGCCTCCGATCGAGGGTCGTGGGCCGGTAGCTGCTTGAGCAGCGCATTGTAGGCAACGATAGCCGTAGGGTGATTCCCTGAAGACGCGGCCTCTCTCGCTCGACGAATCAGAGCATCATTTCCCACGTCACTCAGGGCAAAAGCAGTCACCCCAATCGAAAAGACAAAAACGGCTGTGTGCGCCCATACCTTCATGCTCTATCTCTGACGCGGCTTCCATGGGACGTCCGCTATCGACTCAAGCAGATTCGCCAGGCGAGCCAAGACAAACAAGAAATCTGACAAACGGTTAACATAAATAATCAACCACCCATCTACCTTTTCCCCTTCGAGTTCACTCAGTGCCACAATCGAGCGCTCAGCCCTGCGACACACGGTTCTCGCCAAGTGGAGAAAGGAAGCGGTAACCGAACCTCCTGGGATGATGAAATTTTTCAAAGCAGGAAGCGTTTCGGAAATAACGTCCATTTGGCGCTCCAAAAAATCCACATGCGCCGAAGTGATTATCTCAATCTTTGGTGGGGCCTTGGGTGAGGCAAGCTGAGCACCTACAGTGAACAAAGCGGATTGCACTTGGATTAGAGAGTCCCGAATTGGCTCGAGCCGAGTCTGCGCACAAACCACTCCCAAAACCGCGTTCAGTTCATCGACCTCACCGTAGGCCGCTATGCGCAGAGCGCTCTTGGGAACTCGTTCCCCACCATAAAGAGCAGTAGTGCCGGCATCCCCGGTCTTCGTATAGATCTTCATCAGTATTTTACCGAGCATCCGTAAGGTTTAGTGGCTGCCTTGGCGATGGGTTTGCCTGCCATGCCTGCATCCAACGCAGCGGCAACGTAGTTGTTGGAACCCTTGATATCGGATATTTCAGTTGTAGGTTTGTCGTCTATGGCGCCCATATAGGCGGTTTTGCCCTCCGGATCGATCACGAACATGTGGGGAGTAGTCTGCGCCCCAAACTTCCGGGCCATTTCACTCCCCGTGTCCATAAGTACAGCGGTAGCACGGCCTCCGTAACGTTTAACATCGGTGTTTGCCTGAGCAGGTGTCGAGTATCCCTGTTTTCCCGGAGCCGAAGAGAGCACTGAATACCAGACCACCCCTTTTCCTACATATTTTTCCTGAAGCGCTTGCATGTTTTTAGAATCGTAGTGCTTCCGTACAAACGGGCAGCCATGATTTAACCACTCCAGAACGATCCATTTACCCTTGGCCGCTGCTAGGGAGTGCTGCTTTGCGTTACTGTCCACCAGCGAAAAAGCCGGTGCTGGATCTCCTACTCTCAGCTCAGACGCCAAAGCAGTTACGGAAAAAAAAACTACCGAAAGAATTCCCAGGAAAGCCACGTTGACTCGATGCATCACTTGCTCCACGTCTTGTTTTTATTGAATAAAGGTAGAAGGTACCCCGCACCGAACGCCGAAGCAAACCTAACGATCTGATGTCATGCGGCATTTTAAGATTTCGAGCTTAATATCCTGGAAGCAAAGTCCGATAAGTTATCGAGAAATCCTATGATCCCACTAACACGATTTGATGGCTCTGGACTGATGCTGAACGCGGAATGGATCCAAAGTGTTGAACAGACACCGGACACTCTGATCACTTTGACGACGGGATTTAAAATAATTGTCCGCGAGTCTACAGATGAAGTCGTCGCGGCGTTTATTGCGTACCAAAAAGAAAAATTTTCTAACGTACTAAAAAAGGGCTTGGCATGATCGTCAACTGGGCAGGAATTATCATCGGTTTCGGTTCAATCTTCCTCGGTAACTATCTCGAAGGGGGACACATTGAATCGCTCATTCAGCCAACTGCAGCACTCATCGTGTTTGGAGGAACGCTAGGCGCCTGCTTGGTCGCATCCACAAAAGAAGAATTCATGGGTGCTATCACCAAAGGCATCTCCTCATTTACGGCTGGCGATCCAAACCACAAAGCTCTCGTAAAAGAAATTGTCGACATGGCGACCGTAGCGCGAAAAGACGGCCTGCTTGCCTTGGAAGGGAGCGTTGGGAAGATCAAGAACAAGTTTCTCGCAAAAAACATGCGTTCAGTGATCGACGGGTATGACGCCAACGTACTCAAAGAGATCATGGAAGATGAGATGCATCACACCGAAGACATGAAAAACATGGTCGGAAAAGTTTGGGAAACTGCCGGAGGTTTCTCTCCTACGGTCGGGATCTTGGGAGCCGTGCTCGGTTTGATTCACGTGATGAACAACCTTTCTGACTCCTCTAAGCTCGGTTCTGGTATCGCTGTCGCCTTCGTAGCAACTGTTTATGGAGTAGGATCGGCGAACCTCGTCTTCATTCCTTTGGGCAACAAGATCAAGAAGGACGCAAAAAAAGAAATGCTGGAAATGCAGATTGTTTTCCTGGGTGTCACAGGGATTCAAGAAGGATTAAACCCACGAATCATTCAGGATCGCCTGACGAATCTAGTGGGCGACCACGGCGGACATGACAAAGATCATAAGAAAGCAGCGTAAGCATGGCCAAGAAAAAGCACGCCGAAGAACATGAGAATATGGAGCGGTGGCTGGTAAGCTACGCCGACTTCATTACACTCCTTTTTGCTTTCTTCACGGTGCTCTACGCCACTTCGCAGCAAGACAAAACCAAGTACAAAGACGCCGCCGAAGCCATTCAACGGGCATTTATGTCCTCGGGTGGAATTTTTTCGGCCAAAGGGGTTCCGTTTAGTCCCTTTGAAAATGCGCAGGACCGAGGGCGATCTCCAGATTCGAACGAAGACCCTGGTCACGATGCTACCCCAGATGAAGAGCAAGCGCTCAACCGCATTGCGCAGCAACTCCGAGGACTCTTTAAGCAAAGCACCGGACTCTCACTCTCCCCTGGTGCCATCGAAGTTATCCGATCTGAAAAGGGCTATCGTATTCGCTTGGGAGAATACCTACTCTTTAAGCCCGGTAGCGATCGCATTCGCCAAGCAAACATCCCCTTTCTTGCCTCGGTTGGTAAACGTCTAAAAAGACTGGGGCATTTGGTGCAAGTGGAAGGACATTCCGACGCCGCGCCAACCACAACCCCGGAAGCCAACTGGAAGCTTTCGCTAAACCGAGCTTTTAATGTCGTTCAGTTCCTCGTTGCTGGAGTCAGTTTTCCGGCAGAAAAAATCTCGCTTGCTGGGTACGGAGATACTCGCCCTGTGGCAGAAAACAGCACAGTGCAGGGGAGACAACGTAACCGTCGGGTGGAACTGGTAATCTCAATCACAGATGCTGAAGAAGAAGCTTACGCCTGGGAAAATATCGAAGAATAGCTCTACTGTTGCAGGCGAATTACCTGGGGATTAAATGGAACGGTCGACTCGGTAGAATGCCCAGACTGCTCGCCCATAGGACGAATTTCCCCACTCCCTGTACTGCGACTCAACGTTAGCAAAGCCTGCGCCATCTCTTCTGAAAGAAGGGCATCTTCATCTTTCTTTTCTTGCTCTTGGGCTTCGGCTACCTGAGCTTCATCCAATACCCCCAAACCACGCGAGGGTGTTGCCGGAGCGCTCGAACGCCTAGGCGAGGGCTGGCGACGTTCTTTTTTCTTTGGGGCATGGTGATCCCCGCCAAAAGAAAGGGCCGCCACCCCGAAAAAGATGGCGACCCCTAGCCTCAAAAATGGTGCCTTGATCATCACAGACCTACATTAATCCTAGTCATGCTGCCGACGCAAGAAAGTCGGGATATCGTACTCTTCGCTCTCGAAGAAACGTTTCCCAATTTCCCTGGCAAGTTGGCGCGCCGACTTGAGATCCGTTGAGAGATTCTCTTTGCGCTGCACCGGCGCCCCCTGCATTTGCGCTGGGGACATTTCCATGGAAGGGGCAACGGTCGCCTCAACCTCGGGCTTCCGTTCCACTTCCACAGGAGCTTCTTTTCCCACCACAGGATTGAAGCCTGTCGCAATCACGGTTACACGCACTTCGTCTTTGAGCGATTCATCAATCACCGAACCAAAGATGATTTCAGCATCATCGTCGGCTTCCTCGGTAATCAACGAACTTGCTTCATTGACTTCGAACAAAGTCAGATCCGAGCCCCCGGTGATATTGATAATAATGCCAGTGGCACCATTGATAGATACATCCTCGAGCAAAGGAGAAGCTATCGCCTTGCGAGCCGCTTCGATTGCTCGGTTTTCACCTGAGGAGTTGCCAGTGCCCATCAACGCAAGGCCCTTGTTGGCCATTACCGCTCGAACATCGGCAAAGTCCAAATTGATCAAACCTCGAATATTGATCAAATCAGAAATCCCCTTTACCGCTTGATAGAGCACTTCGTCCGCTTTTCGGAAGCAATCCAACATAGTCGTCGTTTCATTGGCGACATACAACAAGCGTTGATTAGGAATGCATATCAGAGTATCGACTGCAGCTTTTAGCTCTTCGATGCCCTTCTCGGCATTGCGACGGCGGCGTTTTCCTTCAAAATGGAACGGCTTTGTCACAACACCGACAGTAAGAGCGCCCGCTTCCTTGGCAATATTCGCAATGACGGGAGCTCCACCGGTTCCGGTACCTCCACCCATCCCTGCCGTAATAAAAACCATATCCGCTCCGTAGAGCATTTCCGCAATCCGTGCGCTGTCCTCGAGCGCTGCCTGGCGACCGACCTCGGGGTTGGCGCCCGCGCCCAGACCCTTGGTTAGTTCGTTTCCGAGTTGAATGTGGTAAGGCGCTGGATGCGAAGCCAATGCTTGGTTGTCTGTATTCGCAGCAACAAAGTCGACTCCATTTAGACCCAACGAAATCATGGTTGCGATTGCGTTTGTTCCGCCACCGCCCACACCAATGACTTTTATTTTTGCACCTTGCACTGTTTCTTTTTCCACGATCTCGAACATGCCGTCTCCTTAGATTGAGGCTCCAACACCTAACTCCGGGAGCGTTCCTTAAAACACTTCGCCGAGCCACGCCTTCATGCGCGTAACGACTTTCGAATACACATTGTCGTTATCTCGGATCCTAAACCGAACTTCGGAACGATTCTTCATTCCGTATTGAAGTAAACCTACTGCCGTTGAGTATATCGGCGAACTAACCACATCGAGCAATCCACCGACGCCCTGGGGAAAACCCCGGCGAACTGGCATTTCGAGGATAAACTCGCCCAATTCAGGGGCGCCCTCTAGCAGGGATGCGCCGCCCGTGATTACGACTCCGGCAGACATCAAGTGTTTGTAACCGCTCGCTGCAATCTCTCTGCCTACAAGAGAAAATATCTCTTCGACACGAGGTTCAATAATTTTGGTCAATACCGACCGTGAAATTTCCCGCGATTTGCGTCCACCAACCGCTGGAACCTCCAGGAGTTTATCCTCGGAGAGCAAAGAGGACATCGCGCATCCGTCAGAAACCTTTATAAGTTCCGCATCTTGGATGGAAGTCCTCAAACCTACTGCAATATCATTGGTGATGTGGTTTCCCCCCATCGCGATCACACCTGTGTGCACCACACTCCCGCGCACAAACAGAGCGATATCTGTGGTTCCACCACCGATGTCCACCAAAGCCACTCCAAGCTCTTTCTCGTCCAAGGAGAGTGCCGCTTCGGCAGAAGCCAAAGGTTCCAGAACAATGTCGGTGACATTAATTCCAGCTTGATTGGCGCACTTTATTATATTTTGGGCCGAGGAAACTGCGCCGGTTACAATGTGCACATTGGATTCCAGGCGAACCCCAGACATTCCGACTGGGTTCTTTACGCCCTCTTGATCATTCACTTTGAATTCTTGAGGGATTACATGAATAACTTCTCGATCCATTGGGACAGCAACGGCTTTCGCGGCATCGATAGCGCGCTCGACATCCATTTCGGAAATTTCCCGATCCCGCACCGCAACGACGCCGTTGCTATTAAAGCCCTTGATATGCCCGCCGGCGATTCCGGCAAAGGCGTGGGTGATCTTGACTCCCGCCATCAACTCCGCAACTTCGACAGCTTTTTTCACAGCGTCGACAGTCTGGGGAATATTCACAACGACACCCTTGCGGATCCCGTGAGAAGGCTGCTTTCCGATTCCGACGATTTCTATGCCGTCCGGCGTAGGTTTACCTACGACAACACAGATCTTGGTTGTACCAAAGTCGATGCCAACCAAGACATCGGACCCGTGATTAGGTCTCCGGGTACTCATGCGACTACCCCCTAAAAAATCTAAAACTGAATTAAACTATGCGAACTAGTTAAGGAATGCCGGCCGTCATTTTTATGACTAGCCTCACCCTGAGCTTAGTGGGAAAGTGGCAGACTGACAACAGCTTTTTTAGGAAAAACCAAATTGATTTTGTGGGCTTGCCCAATTTGTTGAGGAGGACGACTCAGCATGTCAGCAAAAAATGGCAACTGAGTTTCCCAAGTGTTTTGACTAAACAAAAGCTCGAGGGGCGGGGAAGTCAGAAAAACTTTGAAGTAGGGAGGATCGGAAGGCACCCACTGAGAGACCGTGTGTTTGTCTCCGATGGTTTTCTGGAAAGCCGCCAGCATTTGCACCACGGTTTTGGGCTTCCAATGCTTAATCAGCTCCGGCCTCTCATAGGCGATCACCGGCAGATCGAAACCTTTGGCTTTTTGTGCGGTCCAACGATCGATGTCCTCACCGTTTTCGTCGATAAAAAAGAGCTTTTGAGAGTCTTGTCGGGTCGCCACTGGACGTTTGGATCGGATTTGAATCACTAGTCGATGGGGAAACTCTTTCTTAACAACAGCGGAAAGGACCCAGGGATTGGCGCGCACTTTTTTCATGATCTCGTCGCCACTGACCACGAGCAAGTTTTTGCCGATAAGAGGCGGCAAGTACCGCCCCATTTCTTTTGCCGTCAAGGGAGCTTCTGGCAAGATCACCACCTCCCGAACGCGCAAATAGTCCATGTCTGGCAGCCAGGTCCGGTAATAATAAAGCGCGACAAGCCCCGCTAAGACTGTTCCCGCCAGGAGAATGCGAAAAAAGGTTTTTATCATCTCTAAGCCGCAACCTTCTGTTGCACGGGTGTTCGCAAAAAGAAAATCTCTTCATACAAACTCAAGATCCGATCCAAAGGATAACGAGATGCCAATCCCTGCCTCAATCGAACGCCCAATGCGCTTCGCAAATCCTCATTCTGCACCAGTCGTGCAATCAATTCGCCCATAGGCTTTACCTCATTGACTGGAATAACAAAACCATCCTGACCATCGCTCAGCAGGGTTTCAATACCCGGAAGATCCGACGATAAAACTGGAATCCCTTGAGCGCCCTTCCACAAAACCGGAAGAAAATGCTCCGCCGTAGAAGGGGCGTGGATTAACACGTCCATCCCCCCAGCGGTGGGGGAAAGCGGAACAAAAAACTTTTCCAAACCAAGGTCTTTCAACATGGCATGAAAATGGGGAACCAGGGCTCCCTGCTCCAACACTTGAAACTGTACCGGTACCTGCAGGCGAGAAACATAGTGCGCCACACTGACGAGGTAAGCGAGATTTGCTTCCGACGCGAGTGCCGACAAGTTTCCTATTTGCAAAACACTCGACTGCCTTTTGAGAGTTTCCAAGAGCAGACCTGGCAGGGGAACCAAATTCAATCCGGCCTCTGGAATCCGATCCATTTCCTTTAAAAACCGATAAGCGTAAGGACTGTGAGCCAAAAGTTGCACCGACAAGTCTGATCGGGGATTCCAGGGCTTGTTGATAAAACCCAGCCAACGAGGTCTGGGCTTCACTCCGAGCACAGAGACAAAAACTTTTCCCTTGTAACGAGAGGGGACCGCCTGCAGAGCGCGCCGCCAATCCCGCGCTATCAACCAAAGACGGCGTCCCTGCAAAACCCCCGCCTTATCCCAGGAGCGGACAACCATCCCCATGCGGGACTCAAAAGCCGGCAAGAGCGCCGCAAAGTAATCGCGCTCCCACGGCAGGAGATCAGATCCAAGCAAGCACTCGACGTGTTTTTCCATTAAGCGACATTATATCGCGTGGTCATTGATAAAGTCGATGAACGCACGGAGATTGCCGTAGTCGCGCCTATCAAACGGAAAGACTAGGCGCGGCAATTTGGCCAGCTCGGGCTCATTGGCTTCTTCTGGTAAAGGCTCGCTCATGACCATTTTCCCGCCCTTGGCCAAAAAGCCAAACTTCTCGTTAAGCTGCTTGAGAACAGCAGGCTTGAGAGCGCGTTTGAGCCTTACGACGGCTTTTTCACGCGTAAATCGCATGGAGTGGTACGTACTGTAAAAATGATCAATATGATCTAAAGCCTCTTTTGTGGAGTGGAATATCCGGTAAAGATTTTTGTCTGCTTCAGAGATAAATCCCTGAGCCAAAACTGTGCCATACATAAAGTCAGTCAAACCCTTCCAGTACCCAGAACCCTTTGGCTCCACCATCACCACGGGAATGAGATTCGATTTGCCGGTTTGTAGAAGCGTTAACACCTCAAACGCCTCGTCAAACGTTCCAAATCCCCCCGGAAAGAAAGCAAATGCCGACGCTTCTTTTACCAAGAACAGCTTACGCGTAAAAAAATACTTATAGTGAATAAGCATTGTTTCATCGTCGACAAAAGGATTGTGCTCCTGCTCAAAAGGCAAACGAATGTTCAAGCCAAAACCGCTTTTTTGTTCAGCCCCTTCATTGCCCGCAGCCATGATCCCCGGCCCGCCTCCAGTGATGATCATATAGTTGCGCTTTGCAGCTTCGGCCGCAAAGTCCTTGGCAAACTGATACAGCGGCGTTCCAGGCGGCACCCGCGCCGATCCAAACATGGTGATCTTGGAGCGGTGGCGGTGCGGGTAAAATGTCTTAAACGAAAATCGTAGCTCTTTGATTGTCGTTGCAGTGATTTTTAGATTAAGCGTCCCTGGACTTTCTTGGGCTAACTTGGCGGCAGCCCTAAAAATATCCCCTATGACTGGCAATCGATGGGGTTTTTGATTCTTCGCCAATTCGTGCACTATCTCGTCCAAATCGACTTCCCACTGTTCACGCGATCGCTGAGACTTCTTGATAGGCTTTGACGTCTTTTTCTTGGGCTTGGACGCCTTAGCCTTTCGTTTTGCTTCTTTCATCGAGACCTTTCCCTTTGCCTGACTTGCCGCCTTATACGATAATGCTGCCCATGTCAGAATCCAAATACTCGTTTCGCTGGTACGTATTACAGCTGATGGCATCCGCCGCGGGTGCCGTGACTAGCCTGTATCTCCTCGTGCAACATACCCGATTGAAATTGGGAATCCAAGGAGGGTCCTTTTGCGATATTGGACGGTTTGCGGACTGCAGCGCAGTGAACGCGAGCCAGTTTTCCGAAGTTCGGGGTATTCCTCTCGCCGCCTTCGGAGTGCTGTATTTTCTTTGTGTTTTCGTCCTGATTGCCGCCCAATCCCCCTCCAAAAAGGGATTCCGCCGCGCCCAAATGTGGGCCGCTCGTTTAGGGTTATTGGCTCTAGCAGTGGATGTTTGGTTGCTCGCAGTGCAAGTGTTTTTCCTGAAAACCACTTGCCTTCTCTGTCTGTTTACCTACTTATGCACCCTGACCTTTCTGGCTGGGGGCTGGCTTTTACAGAACCGACCTCGCACATGGAAGACTTGGTTGTCGGGTGAACGCAAACCCGCCATAGCGCCTCTCGCGCTCGCTCTTTGCTCTGTCACCCTCTTCGCATCGGCAATTGGTATGTACCAATACGTGCAAGGAAGCTATTCCTCCGCCCGTTTAGCTATGCAAGAACAATCCAAAAAAGTGTTTTTGGAAACTTGGTCCTCCCGTCCCTCGAAAAACATCCCCCTATCTGAGCCCTCATATTCCTGGGGAAACCCGCAAGGGAAAGTACGAATTGTCGTTTTTAGCGACTTTGAATGCCCACATTGTCAACGTGCCGCCTTCGCTCTGCATACCGCCTTGTCGTCGATGGAAGACCAGGTGCTGCTCGTTTTCAAAAACTTTCCTTTGGACATGTCTTGTAACCCTTTGCTCAAGCAAGCGATCCACAAAAGCGCCTGTCCCCTCGCATTTTTGGGTTACTGCGCACAGCAAAAAAAGCGATTTTGGGACTTTCATGATCGCGTTTTTTTCAAGCTTTCCGCGCGAGAAATTTCTGACTCTACAGAGGCCCTTTACAATGGGGTAAAACCGCTCTTTACTCGCAAGGAATTTGACGATTGCTTGCAAAACCCTGCTGCCTTAGCGAGCGTACGAGAAGACATTGAACTCGGTAAGACCTTGGAAGTCGATGCCACCCCTGCCATTTTCATCAACGGCAAGCGCGTCGCAGCAGCTCCTACGGTAGACTTGATCCGAGAGCTCGTTCAACGAGAGTTAAACTCGAACTAGTTTTCGACAAAAACCGCTAGAGCACGAGCGCTCAGAGTGTAGGTTTTTTCTTTAAACTGCTTTGACTTCCCCGGAGGTAAGAAGCAACCACTCGACTCAAAGGACGAGCTTGTATCACCCTGCCAATACCAGTGGTGCCCTGGCCGGGGCGATGGCAAGTGCACTTCGCGCTCCTTGGTCCCCCAGTTGTAGGCTATATAAACAGAAAGAGATTTATCCAAAGAGGGATCCACAGAGTCAATTCTCCAGGCCAAGAAATGTTGCCCCCCATCGTCCATATAGCGAACTGACGCTGCTGAGCTGCCATCCGCCTGGTACCAGGCAAGATCATTCACGCCATTGCCATTGGTGTCCGTACCCTTGCGAAATTCTGCCGGCCGAAGCAGAGCATTTTGTTTGCGGAACCCGATGAGATTCTGAGTGAACGTATAGAATCCCCGGTTCGTGGTCTTGAGACTCCAATCAATCCATGTTCCAGGAGAGTCAATGTTATAGGCATTATTGTTGCCATTCTGGGAGCGCAGGAACTCGTCACCGCCCAATATCATGGGCACACCAAAAGAGAGTAGGTTCAACGCCATGGCATTTCGGGCCGCTTGTCGACGGCGTGCCTCAGTCTGCGAAGGTGTTTCTCCGCTGACCACTTGATCCCAAGAGTTGTTATGCAACTCTCCTCCGTCAGAAGGTCCGTACGGCGGGGGTTGTTTGTTGCGAGGAGAATTGTATGAGAACAAGTCATACAAAGTGAAGCCGTCGTGCGAAGTGACTTTGTTCACCGAGTGCCAAGGTTTGCGTCCATCCGCCTCGAAAATATCGGCAGACCCAGTCACTCTTGCTGCAATCATCCCAGGTGTGGGCGCATCATACCCGACGCGATTGATACTCTTGCGAATAATGTCTCGGAAACTACCATTCCATTCTGCCCAGCCGGCCTGTCGGTGGGGGTGGTAGGGAAAATTTCCAAGCTGGTATGCTTCTTCGCCCAAATGCCAGGGCTCAGCAATCAAATCCACTCCTGCCCCTCCATCGGCGGGACGAGCAGGCAATTCAGCGATAGCCCGATTGAGGACATTCTCTGCCGGCATCTTGTCAAAATGAAACCGATCGCCATCGGCGTATACATTGCCAAGCACCGACGCAAGATCAAAACGAAACCCATCCACACCCAACGATCGATAGTAGGCTAAAGAATCGAGAATTAAATCGCGCACCATGGGGTGAGCACAATTAAAGTTCGGTCCACAACCATTGTTGTCCTTGTACCCACTGCCCCGAATCGTTTGATAGTAAGCAGCATTGTCGATTCCGCGGAACGAAAGAATCTGCGCCACATCCGAATCTTTGTGAGTTCCCCCTTCGAAAGTGTGGTTATAGACGACATCCAAGTAGACTTTTATCCCTTCAGCATGAAATGCCTGGACCATTGCACGAAACTCCTCAATGACACCACCCGGAACCTTACGACTGCTCGGAGTTGCGTATTGACGATCGGGAGAAAAATAACTCACGGGCATGTAGCCCCAGTAGTTATTGCGGCTGGGATCGGCGACCTGATTCAGCTCATTTTGAAACTCGTGGATTGGCAAGAATTCTATAGCAGTCACCCCCAGAGCTCTGAGCTCCTTGGCTTTCTTGCCAGCCGCTAAGTAAGTCCCACGCTCCTGTTTTGGCAGTCGGGTATCGGCCATTGTAAGACCCCGCAAATGCGCTTCAAAAATGATTTCATCACGAAAGGGGCGGTGAATTGTGGAGTACGTCGCGGGCACTGTGGGAAGGACCAAGCCTTTCGGTGCCGCCTCGCTAGAATCAATAGCGCCGAACTTTGGCCCCGAAAGATACACTGTCTCGTCCTCATATCCAGGACTGAGGGGATCATGACTCAGCTCCAGGGCGTAAGGATCGATTACAAGTTTTCTGGGATTAAACCGATTGCCTTCGGCATCGACATCATCTGCGTTGGGCCCGGATAGTCGGTACCCGTAATACAGCGCAGTTTTTGCTGGATCGGAGGAAAGTCCGGCCGCCGCCAGATCGGAAAATGCGACTTCGGTGCTCCAAACTCCAGCACTGTTTTGAAGTTTGCGTTCCAAGAGAGCTTTGCCGTGGCGATCCGCAAACAAACAAAGCTCAACCGATTGAGCTGAAAGAGAGCGTAGACGAAAAACGACTTTCTCGTTCGCCACATCAATGGATGCGCCATAGCGGAGCATCCATCCGGAACAAGGCACCGGACCAGCTGTCGCGATGAAAGAAATGGCAGAAAAGAGCAAAAACCAACCCGAAAAACCCATGCGCCGAGATTGTGTCATCGCGCCTATTCCCAGGCAATTTCTAACTGCGTACTCAAGCGCCGTGCCCAGCACGCAATGAAACCGTGTCTATTCTTTAGACAGGTGCCCAAGAGCGTATGCCCTCTCTAACGCTTAGGCGCCCAGGCAAGCTTTCCCCCTTGAAATCATTGAGCAATTCCCCCGAAAAACAGGCACTTGGATTGCTTCTACTTAAAGGTGGGAGGGACCGTTAGGATGCGTAGGCTCTTAGCCATGGCTCTATTCGCAATGCTCGCACCACACGTGTGGGCGAACTCCGTCGAAGATGCCGAAAAATCCGAAGAACGGGCCCGCGCTGCGTTTACCGAGCAGTTCACAAAATTTACCCAAGACAAAAACGTCCAGGGCCGCGCCAAAACTCCGGATGGCAAAATCGTCGGCGGGGGAAAGAAAACCCGATTCAACCCGGACGATGGCCTGAACTTCCAAAGCGATTTGACCTACCACGACTATGCTTACGTAAAACAGATAGAAGGGGACGCCGGCGGTCCCACCCCCGCCGGGCAGCCCGGCCAAAAACCCAAAGAGTTTCTTCAACCCTGGGTATCTGAACACGGAGCGATCGGCGCAGCAGGAGGCTCTTCCGTCCTCGAGCGCACAGCGTACCAGTTTGCCCAGCAATACAAGGAGCAGGATAAACAGGCCCAGAACCAACCCGAAACTCCCGGAGTGAGAAACCGCTCGATTTTTACGATCACCACCAAGGAAGTATTCGACCAAGCGCAAGCTGGTGCCGGCGGTGCGCAGATGGGCGCCAACCCCGAAATGGAAAAGGACAAAGTCGACCGATGGGAACTGCGCCCCGAAGTGCGCCAAGCCATCACCAAGGTGGGCGACGATTCCTTCCAAACTATTTTGCAGTCGGCCCGGGGAGAAGGGGCTGAAAACGATCCCCAAGCCCTCCCAAATGGAGTGTATCTCAGACAGGGAGCGTACGAAGCGACCAAAGCGCTCTGGAACGCTACATTAGCAAACCGCGCCCAACGCACGATCTTCCGCGCTGTCCCTCGAAGCGGGGCACTAGGTAAAGTGGAAACCAGTGAAGGAGCCCCCAACTGTGAATCTTGGTCGCAAGCAGCGGTAAACGCGATCAATGGGCAAGCCAATCTCAAACCAGAAGACAAGCAACGCTACCTCCAGGACGCTCAGCGCATGACCCAACAATGTAAACAAGTCTCTGCTCTCCCGTTCAATATGATTGCGCCGGTTTTCAAACCCGATGAGCAGGGACAGGAAACCCTGCAATCTGACGGCCCACTAAAAGAAGAAGCTTTTCAGCGCGACACTCGCATCCAACTGGAGCTGCTCGCTAATACTTCCAAAAGCATCACGGATGTTCCTTCGAACTGGCAGTACACCAAAGAAGACGAAAAAGCCCGGGTGACGATACGCTACGATGACAACCAACCCCGCGAAGGCTCAATGACCATGAAGGAGCAGGTTCAATCGTATAACCAAAATCTAAAAGACGCCGAAGTGGCTTACCAGGAAGTCGGAAGCCGCATTCCCGGCCTTGCTATCCCCAAGCCCACGGACTATGCGATTCCCGAGGGAACTTCTCTTCGGAATATCAATCAGCCACCGGCCGCGGCTTATGAAGAAGTCGGCATGCGGAAAAACAACCCCGAAGCCACCGGCCCCGTACCCCAAACCTACGAACAGCTTCTCCAGGCCGCCCAAACGAACTAACCAAACAGCCTAGTCAGTTCGGAAAGTGCATGCTATAGCCATGCCCATGTCGAAACTCCATGTGTTCCTCAGCGCCGCAGAAATCGAGGCGCTTAACACCCAGCTAGCGGCCAGAATCACGCATGATTACCAAGATGTCCTTAAACCCGGCGAGGCGTTGCACGTGATTGTAACGCTCAAAGGCGCGGTGTTTTTTGCTGCGGACTTGCTCCGAAAAATCGACCTCCCTGTCCTGGTCGATTTTGTACGCGTATCCAGTTACGGCAATGCCACCCAGTCGAGTGGAGTGGTCAAGGTTATCCACGACGTAGAAACAACTCCTATCGGCAAGCACGTGCTTATATTGGATGAGATAGTGGACTCGGGACTGACTCTGTCAGTCCTTTTAGATCGACTAAATGCTCTCCAACCCGCTTCACTGAAAATTTGCGCGCTCCTGAGCAAGCCCAGTCGACGGCAAACCCCTGTTGAAATCCACTATCTTGGAACGGAAGTAGAGGATAAATTCCTAGTTGGGTATGGACTGGACCACGGTGAACGTTATCGCAATCTTAAAGAGATCTCGGTTTTGGATTCTAGTCCTTAGCCTAGCATTTTTGGGTTATGCCCTTGTCCATCCGAATGTGTACCGAGGACCTCGTTCTGCAAAACGCATCGCGCTGACGTTGGATGATGGCCCCAACCCTCCCTATACAAGCTTGTTTCTCCGATTACTCGCGCAGGAAAAGATCCCGGCGACTTTCTTTGTTCTGGGCCGAAACATCGAACTTCACCGAAAAGCGGCTTTGGAGATTGTCTCTCAGGGGCACGAGATTGGGAACCACAGCTACTCGCACCAGCCATTAGCTTGGAAGTCCCCGCACCTCATCGCCCGAGAAATTTCCAGAACAGACGCTTTAATCCGAAGTTTGGGCTACCAGGGGAAAATCCCGTTCCGGGCCCCTTTTGGAGAGTGGTTTGGCATGCATAATCTTACTCTTTTCTGGTTGGGGCGAGAGAATGTGCTCTACGATGTCCCTCCCGAGCCACCCGATTACTTTCGTTCCAACCCTCAAGCGATGGCCGATTCGGCCCAGCAACGAGTAAAACCAGGATCGATAGTTTTATTCCATGATGGAGAAGGAATACGCGTGGAATCGCTCGAAGCGACTGCTCGCCTCATCCCTGCACTAAAACGACAAGGATATACTTTTGTTCGAGTATCTGAGCTTTAGTTTTTTAGCCGCTTGTCCCTAAAAACAAAATCCGCTTTGAAATGCAGTATCTTTATAGAAGCGCCGTCTTGCTCCCAACTCACATCTTCAATGTAAGACTTGAGTTCAGCCAAAGGGGAGAGCGCAAGACCGGTGAGCTGTTCCTGGGGGAGGGTCTTGTTTCCCGGTTGTAAGAAGGGCCTTAGACTCCACTCCGCAAGAAGCTCCTCTTGTTGCATTACTCGAAACCGCAGCGCTTCGGCGTCCCAATGAATCTGGTAAGCTTTCCCCCGAAAGAAGGCGGTGTGTGTTTTTTTTACACCGTCGAAGACTCTAAAGTATTCGAACCGTGCAAGCCAATCCGAGCCATGCACGGAGTACTGCGCAGGGTAGTCCGTCGTCAAAAAGAAGTAGCCTCCCCCAACGGCAACGCTTTGCGTTAACAGGCAGCCCGTCAGGGACCACCGCAGAATCCACTTCATGAATCCCTCCACTTAGCCAGTGACAATACCTTTCTCCGATCTTAATTTTGTAAAGATTTTTCGATCAGGGAGTAAAGCATGCACCGCCACCTGTTTTTGGTTTTGATTTTTTTGTCGCAATTCGCTTCAGCGGTCACTCCGCCCAAACCTGCTGTTCCGGCCCCCGCCCTGGGAGCTTCTTTGCAGGACGCTCCGGCATGGAAAGGAAAACCCTACGATACCCACTTTCAATTTTCCGCTCTATCCGGAATTGGACTGATGGGCACTTCCACAGGGGTTCCTCTTTATGGCGCCGTAGCTTTTAAAGTGCTGCATGAGGGTTTTATTGATGACATCAACGACCAGCTCTTTGTCGAAGCGATGGGAGGCCCTCTCTTCACTTGGGCAGGTGCGGGATGGGTTGCAGACCTTCATCTGCGCTGGGATTTCCACAAAAATGACCTTTGGTCTTTTTACGTCTTGGGCGGAGTGGGAGTCGACGTTTCTGGTACAGGCCTGGCTCGAGTCACCCTGGTACACCCGCGCGTCGGTGTCGGGGCATTTTGGAACTTATTCGAATTTCTGAGCTTCCGTGCAGAAGTGAGCCACGAGTTCACCGGCATTGGCGTCGTTTACCTTTTATAAAAAAATACGGCCCCAGATTTCTCTGGGGCCGTTTAGTGAACTGAACCAACCAAACTAATTAAGAACGTTTCAAGTTGATCACTTCTTCAAGCATTTGGTCCGCGCTTGTAATCGACTTAGCGCTAGCTTGGAACCCTCTCTGCGCGCGGATCATTTCCACAAATTCTGCGGCCAAGTCCACGTTGGAATGCTCTAACGCTCGGGTTTGGATCGCTCCTCGCCCGTTTGTTTTCGCCTTACCAATGAGTGCTTGTCCCGACTGTGGAGTTTCCACGTACATGTTCTGTCCTACTTTCGACAGCTTTTCCGTCGCATCAAACCGAGCCAACGCGATCTGACCCAACAGACGGTTTTCTCCATTGGAGTAAACCCCCGTAATGATACCGTCGGAGTCGATCACCGTGTCCGCCAACACGCCGGCCATGTAGCCGTCTTGTGTATTTCGGAAGACTTGGTTTGTAGCGCCATACATGGTGGTCCCCTTCATCCCGCTACCCTGAAGCTCGAGAGGATCTCCAAAATCAAAGTAGATGTTCTGATTTGGAATCGCGCCACCCCGAAACGAGGTATTCACCATCTCCTGAGTGGAAGTGGCGAGTTTGCCTGTTTCATCAAACGTGAGCATCCCCTTGGCAACTTCGGTGGGCTTGCCTTCCATGCCATCGACGAGTTCCCCACCATCAGACATCGCATGCCATTCCCATGTGTTTTCGGCTGTCCGATTGAAGTACATGTTTACGGAGTGCGCATTACCAACGGAGTCGTAGACTTGCATGGCTGTCGCAAAGTGTGCGGTATCTTCTGGACGAGTTAGGTCCAAAGCCCCACCCACCGGAAGCCGAGCGTCCAAGTTAGCATAAAGCTCAATTTTCTCAGACGTTTTGGCGGGAATAGCTTTAAAGTCGAGTCGAATGTCATCAATTCGACCCCCAATTCGACCGTTCCCATCACCCTTATAGGCCTGAACTCGACGTCCATCTAATGTGGTGAGCCAACCGTCTTTGTCAAAACGGAACGAACCATCACGCGTGAAGGCGGTTCCTTCGTCGCTTCGAGTGATGAAAAAACCGTTTCCGTTGAGTGCCATGTCCGTATTATTGCTAGTACGACTCACGGCCCCTTGGGAAAACGATGAAGTCACTCCAGCAACTCTCGCTCCCTGTCCAATCTGCTCACCCCCAGAAGCGTGCATAATATCTGCCGAAACAAGCGAATGAAATTCAGCACGAGATGATTTATATCCCGTCGTATTTGCATTCACGATGTTGTCAGAAATAATGCTGAGCATTTCGCCATTGGCTTCTAGGCCAGAAATAGCGGTCGCCATCGATGATACTACACCCATAGGATCCTCCTGATAAAAGCAAGGGCTTCCGTGGGAAACACGGGCCAGCCTTTGCGAGTTAAAAAAACTCTTTTAAAGAAAATTTAGACGATAACGGCGCTGTCAATATTGGTGAAAATGCGCTCTTTCAGATTGTTCGCATCCATCGCCGTAATTACAGTCCTGGATTTTACATTCGCGATGACTGCGACATCTCCTGCCAAAATCAGTGCCTCTCGACTCCCTTTTGTTTTCGCCGAATCGATCCCACCACTCACTCGACGCTCCAGATCCTCATTCCACGGGATGGCCCGTGACTTGATACGGGTCTCTGCGTGCGAAGAAAATTTGATCCCGCTTTCGCCAGGCGCCTTCAATGGTGGCGGCTCATTGTGGCGGAGCAGAACCTTTTCAAACTCCGAAACTTCTCCTGGTTTAGGAGGAGCGACTTCGGGAGACTTCAGCCCCATGCCGGGTTCTGAAGGGACCACTGGCCCGATGTTTCGATACAGTTCCGAAATGCTCATGGCCGACCTCCCATTACCCCAGCGGCGTCCGAAAAGCCCAAGCCAGGCCACCGACTATCGATTTCTATCGACTTAGGCTCAGGCGCAACTGCGGCAGCTACCGTTTTGCTTTGGGTGACTGCCTTTGGCTCTGCTTTCTTTTCGCCCTCGTCGGTGCCAATGTTTTGCACTTTAGCAAGTTCGATTTTCACCTGACCATTTGCAGTGTCGACCAATAGCATTGGCATATTACCGGCCATTTCGACGCCGATAACCTTTCCAGAAAGATTGGCGTCCATCTCTTTGGACTTCCCATCTGGCCCAGCGCCTGCAACTCGGAACAGGTACTTGCCAGCCACCAGGGCCATGCCGTCTTTGTCTTTTCCGTCCCAGGTGACTTTCTTGCCCTCGTCCTTTGGATCAACATCTAGTTCACGAACGAACTTACCGTCCCCAGAAAAAATGGAGACCTTCAACGGCTTGAACCCGTTCTCGCGATTCAGCTGGATATCCACCGGCTGATTCTCGATCAGCGCCACTTCTGCACTATTGGCTTTTACACGTTTGCCAATCATGCCGAGTGCCTGCAGTTTTGCATCCTCCCCCATTCCCCCTTCGAGTTTGTGGATCCCATCGCCAATTTGTGTCAGCTTTTCCAGCGACGCAAATTGAGCGAGTTGGGCGCCGAACTCTTTGTGATCCATAGGGTTCAGCGGGTCCTGATGCTGCAACTGAGCCATGAGCAACTTCATAAAGTCGTCTTTGCCCATGCTCGTTTTATCTTGAACTGCCGCTTCTGGTCGCGCCGTTAAGTGCGACGGTAACGTGCCGGTAAGTTCGTTCATGTTTCACCTATACACGGACGTCTAACCGTCCCTCTCCCCTTTGCCGTGTCATCGGGGTTTGAGTAAAGAATTCGCGAGCCCAAACTCGCTCTTCTTTGTCATGACGGGAGGAGCCCCCATCACGAGACGGTGTTTCCTGCTGACTGGTGCCCTGCCCGAACTGCATCGAAGCAAAACTCGACTCGCGCGAAGTATGAACCTCCACGTTGGTGAGTTGCAGTTCTTGCGACTGCAATGCCTGTTGCAAATCGGCCATTCCACCCTCAAGGGCAGCACGCGTTTGATCGTTGTCCGTACGGATTTGGATCTCGACGTTCTTCCCTCGAGTAGTCAGTTCAATGGTCAAGCGCCCCAACTCTGGCGGGTCTAACTCCATGGTCAGACGGCCACCACCTTGCTGCGCCAAAGACTCCAACTTTGGAGCTACTTGGGCTATCAGCTTGGGGTGAATGGGGCCCGGAGCACCATTGCTCTCGGGGGATTTTGCAATACCTTCGGTGGAGAATTCCTGAGGAACCTCCCCACTAGAGGCAAACACAATCCCTTTATCCGAAGAAACTACCCTGCTGGTTGAATGAGTCTTCTCCGTGGAATCAGATAGCCCTAGCGAAGGTGTTTCAGACCGAACCTGTAGCTCTGTTTGCGCCGACTTGGAGTCTGCTGCAAACGTACTACGCTGCTCGAGCACCTGCGCCCCCGCTGTTTTCCCGGCCAAAGCTTGTATAAGCTTGTGCTGAGAAACATCGGTGTGAGGTGTCTCTGGAACATTTTCCACTTTGACTTCTTTAACATCTCCCCAAACAGAAGCGACCAACTGCTTCAGCTCATGAGGCTGAAGCTTTTCTAACGGGACCTGAAACAGCTCGTGAAAGCTAGGAACCGTTTTGATGGACTCGCTCTCGAAGGAGAGAACGGGAGACTCTTGCGGGAACATTGGAGTCGCTGCTTGAGAAACTGGACCAAACTCAGGTTTCTCGAGCTTTAACTCCGGTAGTTCAACCGGTACACTTGCGAGTTGCTCAGGTTGTGTTGGCAATCCTGAAAACGAAAACACCTGCTCGGCTGGCATCGGCAGAGCCGCATCTTGGCCGAAGGACGATGTTTGCTGCGAATTACCTGCGTTTGTCGAATCAGGATCTACTTGCCACCACTCCGGAGCTTGACTCGCTGCTTGGAGGCCCAGTAAAGCGCTCATAAAATCGAAGCCTTCTGTCCCAAGCTGCTGATCCGGTGACTGGGTCGTTAGTCCCGGATTTCTAACTATTGGGTGTATAAATGCCATCTCATATTCACCTCCTTCGTATTGCTCGAAGGCGTTGGCTATTCCAACGCACGTTTTGACCTAATCTTTTGAAGACAAAAATCTTTTGGTTATCTGTCTGACTTTGTCGGGAGACATCTTACTCATTATCTCCGCAGCCTGGGCCTGTTTCATGCCAGAGAGAACGACACTCGAAACTTCAGGGTCCATCTCATCAAGAATTTTGGCCGCCTTCTTCGGTTCCATTTTTTCGTATACCTGTCGAAACGCTGCCGATTTTTCACTTTGTTTTTTTTCTTTGCCTTCGGCCTGTTCCTTAATGAAGGCTTCCTTTTGCTGGATCTCTTGGCGCAGTTTTGCAACAACCTGTTCGTATTTGCCTATTTGCTGTTCTAATTGTGCCTGTTTTTCCTTCAGCTCTTGCTCTCGCGCTTGCAATGCAGATTCCCGCTCCGCTACTTTTTTTTCTCTATCTTTCAGAACAGTATGCAACGCTGCCACATCGGACTCTGAGGTTTTGGGTACCACCTCTGCTTCTGCATGCTCTCCCTGTTCCTGCTCTTTCGCTTTGTAAAGCTCTTCAATTCTCTTACGGTACCGTTCGCGCAATTGTGCATCGGAAGGAGGTGCTGGTGGAGCTGCGGGCGGTGGACTACCATGACCACTGGCAAAAGCAGGCGCACTGATAAGTAGGAATGCTAGCGAAATGCCACTGAGAGAGAGTAGTAATCGCATTCTTAATCTCTCCCTTCTGAAGTCAAAGCGCGCGCTGTTCTCACGCTAACCATGTCATCTATACGTTTTTGCTCAGCGCGAGTTTCGCTGAGTTTAAAATCCGCCATGTGCTTTTCTCGCAGGCTCTCAAGAGATCTTCTACGTTGAGAAAGCTTGTTCATTTCTTGCTTCTGAGTTTCCAATGCGGCCTTCTCTTCCACCAAAAGTTTTTGCATGCGCTTCAGTTCATCCATCGTGGGTACCACTGATTGGCGATGCGCTTCGCCCTGTAGTGTATTCACTTCCCTAGAACTGATTTCGAGAGCCTGCTGCAGCTTCGAATCTAGCTTAACAATGTACTTATCCAAGAAACGGATCCGCTGCAGTGTTGCAGCCACTTGGGTTTTTTTTTGGTTCTCCCGTAAACCTGCAAACCGCAACGCCCGCTCCAGACGAAACTTGAATTTGCGCATCAGGCCTCACTCATCAGCTCCAGAAGACTGCTGCGAGTCGAGGCAAAGTCCCCCTGTTCATCGCGATCCTGTTTCAGGAAGGATACGATTTTGGGGGTCATCTGGATGCAGAGATCTATATCTGGATCACTCCCTCGACTGTACATCTGGTAATGGATCGCATCCTCGTTTTCTTGGTAGCGCGCTAGAAGTTCTTTCAATCCGCGCGCAGCGATCCTGTGCTCGGGAGACACCACCGAATCCATGACTCGGCTAATGCTCCCCAGAATATCAATCGCAGGGTATTGCCCGCGGTTTGAAAGCTTTCTAGACAAGACGATGTGACCATCCAAGATGGCACGGGCTGCATCTGCCACGGGGTCTTCCATATCGTCTCCCTCAACGAGTACGGTGAATAGCCCGGTGATACTGCCTTTTGCACCCCAGTTTCCAGCTCTCTCCACCAACCGTGCAAGAGAACTAAACACAGATGCTGGGTACCCTTTCGACGTGGGGGATTCTCCCGCAGCACTGCCAATCTCCCTCTGAGCCATCGCAAAGCGGGTTAGAGAATCCATGAGGAGCAAAACATTATTCCCCTCTCGCCTAAAATACTCGGCAATCGCAGTTGCAACGTAAGCTCCACGCACCCTGCGCACTGGAGAGGTATCTGCCGTTTCGGCGATTACCACCATTTTTTTTCGTGCCTCGGGCCCGAGCTCTCGCTCCAAAAAATCTCGGAGCTCTCGGCCGCGCTCACCAATCAATGCCAACACAACAACATCGGCAGAAGTGTGACGAGCCAGCATTCCTAACAAAACACTCTTCCCCACGCCGGAGCCGGCAAAGATCCCCAAGCGCTGCCCCTGACCACAAGTGAGACAAGCGTTGATTGCGCGCACTCCCAAATCCAAAGGTTTCTTAATGGGCTCACGCTCCATGGGATTCAGCGGCGCTCCGTAGAGGGGGACCTTTTCTCCGCTGCCTTCGAGCACAACTCCTTCGTAAGAGCGTAAGGTAGAATCCACGACCTTACCCAAGAGCCCAGGGCCCACTGTGATGTGGCCCGTTTCGTCCACCAGCAAAACCCGATCGCCGAGCTGTACACCATTCAAATCGTCCAAAGGCATTGCAATATGGCCTTCTGGGTGCAACCCAACGATCTCCACAGCGACAGGTCCCATCAAGCTTTGAATAAGGCACAGTGACCCAACGCGCGCGCCCGGCATATTCAGCCGAACGGATTCGCGGCTAACACGTTTAACTTCACCGTAAAACTGCACAAAGGGCTCAAGCACGGCAGCTTCGGCAAATTTCAGTAACTGGGTTTCCATCTAGGATCCAAAAACCTCATTTAATTTTGTGACGAGCTTTTCCAACTCACAGTCGGGCGAGAAAATGAGCCCTCCGCCATTCAACTCCACGCGCAATTCTTTTTCATTTAGGCTTTTGTCTTCTAACCACTCCCAATCCGGGTCCAGTGCAAGTCCGCTCTCCTTCAATCGCCCCAAAACAGCCGGAGCTACTACGACGCGAACTTTGGACTGCTTGTGCATTTCTCCTATCGATTCTTGAATCCAACCACGCAGCCCCTGAAGTTTCTCGGGCGTTAGTGGCACCAAGAAGCGTTTCATTAGATGCACGAGGGCTTCACACCAAATTTTTTCGTGACTATGGAGCAAACTCTCGCGTTCGGTCAGAAACTTGGACTTGACCTCTGCCAGATCCTGCAGGAGCTGCTGCGCCTGAACTTGCGCTTCTTGCCACCCCTGAGTTCTCCCCTCCGCCCGTGCACCTTCAAATACCTTGGCCTTTTGGTCGCTATTCTCCGAGTCAATTATCTCTCTTGCCCGGGCCTCAACGCGTCGTTCAAATTCCGCTTTTACCTCTGAATCGCGCTCCAACGTCTGCCAAAATGCAGACGGCATCGCAAACCGAGCAGGCGCCTTGTCAGCGCTGGCTTCAGGGGGCCGATCAGCTAAATGAGGTGTGAACTCATGGAACGACTTCGGTTTCTTCGCTGGCTCCAATGGTGATCTTCCCTTCGTCTTTCAAACGTTTCATAACCGCAGCAATTTGCCTTTGTGCACCCTCGATATCAGCAATTTTCTGCGCCCCCATATTGGCGAGATCGTCTTTAAGCATCTCCGCAGCTCTTTGTGACATGCCGCCAAAGACCTTCTCTTTAACTTCGTCACTGGCATTCTTGAGTGCAAGCCCCAGTCGATCTCCCGGAACTTCTCTTAAAATAAGCTGAACTGAACGGTCGTCTACTTTCACGATGTCAGTGAAATCCAGCATGTACTTTTTGAGTTTCTCGGCGAGTGCGGCGTCTTTGTCTTCAATGCGCGTCATAAGCGCATTCATCGACTTTTTGTCGAGATTATTTACCAACTCCGCTACCGCTGCGACGCCGCCAAAACTGTTAGATTTGGCCTTTGAGCTAATGGAAAGCTCGCGCTTGAGCATTTCATCCAACTCCCCAACTTTTTCTGGGTCGACGTATTCCAAATTCGCCATCCGCACAACCACTTCGGTTCTAATCGAATCTGGGAAACTCTTAAGTGCCGCTGTCTGTTTGGCCAGATCCATGTGAGCTACGACAAGCGCGATGGTCTGAGGGTGTTCCTCTGCCAAGACATCAGCGAGTATTTTTGGTTCAACTGACTCAAGTACGGTCAGCTGCTTTTGATGCACTAGGTTTGCGTTCTTGGAAGTGCCCAGAATAGTCTTAGCGCGCTCTTCTCCCAAACCCTCTTTGATCAACCCAGGCTGTGAGAGATTTTCGTCGAATAGGATTTCGTCACGCTCGGAAAGCTTGTGTAGGTACTCTTTCAAGACGGAATTGATCAACGCGATGGGAGCTTTGCGCATTTCCCCCATGACTTTGAGCAAGCGACGGACATCCGTGTCTTTCATTTCTTTCATAATCTGGAACGAAGCTTCTTTACCTAAAACGTTCATCAGTATGGCAGTCTTCTCCAACCCAGATAGTGGAGAGGCCTTCCTACCAGTGGCTGGCGAACTACTCGACACCGTTGCTGTGACTGCATTCGATTTCATCGAAGTTCCTTAGCGTTGTTAACCCAACCCAGGAATGGCTCGCAAAAGTGGACGCGAGGCAGCTGCCTTGTTCTCACTTTCCACCATTGGCTCTTCCAGCCAATCTTCCACCACGGCCAGTCCTTTTTTGGGCGTTATTGCTAGTCGCTCTACGATCTTTTTGCGAAGGTCGATTTCTTCTTGTTTCTCAGGAGACTCCAACTCTCCATGCGCTGCAGCAGTTTCACCGGCGAGTGCTGCTTCGGCTGGATTCGTTACCGCCCCCGCGCCGGGGGCGCTAAGGACAGCCGCTCCAGAGACTTCTGCTTGGATTTGGGCGACGGTCTTGGGGAACTCGTTCACGGTTGTTTCAATGGCTTTCTTTCTGGGCTTACGACGCAGCACCAGCAACAGACCCAAGAACAGAGGGACCATCGCAGCCAAGAAAATTATGCCGACCTTGAAAAAGGTAGGCTGGGATTTCCACCATCCCACCTCAGTTACTGGCGCTTCCTCCGGAGTCAACTCAGTCGGCCGGAATGGAAGACACGAAACGGTAATTGAATCACGGCGCTGCTCATCAAAACCAACCGAGTTACCTACGAGCTGCTGTATGCGCTTGAGTTCTTCATCCGATCTGGGAGTGAACTGTTCCTTGCCATCGACAGTTTGGTAATACCCGTCCACGATCACCGCCACTGTTAGACGCTTGAGTCCTCCGGAGGGTTTGTCGGTGACTTGAATTTTTCTAGGTATTGAATAGCTAATGTTTGAAACGTTCTTTTCCGTACTGGAATTGGCCATGGGCAACGGGGGCGCTGGGGTCTCTGCTCCGGGCAGATTAGATCGGCTTCCGGCGATGCCGCCTGGATTTGGTTTGCTCCCCTGAATCACTTCATCGTTCTTGACGATATTTCTTACAGCGGCTTTCTCCGCGTCAAAACTCTCCTCGGTGGTATTCACTCTGGAAGGATCGACTTCGGCAGCAACTTTAGCTCGCACTTTTCCCAGTCCAACCACGGGGGTCAAGATTTCTTCGACACGCTTTTCATACTCTGCTTCCATCGCGCGCTGGCTTTCCAAAAGCGCGGTAGATAGCCCCGCAGCCCCATTGTCCGCCTCGGGACGGTGCAGAAAGTTCCCCAGGGTATCCACAATAGAAACGTTCATTACTTTTAACCCCTCGACAGCGCTCGCAACCAAGTGGGCAATCCCGTTCACTTCCGATTTCGAGGGGTGTTGTCCTCGTTTCAGCTCCAGAATAACGGAAGCCTTGGGAGGCTCCTCCTCCTCGAGAAATGTCTTTTTGGGGGGAATGCTAATGTGCACACGCGCGCGCTTTACCGATGCCAGCTGCTGAATAGAGCGGGTCAGTTCGCCCTGCACAGCGCGCACATACTGAATTCGCTGAACATAGCTCGACATTCCCAGCGTTGCGGAGTCAAACTTTTCAAAACCCACGACACTGTTTCCAGGCAGACCTGCTTTTGCGAGCTCCATCCTGGCTTTGGCGACTTGGCTTGTCGGAACACTGACTGCGGAATTATCTGAGGACAAAGTGTGGTGAATTTTTTCCTCACCGAGTTTTTTCGCCACCGCCCTGGCTTCTTCAGGTTGCAGGTCGGAATACAGAACTTGATAGGGATCACGCGCCTGGACCAAAGAGACAGCGAGCGCCGCCAAAACGGCAAATCCGCCCACGGCAAAAATTCCCGTCTTGGTACCCGGAGATTGCTTCTCCCACCAAGATCGCAATGCGGTCAGGATTTTTGTGAGCGTCTCGTTCATAGATTATCCTGCGTTAACTAGAAGTTCCTCGTTATCAGACCTGCATTCTCAGAATTTCGTTGTAAGCTTCGATCGCTTTCGCTCTAAACTGAACCATGAGCTTGAACGCTGTCTCCGCTTTCTCTGCTGAAATCATGGACTCATGTAGTGACTCGGACTTGCCCATCGCCAAATCCGTGGCTTTTTGGTCCGCATCATTTAAGAGCGTATTCACGTCCGCCATGGATTTTTCGAGATAAGAAAGAAAAGAGGATCCACCCGAACTTGGCTCCAATCCTGGAGACTCCAATCCAAAAGAAGGTGCAATCGGTGCGTTTAAGTGGGAGCCAATTGATTTAATATCCACTTATTATCTCCTTCCGATATCTAGCGCTCGGTTCATCATATTGCGCGTGGTATTGATCACCGTTACATTCGCCTCGAAGGTACGGCTGGCGGTGATTAGGTTCACCATTTCTTCCATGGTGTTGATGTTTGGATAAGCCACATACCCATCTGCATTGGCATCTGCATGGTCCGGTTGATAAACCATGCGGGGAGGGTTGGGATCCGAGACCACATCCGAAACCTGCACTTGATGCAATGGAGCATCCATGTGCGCAGCCAACTCCTCAGCAAATGGTTTGGATTCAAAAACTGCGTCTTTTCGACGATAAGGACCGCCTTCGGGTGTCCGCGTTGTTTGTGCATTGGCGAGATTGCTAGAAGTCACATTCATTCGAAGGCGTTCAGCACTTAGAGCCGATGCACTAACATCCAAAGAAGCAAAGAAATCGCTCATCGCTCAGATCCTCCGGAGATTGCATACTTGAGCAAAGCAAACTTTTTATTGATCATCTGCGTCGCAGCAGAGTACTGAATGTCATTCTTGGTCATTTTCGACATTTCTTTGTCCATGTCGACGGAATTGAGATCTTGACCCAGTTCACTATTCGCTTCCTGACGAACAATGGGCTTAACATTTTCAATTTCGGCTATAGCGCCCACCTGATCTTCTGATGCGACGGCTCGCTGCATTTCCGACTCAAACTCCACAGTGCGCGCTTTGTATCCAGGAGTCTCGGCATTTGCGATATTGTCCGCAATGACATTGTGCCGCAACAAAAAGAGATCCATCGACTTTTCAAGAGCTCTTACGGATGTGTCAAAGAGTCCCATTTTTTTCCTCAAGTTAAAAAACAGAAGGTCCGAAACAGATTAAGAGGGGTTCTCCTCATTAAACACTGCAAATCGGATACCAACCTTTTCGTGCGTGCGCGCCAGATGCCGGTGGGCAAAACTTTCCACTGAGTGGAGTTTTCTTCCGCTGCTTTCCCAAGACTCTATGCGGCGTATTCTTTGAGCTTGTTTCGCAAAGTCCGTACGCTTATTCCGAGTTTACGTGCGGCCTCGGTGCGATTTCCGTCGGTCTGGCCCAGAGTATCTAAAATGTGTTTTTGCTCCACTGCGGCTAGGCCGCCATCTTGCAAAGAGGAAGATTGAATCAAAGGCCTCAAATCAAAGTGCTCCGCTTCAAGGCGATTCCCATCGCAGAGCAGCAGTGCCCGCTCTAAACTATTTTGAAGCTCGCGCACATTGCCTGGCCAAGGATACGCCATCAATTTTTCAAGCGCGGAGGGGCTTAGTTCCTTGGTCGAAATCGAGCAGCTCTCCTGGATTCGATTCAACAGACCGCCAACCAAAGCTTCAATCGCTTCGATTCGACCCCCCAACGGAGCGCAATCTATCCGAATCACGTTTAAACGATAGAATAGATCCGAACGAAACGTCCCGTTGCGAATAAGTTCCAGAGGTTCTTTATTTGTCGTTGCTATGATTCGCGTTTTTATGGGCACCGGATTGTTTCCGCCCAATCTATCAATCTCGCCTTCTTGAAGCACACGCAAAAGTTTAGCCTGCAAGTGAATGGGCATTTCGCTGACTTCGTCGAGTAGAAGCGTGCCCCCACTCGCTCTCTCAAACTTTCCGATACGCTGGCTTACGGCGCCAGTAAAAGCGCCCCGCTCATACCCAAAAAGTTCGGCCTCCATTAGCCCGTCTGGAATCGCCGCACAATTTATTGAGACGAAGGGGGCTTTTGATCGGGGACCTCGCTCGTGAATATACTGAGCGATTAGCTCTTTACCCGTACCACTGGGCCCAACGATTAACACCGGCATAGACGACTGCGCTGCACGCGAGGCGACCTCAATGGTTTTCTCCATCAAGGCGTCCGCGATGACCATAGTCCGATTCTTGAATTGAATAGTTTTTGCCATTAGGACCTCAAGGAAGGAATCCGCGTTAAGGGGAAATCAACGATGCTTCGCTTTTGGCCAAAGGGCTCCAAAAGCTGTCCTTCAACTCTGCGGCTTGTTGGAAACTCTGCTTTGCCTCCGAAACCTTTTTTTCTGATAGCAGGCACTTTCCCATACGGTACTTAGACTCCGCCGTTCGTTTGTCAGCTGAATTGAGCCGAAACCCGTTCTCAAAAAAAACAACCGCATCCTTGCAGCGTTGAATTTCAAATAATGCTCGCCCAGCGAGGTGGTAATAGCCACTGAGTTCTTTTGGCTCCGAAATCGTCGTTTTTGCTGCTTCGATCAGTTCGGGAGCCAACTTCCAGGTTTTGGTGGATTCGAGTACCTCGGCCATTTGCTCTAAAACGCTTTTCTTATCCTCTGGGGCTACTTTATCAAGGCGTCTTTGGAGAAGGTGGTACGCCCGCTCGCCCTGATTCTGAGCCTTTGCCAACTCCAAGCGCTCCTTAAATATTTCGTACTTCCACTCGTTACTCTCAAGACCCTTCAGGCGCGCTTCTGCTTGCGCGTAGTCTCCGCTCAACCTAAAACCACTTGCAAAAATCAGATTTAATAATGGCGCTTTTTCGGGAGGTTGTTTCTTTTCTAATGAACTGATCTCGCGCTCCAATGAGACTGGCTTCGTGCGGTCTCCCGGGGAGCGAAGCAATGCCTGGAGGTACCAATTGAAAACGGTGCTTTCTGGAGCCAGAACAGGGTCGATAACACTCTTTGCTTTGGCAATTGCGAGCACTCGCTCACTATCAGGGCCGGCGACGTACATGGTTTTTAGCAGCGCGTTTATTATCTCCGCACGTTGAGTGGGGTGAGGCCCTCCCTTTTGCCAAAGAGGAGAGTGCTGCCAGCGGCGCAACAGGGATACTGCTTCGCTAAGTTTCTCGGATTCCAAGTAAGCAACGATACGGTTTGTCGCCATTTTGGAATAAAATTCAGGTGCCCAGCTGTCGAGTGGAGAGCCTTTTAACCAATCTTCGTAGATCGCTTCTAGCTGTCGCTCTGCAACACTCGTATTGAGTTCGACCAGCTTGCCTTCTTCGAACAGTTTGACGATTTTTGTTCGAATAAACGAACCGGTTTTTCCCTTTTGCAGATCAAACCGTGTTTTTCCACGTAAATTATTGAGATAAGCCAGAGCTCCAGGGTGCTCTAGGTCCAGCATGGTGAGCCCTTTTTCTACATACACCCGGGCGCGCAAGTCTTGATCCTTGAAAGCATCAATTTCATCATCTACTAGGCGAATTCTTCGCTCGAGCTCGCCCCCACCTTTGAGCTGAGGATCGGCTAATAACGCATGGGCATAGGCGAATCTTCCAACATCGGACTTGGGATACTTCTCGCGAACTAAGAGATAGCGGCCGATAACCTCTCCCGGTTTATCTCCATTGCGTGCAGCAATGTCGGCGAGGCGCTTCGCCACATAGTCCATGCAGCCTTTCTGAGATTTTTCAGTGACCAGGTATCGCCCGAAATAGTGACCAGCCACTTCCCAGTGACCAGCCCGATACATGATTTCCCCTAAATTGGCTAAGGTTGGCTGGTAAAAATGTTCGATAAAAGGATTTTCTTCGGCGAGTAATTTCTCATACTGCTTTTGAACGTCAGGTTTTCCCTGAATCCAATTGGCATCGACCTTACGGATCAGCGCCGCCGCTCGCAACCGAAAATTTTTGCACTGAGACAAAACGACATCAAACGCTTCGTCGGCCACATCCCATTTCCTAAGTTGAAAATGGGTTTCTGCAACACCAATTAAAAATGTGCAGTAAAGGGGATCGCCAGGATAGGTAGATACCCCTAGCTCGTAGATTGCCAAGCTCCGCTGGTAGTTCTTGGTGCGAAGCCAATGCGCACCCGCTGTCGCCGCCATTATGGGAGCGAACTCCGACTTTGGATACAATAGCAGCGCATTACGGAGCTTTTTCTCGGCTTTGCGTTCTATTTCTTCGTTCTCTGGATTGTCTTGGTCAAACAGTGACTGAACTTCTAGAAAGGTGAGGGCCTCTTTGAGCGGGCTGGACTCGTACATCTCGTGAAACTCACTCAGACCAACGGAAAATTCCGACCATTTTCTCTCTCGAAATAGTCGAATCAATCGATTGTATTCTTCTCGGCCCACAACATCGTTGGCAATTTCGAAAAAGCTTTCTTTTCCGACTCCCATAGGAATAGGGCGCTCGCACACGGGGTGGTCGAGATCAAACTCCTCCCAATTGTTGAATCCCCGCGCCGCGTTTGCGGAAGAAGAAAACAACAAGAAAAGGGAACTTAGAAAAAGGGCAAAGGTAGGATAGGCCACTACCAGGAGAACATAGCAAAGGCCGTGCCGAACTTTCGGGCCTCTTTCCCCTTTGCGGCATGCTCGAGGACGAAACTTTCCTGTCAGACCGTCAAGGTTTTGTCGACAGAGACAATGCGTCGCGCTAAAAAGACCGAGAAGCAGACCATTCTTTGATGCGGTGGGCCATGGTTTTCTTTCCCTTTCTTCCGATAAGCAACGGAAGGGGACCTAAGTGTATCTAGAGTTTATGCACACTCTTTTTTTTCGTTTTTTCAGTGTCTTGCTCTTGGTTGGAGTAGGTGCGTGCGCTCTTGTCGGCGGCGGTGCGGAGTTGGAGCGCGCTTCGGGGTACACCTACACCGCTCCGACTGGCTGGACGTCCGGGGGACGAGGAGAAAGCGACCGAGCGTTCAGGCTGCCGTCGGGAACTGCTGTCACTGTCGTGAGCAGCTGCAACCGTAGTCCTGACGCTCCGCTTGATGTTCTCACTCGGCACCTGCTCATGGGCACTCGAGATGTAACCGTTCAATCGCGTTCCAAAGCAAAGTTTGGCCAAAACGAAGGCCTCTACAGCAAGGTCATTGCAAAACTCGAAGGACAGCCATTCCACTTGGAACTCTTTGTCTTGGCCAAGCAAAAGTGTGTTTTTGATTTTTCGTTAATTAGCCCCAAGGAGATCTCAGCCGCTGACTCAAAAGCATTTGGTCTCTTTATAGAAAGCTTTCAGTATGGAAACTAAGGACCTCATTCACCATACGAGCCGACGATCATTCAACGCCATGATCGGCTTTATTGAGTTTTTGGGAGGGGGAATCAACCTCACCTACTCCATTCTGTACGCTTTGTTTCGCCCGCCATTTTATTTTCGCCTGTTCACCGAGCAATGTTATCAGCTCGGTTTCAAATCTCTTTCCCTAACAATGATTACGGCTCTGTCTACCGGCATGGTAATGACCCTTCAATTTGGATTGGGACTCGAACGCTTCGGAGGCAAACTCTATGTCCCAAAAATTGTGGGACTATCTATTTTGAGAGAGCTGGGCCCCATCCTTACGTGCTTGATGTTGGCAGGTCGAGTTGGCTCCGGAGTCGCTGCCGAAATTGGGTCCATGAAAGTAACCCAACAGATCGATGCTATTCGTGCCTTGGGAACAGATCCCATTAAACGCATCGTCATCCCCAGAGTCCTGGCGATGGTGATGATCGCTCCCATGCTTACTCTATTCGCAGACATCGTGGGAATTATGGGTGGCATTTTCATCGCTTACCTTGAACTCAATATTGATCCCACTTTTTATTTTCACGAGGCCCTGGTTGGATTGCGCCCAATTGATTTTGTCGTCGGGATTAGCAAGACATTCTTGTTCGGACTCACGATCGGTATCACAGGCTGCTATTATGGCCTCACCACCGAGGGCGGAACCCAAGGCGTAGGCCAGGCCACCACCCGTTCTGTTGTCACCGCTTCTATTTTACTTACAATTCAGGATTTTCTTTTGACTAAAGTCTGGTGGCTTTACGAGCGGGGAATGCAATGAGTCGGACAGTGAGAGAAACCTCCAGTGAACCCTTGATCGAGGTCCGTGGACTTTATAAGAACTACGGCTCCAAGGTCGTTCATGCGGGCATCGATCTCAAAATCTACCAAGGTGAGATCCTCACGCTCATGGGTGGAAGCGGTTCTGGAAAAAGCGTTCTCCTGCGCTGTCTCATCGGCTTGGAAAAACCAGACCGCGGAGAAATCCTGTTTCGTGGACAAGACATCACAAAACTGGACGAGGAATCCCTAGTGGAAGTCCGCAAGCAAATTGCGTATGTTTTTCAGTATGGCGCCCTCTTTGACAGTCTCACTATAGAAGAAAACCTAGGCTACCCGCTCCGAGAGCACACTCAGCACACAGACGAACAGATTGCCGGGAAAGTAAAAGAGGCTCTTTCTCAGGTAGGCTTAGATGGGAGCCAGCAGCTGTTCCCCGGAGACCTCAGCGGCGGCATGCAAAGGCGCGTCGGAGTGGCCCGCAGCATAATCATGCGACCCGAGATCATTCTGTACGATGAGCCCACCACCGGCTTAGATCCTTACAACAGTCGACAGATTCTAAAAATTATTCTGGACCTCCAGAAAAAAGGTGCCACTTCGGTCTTAGTGACTCACGACATGTCCAGTATTTTTGCGGTCACGGATCGGGTTGCTTTTCTGAAGTCGGGAAAGATTCAAGCCCTGGGAACTGCAGATGAGATCAAGAGTTCTGGAGACAAGGAACTGCACGGGTTTATAAACGGAGAAACGATGTAATGGACAAGAAAGTTGCCAATAACGTCATCGTCGGGATCATGGTGGCGCTCGGTTTTGTAGCGTTTGTCTTCGTCTTGTTTAGTATTGGAGGCGGTGGCGTTCTGCAATCGCAGTATGTTCTCTATGGTACCTTTCGTCATGTGAAGGGCCTGCACATGGGTTCGGAAGTTTCTTTGGCTGGGTTACGGATAGGAGTAGTTCGTAAGATCACCATCGCAAACGACAAGAACAAAGACCTCATTGTAGAACTATCTGTTTCCAGAAACGTGCAAGAGTACATTCGTAAAGATTCCATTGCGGAAATCCGCACCGCCGGAGTCCTCGGGGATAAATACATTGAGGTCAGCTTTGGTTCGCCGGATGCTCCCGTGCTTAAACATGGGGACACTATCGCCTCTAACGAAGCAGAGGATGTATTCTCTCAGAGCGGCAAACTGGTGGGCGGACTCTCTAAGAAATTTTCCGAGGGTGGCGATTTTGATAGCATGATGCGAAACCTCTCCATCGTCACCAAGAACCTCGCCACAATGACCACAGAATTCAAACAAGAAAAGGCAGCCGAAAAGCTGAGCAAAGCAGTCGCTTCGCTGCAGGCCATTCTGGCTAAGGTAGAAAAAGGCGAAGGCACGTTGGGCGGCTTAATCACCGATCCCACTGTTTATGAAGACTTGAAATCCATCACTGGCGGGGCAAAGCGCAGCGCTATTTTGCAGTACTTCATGAAGCAATTCCTGCAGGATGGAAAAAAGAAAGACTAGTTGGAAATTCGAAGCCCCTTACGTTTGAGCTTCTCGACCAATGTTGTTCTATTCAGGTTCAGCAGGCTTGCTGCTTTATTCTTGTTTCCTTCAGTTTTCTGGAGAGCTTGAAGAATAAGCTCATTTTCAAACTCGTTGACTGCGTCATTGAAGTCCAATCCGTCATCTGGCAAGGCCACGCTCGCAACGAATCTATCCAAGCGAACATTGGCAAAATACGCGGACGGAAAGTCTTTGAGCTCTATCACTCCGCTATCTCGCTTAAGAACCACTACGCGTTCCATGAGATTTTCCAGCTCGCGCACGTTGCCGGGCCAATGGTATTGCATGAGTGTCTTCATGGCCTCTTCAGAGATCCCACGCAACGGCTTATTCATGCTTTCCGAGAAGCGCCTCAGAAAACTAGAAACCAGCAGAGGAACATCCGCTTTTCTTTGACGCAACGGCGGCAGGAATATGGGAATCACATTCAGGCGATAGTACAAATCTTGTCGAAAACGTTTTTCACTGACTGCAAGTTCTAGATCCTGGTTGGTTGCGGCAATGATTCTTGCTTCCAACCCCACACTATGAGAGCTGCCCACGGGATCAAATTCCCGCATTTGGATTGCCCGCAATAGTTTGGCCTGAAGATCAAAAGGCAGATCACTTATTTCATCCAGAAAAAGTGTGCCATTTCCAGCAAGCTGAAAACGCCCCGGCCGATTCTGCAGCGCTCCGGTAAACGCGCCTTTGACGTGCCCAAAGAGTTCACTCTCCAATAGGTTTGCTGGAATTGCACCACAGTTTACTGCCACCCAAGGGCACTTGCGACGCTGGCTAACGTCGTGCAAGGAACGCGCAACCACCTCTTTGCCCGTTCCGCTTTCTCCCGTTATCAGGATCGTTGAGTCCGTATCTTTGATATTGAGAATGGTTCGAAAAATTTCTTTCATGCGGGGATGGCGCCCGACAAAATGAGCAAAAGGAGAATCTCCGAAGTCGTCTTCGTCGGCATCCGCACCGGTTTGCTGGAACAGGGCTGCAACACGCGAGCAAAGACTATGAAGGTCGTCCTCCCGAACCCAAAAATCTGAGGCACCTGAGCGGATGCTTGCTACTATAAGCGCCGGGTCGGCGGTCGTACTGGTCGCCAGAACTGCCGCCCAGGGGCGAAGGGCTTTTACCTGTTGCAAGAGCGCAGTGGCTTCGATGGACTCCACGTTCCACAGACACACGTGGAAAAGCTGCTTTTTGGCCAGAGCAATTGCGTCTTCGGCTTGGTGAGCGGCGACCACCCAATAGTGCTTCTGCTCAAGCGACTCTTTGTACGCAGCACAGCGAGCAGAGTCCGGCTCGAAGATTAGAATACGATTCATCCCCGCTCCCCAGAAACCGAGGTTGATCTAAACAAACCGTAGAAACTTGTTTTTGAATTAATTAAAGAATGGAACGCCTACTTCTATAGGATAAGTGCTCGCAGAAAAATTGTCAATTAATTGGCACCATTTCTGCGTCGATAAAATGCTAGAATGACGAGGTATCCAAAACGAAATCTTGCCACTCCATTCGAAAACAAAATGAAAATCGCCAACAAGATACTGCAGTTATCCGCAGAACGGACTTTAGAACCTCTTCGAACCGCTGCGCGCCAAGAAACCATCTGGCTAACGCCGCAGGATACGGATCGTCGCGTCGCCGTGTACCAAGAAATAGAGGGCGTGCATTTTGACGCCACATTCGTGACGCCTTATCAGCTAGGAAAAAAGACGCTGGGCGTTGCTTTATACCGCTCGATTCTTTCGGGCATCCAACCAAATCAAATACAGGTCACAATGGGCATTACGCAGGCAACCAACGAAGCCTTTATTACTGAGCTCTATCGAGGCATGGCTCAACAGGCCGGGGACTTTGGCGCAGACCTTAGCTTTGCAACCTCTTTTCTGTCACCTCTTGGAATGAGCATCACATTTCTATTGGAGGGCAAAACTTTGTCCGCTCGCCCTTCACCCGGCCCCGGAGAAGTTCTCGCCATTACCGGAACGGTGGGCTCGGCTTCAGCTGGCCTGCATTGCTTGCGTCGATTTGGATGGCCTGCGATTCAAGACTATGCTCAGGTTGTTCGAGCGCACCTAATGCCCACCCCTCCTTTACAGAGCGTCCTCGACCCATCAATCACCCACTCGGTCAGTTCGTGGTCTCCAGTAGTGGACGGGCTTTGCGCGGAGCTGCACACTCTTTCTTCGCGACATCGCCTTGGAATTCATCTCGAAGAAAAATCCGTCCCAATTGATCCCAGAGCTCAGGAAGCGGCATCTGTCCTTGGAGTAAACCTTAGAAGATGGGCACTATTCGGAAGTGATGACTTTCAGCTGATGCTCACACTTCCGCTCCAATCTTGGAAGAAAGTGAGGAATCACTTTCAACGAAAAGGAGTAAGGATCAGCGCCATCGGGGAAACTAGACCCACCGACTACGGAATAAAAATGGCCAACCTAGAAGGGGAGATTGTAGAACTGGTGAATCGGAGTTGGAACCCTCTCGTTCGCCGAAAGGTCACTGCTTAAAGCAGGAGATCTTCATAAAACGCGCCAAACGCGCGCGTAGGATGACGCAACTGGATCTCTAAAACCCATCGCATCGGAGCAGGAACAAACGGCGTCATCTCCAAACTTCCACGATGATACAAAACGTGTGGAAAATCGGACAGTCGATGGCCACTCGCGCCCCGCAGAATAAATTCCCATCCTCGCTCTCTCGCCTGCGCTTGAGCAAAAGCATAGAGGGACTTTCCAGACTCTCCCGCGCTCGACCACCGGTTTCGAACTAGGCCGTGCAATACTTTGGCATCTTCAGCGCAGCGACGCATCAGCGGATCGTCCCCCAACACGAATGTCGCGCCAGCGTCAGCTTCGTACCCACCCCAAACCGGCCCGATGTCCAAAAAAAACATATCGATTTTCTGCAGTCTTACGCCGGGGAGGGAAATCTCCGCAAAAGTTTTAAGGGTGTTTACACCAAAACGCACATGGGTTTTGTGCCAAAGCCGATCGGCTCCCATTTCTTTAAGCACTTTATCGGCGATTTGCTGGCCTTCCGACTCCAGCATTCCCGTCTGCATCTGGCTGGCGATTGTGCGGATCGCCTGCCAAGCGCGCTTTTGAGCATCAACTAGTTTCTCTGGTTCAAAACCCTCTTTAACTTTTTCGCACTCGGCCTGCATGGGACACCCTCGAAAAGAACCTATCGAATATTTGACCGAGTTCGGCAAGAACCGTCTTCTTCAGCTCTAAAGGCGCAGCTTCAAGAACAGTCTGCAATAGAGCAGCACTATGGGTAGCAAACAGAGGTTCAGCAATGGGCGCGTAACTCAAGTGCCATCGTTCTGGTTTAACGCCCCCCATATCTTCCTGATAGGGCCTATAAAAACCTTCGGACTCCATGTGGCGATCCAACCAGTTGTGCAGATCTGCAAACATCCCGCCCGGCGCTGATTCTTCAGAAGTGAGCTGAACCTGATACCGTGGCGGGACGCTCAGTCTGTCGATTACATCGATATCCGTACCCCAATGGTGGCGAGAAGCACCAGGAAGAGCGGACCAGTTCAGTATCGCATAGACAGTTTCCCTCTCAGAAAGCTTGGCTATGTCTATGGCATTTCCTGCGGCGTCCAAGACCGGACGTTCACCCCGAGCCTTCCGATTCCAGATGTGCAATTGGCTTTCAAAACTCCGAAACCCGCTGACGACTTCCAGCTCGAATCCAGCCTTGAAGGCTTTAGCACGCAATCGCTCGAATGCAGCCAACATACCTTGATGCACCCGAACAGTCGTAGTTCCCAGGGCCACCAAATGGGATTCGGTTTGCCCGGTCAATACGTCAATGTCGTTCGCTTTCACGAAAGCCCCCCCCCTGCTCAGGTTTTAAGTGTATCGATAAAATGCCGTATTCCAAGTGTACACACGCCGCTTGAGCCATTTTTTGTCCCAGTGCAAAGCAAACACCCGCGCATTCGAAAAGAATCCAGTGTCGGGGCTTGCGAATTCGGTGGCACAGAAGTTGAAGAGTGAGGCCCCCGAGAGCTGGAGTGCACTTGGTGTGCACTTTGGAAAGTCTTGAGTTGGAGTAGTGATATGAAGAAGTTGAGCGTATTAGTTGCCTTTGCGGTGTTGGCTTTCGGAGCCAGCCGTTCTGCAGAAGCGTGTATGGGTCCAGGTTGCATGCCAATGCCAATGCCCATGCCGGTCCCTTGCCCGATGCCGATGCCCATGCCCCCCACGAATTTTACTTCTTTTGGGTTTTCGATTGGTGCGCCGTTGCCACCTCCAGTTGCAGCGCCTGTTGCAGCGCCGGTTGCGCCTCCAGTAGTCGCGCCGGCTCCCGTGGGAACACACGGCGTGGCACCTGCCCCCGTTGCTGTTGCGCGCCCTATCGCCGGCCCTTGCGGCGGTGGAAAATGCAAATCCAAAATCAAATCCAAATGCCGCGGGAAATCGCGCTGTGGATTTGCCAAGTCCAAGTCCAAAGTGAAGTCTAAGTCCAAGTCCAAAGGGTGCTTTGGCCGATCTGGCTGCATCTAACTCTGGCTTAGACTCCAACTCGAATCATTGCAAAGCCGCTCTGCAGAATCGTTTGATCTGCGGAGCGGCTTCTTTTTTACAAGTAAAAAACAGCTGCCAAGTGTGGATAGAAATTGAAAGCTCCGCCGACTAGGCCCAGTGCGGAGCGAAACAAGAGATCGAGTTTGGGAGTTACGTTCACGTAGAAGCCCGGACTCCCCATAAACATCAACCCCAATAACGAGGGCCCACCTACATTGAGCACGACTCCGGCTGCAGCCCCTATGACCGGCACGACAGTAGAGCTGCTCGGAAATCGGTAGTAGACCGTTGCCAAAACCGGAATCAAAAAGGAAACGGAAGCCGAGGTCTGAAAAAAAATTCCAGATTCCAGCCCAAGATAGACTTCGTTCATGCCCTTGAAAACTTTGCCACTAAACAATACCCCCGCCCCAGGAGTCGCTGTACTTCCCGCAACCAAAAAACCGGGCCCCAAGTGAAACACCCGATTGCCTGCGGATGGGCCGGCACTCGCATCAAGACCGGGAGCAGCAAAAAAACCCAAAATAGAAACAAAACAGAACAAGCGAATCGCGCTTCTCATGATGGTGCAGCCCTCGTATTGGACTGCTAGAATAGCAGTCTATTATTGAGGAGGAAAGAATCGTGACTCGCCACCTGGCCGTAATTGATCCTGCTGTAAACACAGCCGAAACTGATTGCTTTAACCGCATTGTACTAGAGAGCCGCATTCCAGTGACCTACCACCTGCCCAAGCTCTCGGGCATGGAGTCATTGCTCCAGCTAAAAAGCCCTCCCGCTGGGATACTTATCTTGGGCAGTGGGAGCAGTGTGCACGACGCTTTCCCCTGGCAAGCTGAAATGAACCAGTGGCTTCTGCCACATCTACGGGGCGGAGTCCCCACGCTCGGCCTCTGCTATGGGCATCAGCTCATCGCTTCACTCTTTGGGGGAAAAGTCGACTTTGTCTTTGCCGATAAACACAAACACCTGGGGCTGCGCACAGTAACACTCTCTCCGAATCCACTCTGGAAACTTCAAACCCTGCAGGGTCCATTGGTGGTTTCTCACCGAGAGGCCGTTGTGCTGTGCCCCCCCGACTTTGAAATCGTCGGCAAGAGTCCCGAAGTCGCGATCGACGCGATAGCTCACCGATCCCTGCCAATCTGGGGATTTCAGTCCCATCCAGAATCCACCCTCAGTTTTTTGAAAAGTCAGGGGATTCCCGTCGAGAGCAAGGAGTCCTCGTTGGCGTTTGGGCACTCGATAGTGCGTTTTTTTCTGGAGTACGTCGCTGGCTAGGCCACTTTGTTGGAAGATTTTGGCTGAGTCACATCAAAGATTTTCTTTTCGACAAAAATCTCAAAGAGCACAGGATCTAGCTGCCCGGCCGCCACTTCCTGAGCCAAGATATCGATTGCCTTCTGCGTCGGAACAGCTTCCTTGTACCAACGATCGGCAGCCGTCAGCGCATCAAAAATGTCTGCGATGGTCATTATTTTGGACTGCAGCGGGATCTCGTGGGAGGTCAAACCACGGGGGTACCCGCTGCCATCGAGTTTTTCATGATGGCAGTAGGCAATTTCGGGCAAATGCCTAAAATCCTTTGTCCACGGAATCATTTTCAAAAACTGGTAAGTATGCCGCACATGCGACTCGATCTCCAGGCGCTCGCTATCGGTCAAAGAGCCCTGTGACACAGAGAGTGCTTGATACTCTTCCTCCATTAAAACGGAAACGGGTGTTCCATCGGGCAAAAGCATCTGTTCGTGTCGAATACGTTCCAACCCGGCCTTGTTCTCACTCTTGAGTACATTGGGTTCGTTGGCCACGAGAATGACATTCCAATAGTAATCGATTTCTTCTAGACGGCGATTATACTCAGCCTCCCATTTAGGGTTTGGACCGGATTTGATTTGCCTTTCTAAAAAGGCGATCTTTGCCGCTGCCTTGCATATTTTTATGCGTTCTTTGATTCCTTCGAGCTGGTACGAATGTAATTTTTTGGCTTTGACCAGAACTTCTTCCCGGACTCCGATTTTTCCAAAATCATGCAATAGAGCAGCGTACTCGAGCTCACGAATTTCTTCTTCTTTGAAACGTACCGATCGGTAGATCCCCGAGGTAACATCATTCGTAGCACGCGCCAAACCGACACATAGCTTGGCCACCCTCTCTGAGTGCCCCCCGGTGCTCGGATCGCGTGCCTCAATGGCCGTGATGGAGGCTTTGATGAATCCTTCAAAAAGCTTTTGAATATCCGCGTAGAGATCCAGATTCTCCAGGCAGATCGCGGCTTGAGTGGCAAAAGAGGATAATAGGCTCTCATCCCCTATTTCAAAAGAGCACGTGGGGCTCGTAGAATCGTTGGGGGTTTCTTTTTTATTGGCGAGTTGGAGCACCGCCGTGATCTCATTTCTTCCGTTCTTAAGGGGAACGGTGAGAAGCGACCGAGTTGCTTTGGCGCCCTGATAGTCGACAGTTTTTTGCCACTGAGGGACGGTCATAGAAGGAAGTTTTTCTACGTCAGAAATGTTTGAAACCTTGCCCGTAATAGCGACATACCCGCAGACGCTCGACTCGACGACTTTATGCATTTGTTCGGCAAAGCGAACCTCTTGCCCTCTCTCTCCCGATATTTTAATTCTGAAGTAGATCTCTCCGTCCACTTCTTGGATCATGTACAGCGTCCCTCCTTCGGCACCTGTCAGATCCAAACTTCGCCTCAGAATAGTTGCAAGCAGACGCTGCGGGTTTCGTTCGGCGGAAATATCGATAAATATCTCGTTCAGCTGCTCCAGAGTCCTGCGGTCTACCCCAGGCTTGTTGGTGTCTTCTGCTCGCACGAGCTGTCGGACGGACCGCAACAAATGGAAAACGAGATCATTCTTGGCATCTCTCTCCGACAATACTTCGAGCAACTCTGCAAACCCGGACCGCAGAGACAAGAACTCACTGCAACCGAAGATAATCAAGAAACAAGAAATAAATATCAATTCTTTGGTTCAAGCTCAACGTTCAGGCAAAGAAAAGCTACATTGTGTTTG